>PLMS01000142.1 GCA_003142575.1 Ignavibacteriota bacterium
AATAGGAAAAGGAACCGGATTGGGATTATCTGTGGTGTTCGGTGTTGCACAGACTCATAAAGGATTTATCGATGTGGAAAGCGAGCTTGGCAAGGGAACGACCTTCCGTTTATATCTGCCCGCGTCGCAAGTCGCAGCGCCAATCAGTGTAAAAGATGAAGAAACGTTGGAAGAGATTCCGGGCGGAACAGAGACGTTGCTGGTTGTAGAGGATGAAGAGATGCTTATGATGTCTCTTCAGATGGTGCTTGTTGAAAAGGGATACAACGTTCTTTCTGCCGGTGATGGATTGACGGCATTGAAAATCTATCAAGAGAAAAAGAACGATATCGCTCTTGTGCTAACCGATCTTGGATTGCCTACTATAACCGGTCTGGAGGTGTGTCAACGGATCAAAAAAATCAATCCGAATGAACACATTATCCTGGCGACAGGTTTTCTTGATCCGGAAATGAAAGGAGAATTTCTGAAAGCTGGAGTACAACATTTTCTCTATAAACCGTATGATCTCAAGAAAGTTCTGAAAGTGGTAAGGGAAGTGTTGGATGGAAAGTGATCCGTGGAACCTTAGTGACATAATCTATAGAGAAATTGTAGCCGCGATCGGCTTGCCTGACGTTATTTTGGCGGGTGATCGTGGGATGAGGAAGAGCCGACGTCAACGACGTCGGCTATAGAAAATCGTTGTAGCAGCGATTCACATTAAGTCAGACGAAGCGAGCTTGCAAATAGGAATGTCAGGAAGGAATTCCACCTGCACTACGTTTGAATTTCAATAGCTCTTTGGCTATCTTCCTTCAGCATTTTCGAAAACATTATTTATAGCGAGCAGAATGATGAAGCGAAGTATCGAAACTCCGAATTCACAACCGCCTCTTCAATATATTAAAGGCGTCGGGCCAAAGCGGGCAGAAGCATTGGCAAACCTCGGATTCAGGAGCGCAAGGGATCTTTTTTATTACTTTCCGCGCGGGTATCTCGACCGCAGTCAAATTGTCCGTATTGCCGACCTTCGTATGTACGTGGAGAAGGGCGAACCTGTTACTATTTTTGCCGAAGTGTATCGCCAGGAAGCGCGGCGTACTCGGCGCGGCAATAAACTTATTTTTCTTCTTACTGTTAAGGATGAAAGCGGCTTCTTAACTTGTGTTTGGTTTGAGGGATTTCAGTGGCTGAAGAATGCATTTGAGAATGGAGAATTCCTTGCGCTGTCAGCCATCCCCTCATTGGATAAACTGAACCGTCCGCAATTCGTCCATCCACAGTACGATCGATTAAAAAGCGCTGAGGAGGATGAACCGGATTGGGGAAAACTTTTTAATACCGGCAGTATTATCCCGAAGTATCGTTCCAGTGCCGAGTTTGAAAAAGTCGGACTTGATAGCCGCGGATTTCGGCGTATCATCCGTAACGCAGTTGATCATCATCTCTCTGCTGTTGATGAAACACTCTCATTAGAAATAATGCAGCGGCATGATCTCTGTGATGAAAAATCGGCACTACGATCCATCCATTTCCCCGGAAATTTTCAGGAATTAGAAATAGCGCGCCGGCGGCTCAAGTTCGAAGAACTGTTCTTCCTTCAATTGATGCTGGCGTTACGAAAACGAAACGCACAGCAACAACTGAGAGGACGAACGTATGATGTGGAAAGCAAACTCGCCCATCAACTTGTTCATTCTCTTCATTTTGAATTGACAAAAGCACAAAGGAAAGTACTGCGGGAAATTGTCGACGATTTTAAATCCCCGTATCCGATGAACCGGCTTCTGCAAGGCGATGTCGGAAGCGGAAAGACGATTGTGGCATTATGTGCTGCTCTTATTGCAGTTGAGAACGGTCTGCAGGTGGCATTTATGGCGCCGACGGAAATTCTTGCAGAGCAGCACTACCAGACACTGACAGAGTTCCTCAAAGGGCTTTCCGTGACTGTGAGATTGCTCGTCGGAGGCCAGCGGAAGAAACTACGTGAGGACGTTTTAGAAGACATCCGGCAGGGAAGTGCGCAAATCGTGGTAGGCACGCATGCGTTGGTTGAAGAGAAAGTCGAATTTATGAATCTGGGTCTTGTTATCGTGGATGAACAGCACCGGTTTGGTGTTATGCAGCGCGCTACATTGCGCTCAAAAGGAATAAATCCCGATGTGCTTATTATGACAGCGACACCAATTCCACGCACATTAGCGATGACGTTCTATGGGGATCTTGAAGTGTCTGTGATCGATGAGATGCCGGCAAATCGCAAGCCCATACGCACGGCTCTTCGGACAGAAAAAGAAAAAGTGCGGGTCTATCAATTTGTAAAAGAAGAAATTCAACGCGGGAGACAAGCATATATTGTTTATCCGCTTATCGAAGAATCGGAAAAGGTCGATCTCAAAGCAGCTACACAAGAATATGAACATCTTCAGCAGAATATCTTCCCGGAGTATCGGCTCGGACTTTTACATGGCAGAATGAAATCAGATGCGAAGGAAGAAGTGATGCAAAAATTCAAGAAGGGAGAAATTCACATTCTTGTTTCGACAACGGTGATTGAGGTTGGTATCGATATTCCCAATGCAAGCGTCATGCTTATTGAAAACGCAGAACGTTTCGGACTTGCGCAGCTTCATCAGTTGCGCGGGCGCGTTGGCAGAAGCGCAGATCAATCCTATTGCATCCTCATTGCAAATTATGGCTGGTTCGATGCGCATGCAAAGAAAATGGATATATCGGAAATTCGTGACGAAAAGGAACATGCGCGTACACGTTTGGAGACAATGGTGCAGACCGTGGATGGATTTAAAATCGCGGAAGTGGATTTGAAACTGCGAGGCCCGGGAGAATTCTTCGGAACTCAGCAGAGCGGAGTGCCTGGGTTACATATCGCCAATCTTATCGATGATTCGGAGCTTGTTACACAAGCACACAAAGAAGCATTCGATCTCATTAAGAATGATCCGCATCTCCGTCAGAAGGAGAACGAATGTATCAGAAAACATTTTGATGAAGCGTTCAGAGAAATTCTTGAATTGGGAAAGATTGGTTGACTAAAAAATGTGTACTATGAAAAATATATCTCTCAGAACCGTGCACTGAGTTGTTGTACGATCGAAATAAAATAATTCTCTCGCAGTAAAACATTTCATGAAATATTTTTTGTCTTCGCTACGATCCCAGCATGACTTTCACTGATCACCTCTTTAGAAAAAAAATGCGTTTCATGGTCAAAAAAACTTGACAACAAGTTATAAAGGATTATATTAGTATCAACATTTGTTGTTCATTGAAACAGCAAAGTAGATCAGTCACACTTGAAAGGTTGATCGTACCGTTTGCTAAAGCGACTGAACGTAGCTCTCGTCTACAATGTCAAGAAAGAAAGTAGAGAAGAAGCTTCGAGTAGTGAAAGCGATCCGGACCAGTTTCAAAGAAGAAAAGAATCCGGTGCAGAAGAATCGAATCTTCAACAGACGAAAGCTGATACATATGCAGAATGGGATACAGAAGAAACCATTCTCGCCGTGAAGACGGCGCTTGAATTGAAACACCAAGTTACTCTCATCGAAGCCAACGAGGAATCCTACCTCAAACTCCTCTGTGCACGTCCAGATATTGTCTTCAACATCGCTGAAGGTTTTCGAGGACCATCGCGTGAAGCACAAATTCCAGCGATGCTTGAGATGCTGGGAATTCCATACACTGGTTCAGATCCGATCACACTAGGAATTTGTCTTGATAAGTCGCGTGCGAAGGAAATTCTCGCTTACTACAGAATTCCGACCCCACCTTTTGCTGTCATAGATTCCATCGATCAATTATCCAACTTCGATGATTTCCTTCCATGTATTGTTAAACCCTTGCATGAAGGGTCAAGCAAAGGAATTTTTAACTCATCTGTCGTGCACACAAACGAGCAACTTCGCAGACAAGCGGGAAGAGTGTTCTTCGAATATGAAGAACCTGCAATCGTCGAAAAATTTCTGAGTGGAAGAGAGTTTACCATCGGTATTCTCGGAAATGGTTCAGATCTTCAAGTATTACCAATTGTGGAAATTCGCTTTGATTCACTTCCGGATGGCGTCAATCATATCTATTCGTATGAAGCAAAGTGGATTTGGGATTCATTAGATAATCCTCTCGATGTTCACGAATGTCCGGCAAAGATACCAGCAAAATTACAAAGAGAAATTGAAACGATTTGCCGCGATACATATCGGGTTTTGCGTTGCCGGGACTGGTGCCGAATTGACATACGATTAGATGAAGATGGTCGGCCCTATGTGTTAGAAGTGAATCCTTTACCTGGAATTCTCCCAAACCCTAATGAACATTCCTGTTTTCCTCAGGCCGCCAGAGCGGCAGGCTTGGATTATCTTGCAATGGTAAATACCGTCTTAGAGGCTGGAATTAAACGATACGGCTTACAAACAAAGGATTAGAGAATTGATGCCAGAAATGGCACATATTGCAATAGTTTTTAATGAGTTGATCGTCGAATCGGAAGAAGCGAGAAAGTTCGCTGTTGAAGCTGGACAAGCAATGGCCTTAGCATCTTCCTCAGCTAGTATCGCCAGCGTTGTTGGCAACGTGATAGACCTATCGGAAATAGGTGTTGTTGAAGAACGTGAAAGGATGCAAGAAGCCCTGCAGCAAAAAGGATATCGCACATCGCTCTTTAATATCAATGGCGACATTAAGCGGCTTATCAAATTTCTTGAGGAAACGAAGGTTGATCTTGTATTCAACCTTTGTGAATCGCTCAGGGGGCAGGCGATAAACGAGATGCATGTTGCCGGCATTTATGAGTTGATGAATGTTCCCTATACCGGTGCCGCACCACTTGCGCTCGGTACGTGTTTGAATAAAGTCCGAACGAAAGTGATCTTGGATGCCCATGGAATATCGACAGCACGTCATGCTCTCTATAAAAGAGCCGAAGAAATTAATCTCGATGATCTGCGTTTGAGTTTTCCCATGATTGTGAAGCCATCACGGGAAGATGCAAGTATAGGAATTGAAAATTCATCCGTTGTGCGTGATATTGAATCACTTCGTCAACGAGTTGTATTTGTTGTGAAGACATATAATCAACCTGCTTTGGTGGAAGAATATATTGAAGGAAGAGAATTAAATGTCGCGATCATCGGGAATGAACGGCCGACGATTCTTCCGATTTCCGAAATTGATTTTTCAAAGTTACCGCCGAACTATCCAAAAATTGTAACGTACAACGCAAAATGGGTAGAAGGAACAGCAGAATATATTGGTACGGTAGGAACCTGTCCCGCAAAGCTTACACCTGAAGTAGAGCAGCGGGTTCGTGATATCGCACGGCAAGCATATACGTTGATGGAGATCCGCGATTATGCGCGCGTGGACATTCGGCTTGATGCATCGAACACTCCTTATGTGCTGGAAGTGAATCCGAATCCTGATATTTCACGGGATACGGGATTTGCACGTTCTGCTCGTGCAGCTGGCATGACCTTTGAAGATATGCTTGCAAAAATTATTGAGACTGCTCTTGAACGAACACGTTAGTAAGAATATGCTGATTCGGAAATTTGAAAAAACTGATATTGCACAATTAGCAGAAATCGTTCGCGCAACAAAAGTATTTCATGAAGAAGAAGTTGACGTCGCCATAGAGTTGATGGAAATCGCGGCGAATGAGAAAGATCAGAAAGATTATTTCCTGTATACGTATGTGGATGAGTTCGGCGCTCTTCAAGGATATTATTGTGTTGGACCGACACCGATGACAAAATCGACGTATGATCTGTATTGGATTGCGGTGCATCCACGTATGCACAGAAAAAAGATTGGCCGCGACTTGCTCGAGCATTGTGAACAGCAAGTGCAGGGAATGGGCGGAACATTGCTTGTTGTTGAAACATCGTCACAGCCGAAGTATGAACCGACACGAAAGTTTTATCTTCGGCATCAGTACACAGAGACAGCTCATATTAAAGATTACTATGCACCGGGTGATGACCTGGTCATCTATACCAAACACTTCTAAGGAGCAAGCGCATACGTTATGGAACTATGGCAAGAAATGCTGAGACAGAGCGTGGACAGTGCAAAAGATTTAGTTGAGCGGTTTGGATTCGATACAGAAACCGCCGAGAAGCTCAACAAGCTTTTCCATATCAGAATTAATCCATACTATCTCAGTTTAATTCGCTACCCAAACGATCCTATTTGGCGGCAATGTATTCCGGATGCAATTGAACTTCAGGACGAGAAAGCGCCTGAGGATCCTTTAAATGAAGAGGCTGATAGTCCTGTTCCCAGTATTACGCATCGGTATCCAGACAGAGTGCTCTTTCTCATCACCAGTCAATGCTCGATGTACTGTCGCTTCTGTACGCGTAAACGAAAAGTGAGTGATTCGACGAAGATCAATGCAAAATTCATCCAACGTGGATTAGAATATATTGCCGCTCATCCTGAGATACGGGATGTGATTATCTCAGGCGGTGATCCATTGATGGTAACCGATTATGCTTTAGAGAAAGTGCTTGCAGGACTTCGAGAGATTCCTCACGTCGAGATTATTCGCCTGGGAACAAAAATGCCATGCGTTTTGCCCCAGCGGATTACTACAAAACTTTGTAGAATGTTGAAGAAATATCATCCACTGTATGTGAACACCCATTTCAACCATCCGTGGGAATGCACGCCGGAAGCTGAGCGTGCGTGCAATATGCTCGCGGATGTCGGAATCCCTGTCGGTAATCAAGCCGTGTTGATGAAAGGTGTGAACGATAGCGCCGATGTCATGCTGGAATTACATCGAAAGCTGCTCAAGATGCGTGTGCGTCCGTATTACATCTATCAAGCCGATCTCACCAAAGGCACAAACCATTTCAGAACACCTGTGCGCGTTGGTTTAGAGATTATGGATAAACTACGCGGGCATACATCAGGACTTGCCATTCCCTATTATGTTATCGATGCGCCGGGCGGAGGTGGAAAGATTCCATTATTACCGCAATATGTGCTCGGACGGAATGGGAAAGATATTCTGCTCCGCAACTATAAATATGAGATTTATACTTATCCGGATGTAGAAGATGCAACGGTAGAACAGCATCCGGTAGAGCGCAAGTATATGCGGAAACATCAGAACGGCAGACGCAAATCCGTGAGTGTTCCGAATTCCGCGGAAGGGACGGAAGAGAAAGTCCTTGTGGAACAAGCCCCAGTGGGACAAGTTGTAAAGTAACTGACTGTATCGTACATTAAGCCCGTCTCGACACTTGTCCGCCATTCTTATGCGGAAGTCGGGGCGGGTTTTTATTTGTACACATCATACTTGCTGAAAGGGCGAACCCTATGGCAGCATCAAAAGATTACCCAAAACTGATTCGCGAGATCCAAAAGGTATTGCAGGCTGAAAAGATCGATGGCTGGCTGCTTTATAACTTTAGAGAATCAAATGTCTTTGCAACCCGGCTTCTTGCGCTTCCAGAGCATATTATGTTCACACGCCGATACTTTTATTATATACCTGCCATCGGTGAGCCAAGGAAATTGGTGCATAGAATTGAAGAGTGGAATTTGGATGCTTTGCCGGGCGGGAAAAGCATCTATCTGAGTTGGCGGTCATTGGAAGAGGGATTGAAGAAACTTCTTTCCGGTTCAAAACGAGTGGCGATGGAATATTCGCCGAAGTGTGCGATTCCATATGTCTCAACCGTCGATGCAGGCGCTGTTGAATTGGTTCGAACTTCCGGGGTAGAAGTGGTGTCTTCGGCGAATCTCATCCAATACTTTGAAGCACGCTGGGATGAAGAGCAATTGAATGACAACATCAAAAGTGCGACACATCTTCGGCAAATTGCGGATAAAGCATTTGGATTTATTCGAGATAAAATCATGTCGAATAGTGCAGTTACAGAATATGATGTTCAACAGTTTATGGTATTGGAATTTAAGAACCGTGGATTAGTCACATCAAGCGACCCTAATTGCTCGGTCAATGCGAACAGCGCCAATCCGCATTACGAACCGACAAAAGAGATTCATTCTCTGCTGCAAAAAGGTGATTTTGTACTCTTGGATTTGTGGGCGAAGAAAGATAAGCTGCGCTCGGTGTATGCCGATATTACGTGGACAGGTTTTATAGGTGAAAAAGTGCCTCAAGAATATGAAAAGATTTTCCAAATCGTTAAAGGCGGACGTGATGCGGCATTAAACTTTGTACGCTCTTCTATGGAGAAGGGGAAAGTTGTCCATGGATATGAAGTAGATGACGCGGCAAGGAATTATATTACTCAACAAGGATATGGCGAATATTTTGTTCATCGCACGGGGCATTCAATCGGCGAGGAAGTGCACGGTAATGGTGCCAATATGGACAACCTGGAAACTCGTGACGAACGAACTATAATATCTCAAACTTCATTTTCCATTGAGCCAGGAATTTATCTCCGTGATAAATTCGGTGTCCGCAGTGAGATAGATGTTTATATCACGAAAGATAATGAAGTTCTTGTTACCGGATTACCGATGCAGGAGAATGTAGTGGCGATATTATAATCATAAGTCCATTTCGATAGACATTTCTCTGAAGAAGGCTGTTGCGTTCTTAGGGCGATATCGGGACAATCTGAGAATGTGCTTTTTGGTGTAGTGTCTCGATTTAACATAGCTGGTTAGTGATGTCAGGAATTTCTTTCTGATAATCAACAGTATTGTTCAGAATGCAAGTCTTGACTGCACTAAACTGAGAAATTGCCTTTCTTTCTCCATCCGTTGATAATAGAGCACACTTTACGTAAATTCTATACGACCGCATCAATGAGATGCAGGTTGATTCCCATTCGGAGTAAAGGATTATTTCCGACATGAAGTATGATTTTTTAACCATCGAACGAAAATGGCAGGAATACTGGGACAGCAAAAAGACATTCCGTGTTCCTGACGATGAAACGAAACAAAAGCTCTATATACTGGATATGTTTCCGTATCCATCCGGAGCCGGCCTGCACGTCGGTCATCCGGAAGGGTATACCGCCACAGATATTCTTTGCCGTTATAGGCGAATGAAAGGTTTTGCGGTTCTCCATCCGATGGGATGGGATGCGTTTGGTTTACCGGCAGAGCGCTATGCGATGCAGACGAACATTCATCCCAGCGTAACAACCGAGAGAAACATTGATACATTCCGACGCCAGATTAAAATGCTGGGCTTGAGCTATGACTGGGAACGTGAAGTGAATACCACCGATCCGAAATATTACAAATGGACGCAGTGGATATTTCTGAAAATCTATAATTCATGGTTCGATCCGAAAGAACGTAAAGCCAAGCCCATTGAAACATTGGAGCAAGAGCTTGCTGTGCATGGAACGAAAAACCTGAATATTGAAAAACATTTCACCGCAGACGATTGGAAGAATAAATCGAAAAAAGAAAAGCACGATTTTATCGCGCAATTTCGTTTAGCGTTTATTGCAGAAATTCCTGTCAACTGGTGCGAAGCGCTCGGCACAGTTTTGGCAAATGAGGAAGTTGCCGAATGGACCGAAAAGGGCTACACGGTCGAACGCCGTCCGATGCGGCAATGGATGATGCGAATTACTGCATACTCCGACCGTCTATTAGAAGATGCAAAGGAGCTCGATTGGCCTGTATCGACACTTGAACAGCAACGCAATTGGATCGGCCGCTCGGAAGGAGCTGAGGTTGAATTTCTGGTGAAAGGTAAAGCAGAAAAAATCCGTGTCTTCACTACACGACCTGATACATTGTTCGGCGCAACCTATATGGTGCTTGCTCCGGAACATTCTCTTGTGGATACCATAGCAACACCGGAGCGGGTTCAGGAAATTCAGAAGTACCGAAAAGAGACGGCAATCAAAAGCGATCTTGAGCGTGGAACAGAAAAAGAAAAGACAGGTGTTTTCACAGGCGGTTATGCGATGAATCCGACAACCGGAAAAGAAATTCCGATCTGGATCGCTGATTACGTGATGATGGGTTATGGCACCGGAGCAATTATGGCTGTGCCGGGTCACGACGACCGTGATATGGAATTTGCAAAAAAATATGATTTGCCTATCCTCAAAGTGGTTGATGGTGGTCCGAATGCACCGGAGTGTTTTGTGGAAGATGGGATCGGAATAAATTCTTCGAACAATGAAGTCTCGCTCAACGGGCTTCCAACTCCGGAAGCCAAGAAGACCATTGCGGCATGGCTGGCAAAGAAGGGAATTGGCAAAGCGACCATTCAGTACAAGCTTCGAGACTGGCTCTTCTCACGTCAACGGTATTGGGGTGAACCGATTCCCATTATCTATCTTGAAGATGGAACAATGAAGGCGATGGATGAAAAGGAATTGCCTTTGGAGTTGCCGAGCCTGGAGAAATTCCAACCGAGCGGAACGACGGAGTCGCCTTTAGCTCTTGCAGCAAATTGGATCAACATTGTTGATAAAGAAACAGGTTTGAAAGGACGACGTGAGACAAACACAATGCCGCAATGGGCTGGCTCGTGCTGGTACTATCTCCGTTTCATCGATCCTAAAAACGACAATGCATTCTGTGATACCACAAAGGAAAAGCGATGGATGCCGATTGATCTCTATGTTGGCGGATCAGAACATGCTGTGCTGCATCTGATGTATTCGCGATTCTGGCACAAAGTACTTTATGATCTTGGCTATGTCAGCACGAAGGAACCATTCATGAAGTTGAGGCACCAAGGAATTATTCTTGGTGAAGATTCCCGCAAGATGTCGAAGTCACGCGGAAATGTCGTTAATCCAGATGATGTCGTGAAAGAATATGGTGCCGACTCGATGCGTTTGTTTGAGATGTTTATGGGTCCGTTGGAAGAAATGAAACCGTGGAATACACGCGGTGTGGAAGGGGTTTTCCGTTTTCTCAATCGTGTTTGGCGATTGTTTGTGAATGATGAAGGTACGTTAGATGCATTCATCCAGGATGTTGCACCGACTATCGATTATGAACGGCTCTATCATCAAACTGTAAAAAAAGTTGGAGACGATATTGACGGACTTCGATTCAATACTGCCATTTCACAAATGATGATATTTGTGAATGAAACGATGAAGTTGGAAGTCCGGCCTCGCAAGCTACTGGAAAACTTTGTATTACTTCTTTCACCGTTCGCTCCTCATGTTGCGGAAGAACTTTGGGAAAAGCTTGGCCATGCAAAGTCGACAGCATATGAACCGTGGCCTGTGTATGATGAAGCAAAATGTGCAGAATTGACGGTGGAGGTGGTGTTACAAATCAATGGAAAGATACGATCGAAAGTAACCGTTGCGAAGGATACTTCCGATGCAGAACTGGAACGGCTGGCATTAGATGATGCCAACATCAAACGCTACACGGACGGCAAGCACATCATCAAGAGAATTATTATTCCGAACAAATTAGTGAACATCGTTGTTGCCGGATAGGATTGAAGTGAAGTGAGCACTCTTTCTGTTATCGTTATAACAAAAAATGAAGAGAGGAACATTCGCGCCTGTCTCAAATCGGTTACGTGGGCGGACGAGATTATCGTTGTCGATGCAGGAAGCATGGATCGTACTGTTGATATCGCAAAAGAATTTACTCAAAAGATCTTCAGTCGACCTTGGGATGGATACGGTGTGGCAAAGAATTATGGGCTGGTTCAATGCACAAGTGAATGGATTTTATCTCTTGACGCCGATGAACGTGTTACGCCGGAATTAAAGAAAGAAATACTCGATAGAATTTCTTCGGTTGATCAACAAGTAGTCGCATTGAGTATGCCGCGGAGAGCAAATTTCCTTGGCAAATGGATCAATCATTGCGGATGGTATCCTGGACGCGTTATGCGCGTATTTCGGCGTTCAGCGGGCCGATTCACGGAAGAAAAAGTGCATGAGCGATTGGAAGTCCATGGAGAAACAATTTCATTACACTCGGATCTTCTTCATTACACTGATCCCGATCTGAAATATTATTTTGAGAAGTTCAACAAGTACACTTCACTCGCAGCCGAAGAGTTGGTGGTACACAAAAAGGGATTTATGCTCGTTCAATTGATCATTAATCCCATCTGGGTATTCATCAGGATGTATATAGTGCGCCTCGGATTTCTCGATGGAATTCCAGGATTGATCCTGTGTGTGCTTTC
>PLMS01000054.1 GCA_003142575.1 Ignavibacteriota bacterium
CTTCATATACAAATCCATAAAATAAAACACGCAAGCTGTATAACCAGGCGCTCCCCGCCATCCCGATATAAAACATCGGGACGCAAAAAACGCACATGGCGAGCAGGGGTTTTGGTTTAATTCGTGAGCCAAAGGCTCATGCGCCTCTGGCGCAAAAGTTATCAGCATGAACTATAGAAGAGGAAACACGCTACGCGTGTTACAGCGTCGGAAGTATATCTGCGTAGCTTTAGGTATCCCGCTTTGCGGGATAGCATTATACGCGGGCTCCGCCTGTTTTGTGTATATTGAAAATTATCACCTGCCTGCCGAAGTGCCTTCGGCACGCAGGCAGGGTGCGCATCCCGATTTATCGGGAGCCGGTCCGTTAGCCAGTAATTGCAAAGGTATGAATAATTAATCAATATGAAAAAGCGCTTAATATTTTTCATTGCCATTATTTTTTGTGTTATACTTATTTTAATTTTTTATGTCAATCGGTTGTATAAAATTGACACCGATGCTAAAAATGATTGGCTGCAGAAGAATGAAATCAAAAGTGAATGGTTGGGGAAAATAATATCCTCGGGAAGACTGCTCTCACCTGACAAGTCCTATTCTATTAACGTCTTAACAGATTCTGTAAGTAAAGAGCAATCATTGCGTTTCGAATTGAGAAAAAATGAATACTGGACCAATATAAGAGGAGATCAATCCTTTCGAGCTGAGATAGACGCTAGAGACCGACCTGCATTGAAATCCGAGAAATGGTATCGCTTCAACATCCTATTACCTGGTGATTTTCCCATTGAAGACAATCGTTTGGTATTAGCTCAGTGGCACGGTGCCGATAAATGGTGGATTGGTGAACATAATAGAAATCCGGTTCTTTCTTTCCGATTTATAAACGGTATTTTTAGTATTAAGCTCGTGCATAGTTCTAAGCGTATTATCTGGAACGTGGATGATATTCCATCTGAGAAAATATTTAAAACCAAGGATTTTACTTTAAACAGATGGCACGACTTTGTAATTGACGCTAAATGGACTTATGAAGACGATGGGTTTATTAATATTTGGTGGAATAACATACAAATTGTTCAGTATAAAGGGCCCGTTGGTTACAATGATAATGTGGGACCTCACTTTCAATTTGGTCTTTACAGGGATAGTACAAGCAAGACCTACGTGTCGTATATGAAGAACATACTCACGGGAAATAGTGCAAATGAAATTGCCTTTAATATTAATAAAACCGAAACAAACATTAAGTAAAAAGTAGTTGACAATTGCTGGCTAACCGGGCGCTCCCCGCCATCCCGATATAAAACATCGGGACGCAAAAAACGCGAAAGCGACGGGGTTTCGCCCCGTTAATGAAACAACGGGACACTGAAAAACGTGCATAAAGCGCTCAACAAGCTCGGCTTGTCCAGATAACTGAATCGCGCAAAGCGCGATACTAAATTTGAATGAGCATACTGCACAATTCATGACGAGCAGAGGATTTGTTTTAATTTGTGAGCCAAAGGCTCATGCGCCTCTGGCGCAAAAGTTATCAGCATGAACTATAGAAGAGGAAACACGCTTCACGTGTTACAGTAATGGGGCTCCGCCTGTTAGGTGACATATATAAATGAAGGCATTACAATTAAAAATACCGCCGCCAATAGTTACCGTACTATTTGCTGCTTGTATGTGGGCTGTTACAAATATTGTTTCGGATTATTCGTTCGCAATTCCATATTGTAAAACATTATCGTGCATCATTTCGGTTGTTGGTGGCATAATAAGTGTTTTTGCTATGTATTCATTTTATTCGGCAAAGACGACTATAAATTCAGTACAATTAAATTATGCTTCATCGTTTGTGGTCTCTGGTGTTTATTCTTTTACTCGTAATCCAATGTATTTGGGATTGCTCTTTGTTTTACTTGGATGGCTTTTATTTCTTTCAAATATTTTAGCAGTGGTTTTTATTCCATTATTTATTTTTTTTATGAACTATTTCCAAATCAAACCAGAAGAAAAAGCTCTTGAATTAAAATTCGGTCAAGCTTTTATTCTTTATAAATTAAAGGTTCGTCGTTGGCTCTAAGTAAATGCAACCGAACCAGGCGCTTCCTGCTATCCCGATATAAAACAGCGGGATGCACACAACGCGAAACAGCGGGATTTCGCCCAGTTAATGAAACAACGGGACACTGAAAAATGTGCAACCAAAGCTCAACAAGCTCGGCTTGCCCAGATAACTGAATCGCGCGAAGCGTGATACTATATTTGAATGAGCCCGCCTACGTTACAAAGCAAACTCCGGCGGGCAAAGAGAAATGGATTAATATCGATGAACCAGGGGCAAGGTGATCTCGCCCCTGCAATAGCTGGCAAATTAATTGTTCTTTCGAGCACCTAATTGGCGGTCAGCCATCATCAAACTGATCGGAGTAGTTCCAATCATTTTCAGCATGTTAATGATGTCCGTGGCGTTCTTCTCTTCTTCTACTTGTTCATTGATGAACCACTGCAAAAAGGACTGTGATGCGTAATCTTTCTCTTTCACAGCCAGCTCATAGAGTTTGTTAATAGATGCGGTGACATTTTGCTCGTGTTCCAAAACCAGATTGAATACATCTAAAGGTGTCTTGAATTTTGCGGCAGGTTGCGAAATAACTTTCAGGTGTACCTTGCCGCCGCGGTCGTACACATATTTGAAAAACTTCATCGCGTGTCCGTTTTCTTCTTGGTACTGTACACGCATCCAATTAGCGAATCCGCCGAGATTTTCACCTTCGAAATGTGCCGACATCGAAAGATAAACATAGGCAGAAGAAAGTTCAAGGTTGATTTGTTCGTTGATGGCATCCTGCAAAGATTTGCTTAACATGAGTAGTCTCCTTTTAGTAATATTGTACTCTCTTTAACAAATTTCTGGGCCTCAGGGTTCCAAAATGTTCTTATGGAATCTCATTGAAATCTTGGTAAATCGAAAGTATATTGATTATAGTAGTAAGCACAAGGTATGAAGCAACAAAGCAGGAAGCAGTAAAGGAAAAATGCCGACATACGAGTATCGTTGTAAATCGTGCGGATTCGAGTTTGAGGAATTGCAATCAATGTCCGCAGAAATGTTGGTTATCTGCCCAAAATGTGCCGAACCATCACTGAAACGATTGATGTCAAGCGGGATGGGATTAGTATTTAAAGGAAGCGGTTTTTACCAAACTGATTACAAGAAGTCAAGTTCCTCTCCATCTTCATCAAGCGCGAAATCAGAATCGAAAACTGAATCGAAGCCTGAAACCAAACCCGAGTCTAAACCCGAATCAGAGCCTAAGTCTGAATCAAAATCAGAATCTAAATCAGAATCTAAATCAGAATCTAAATCAAAATCTGGGTCTAAATCAGAAACAGAAACAAAATCTAAATCAAAATCAGAGTCTAAATCAGAATCTAAATCAAAACCCGATTCAAAGCCTTCGACGGATTCACCATCGGGGACGGACAAAAAGTAAAAAACAGAAGTCGGAATTCAGGAGTCAGAAATCAGTTTTTCTACAAATCTCCAATCTGAAATCTGTAATCTCTGCGCCTTCGGCGCAAATTCTAATCTACCACTTCCCGCCAACGTCAAAACCTTCACCTTGAAGTATGTGCGCAGCTTCAGCGGCAACAATCCTATTTTCAAAAGACAGTCTGAATGTCCCGCCCCGTCCTTCACGAACTTTCAGTAATTCCATATCCTTAATATTAACGCTGTGACTTGCCAACGATGATGTCAGGCGGGCAAGCTCGCCGGGTTTGTCTTCGACGAAGACTGCGAGTTCGACGAGCGGCGTAAGATATCCTTTCATTGAACGCGGGATGCGGGATCGCAGAGTGCGGGATGTTTTGAATTCTGCCGATAGGCGAGCGGGAGCCGAATCCACAACTGATGCGATTTTATTCAACTGCTTGATGTAGAGACGAAGCACTTTGCTAATTTCCTTTTGATTGGCCGAGAGAATGTCTTTCCACATTTCAAAAGGACTCGATGCGATGCGCGTCATATCACGGAATCCGCCGGCGGCAAGCGCCAGATGGTCCGGAGCATCGGGATGATGCTTGCCCACAGAGTTCATCAGCGCCACGGCTGCAAGCTGAGGAAGATGACTGACAGCTGCAACGACGCTATCGTGTGTTGCCGGGTCGATTATAAAAATGCGCGCATCGAGCGCAGTAAAAAATTTTGCCAATACACGCAGCGATTGTTTCTTTGTCGTGTGTGTTGGTGTGAGGATGTAGAGAGCGTTTTGGAAAAGCAAGGGATGCGCTGCGTTGATGCCGGAAAACTCTGAACCGGTCATGGGATGTCCGCCAATGAAGTTCCCGTTCGGAAAGAGCCGCTGTGCCTGCTCGACCAGCATTCGTTTCACACTTCCCGTATCGGTAACGATGGTGTTCGGGGAACAATTTTTTGCAATACGAGGCAGCATCTTTGAAATACTCGAAACGGGTGCCGCAAGAATAACAAGGTCTGCCGAACGAACAGCTCGTTCAATCGACTTGTCGGCGAGATCGATTGCGTGACGGTCCAATGCTCGCGTGAGCACTCGCGGTGTATCCACGCCGGTAATATGAATTGCGGGAAATCGCTGCTTGATCGCCAGCGCCAGAGATCCGCCAATGAGTCCGACGCCAATAATGGTGATGTGCTGAAAAGGAAGCGGCTTCTGTGGTTTCATCTTAGATACTCATGCGATGGAACGCTCGATGGCTCGAGCGATCATGCGAACTTCTTTCATCATCTGTGAAAACTGATCCGGATAGAGCGATTGTGCACCATCAGACAAAGCATGGTCGGGATCATGATGAACTTCAACGATAATGCCATCCGCGCCGGCGGCGACGGCTGCGCGTGCCATGGGGATTACCTTATCCCGAATTCCGATACCATGCGATGGATCGGCAACGATAGGCAGGTGGCTCTTTTTCTTTATGACTGGAATGGCACTGATATCCATTGTGTTGCGTGTGGCGGTTTCAAATGTTCGGATGCCGCGTTCGCAAAGAATGACTTGTTGATTGCCGCCGGAAAGAATATATTCTGCCGACATGAGCCATTCTTCGATCGTAGCGGCAAGGCCACGCTTGAGCATCACAGGTTTCGATGCTTTGCCGAGGTCTTTCAGGAATGTGTAGTTCTGCATGTTCCGTGCGCCAATCTGTAAAATGTCTGCATACTTTTCGATCAGATCAATTTGGCTCTTGTCCATCACTTCGGTAACAACTTTAAGTTGAAACTCATTCGCTGCAGCGCGCAGAAGTTTCAATCCATCTTCGCCAAGTCCTTGGAAGGAATATGGTGAAGAACGAGGTTTGAATGCCCCGCCGCGCAAAATCTTAGCACCGGCATCTTTTACAAGTTTTGCAATTTTAAAGATTTGTTCTTCGCTCTCTACCGCGCATGGTCCTGCCATGACAACAACTTCGGGTCCGCCGATCTTGACACCGCCGATATCAAAGATCGATCCTTCGCGTTTAAAGGCATGGCTGGCAAGTTTGAACGGTTCCGTGACGCGTAAAACCTCCGCTACGCCGGGCAGCAACTCGATTTGCCGATGGTCAAACTCAGGATGAACTCCGATGGCACCTAAGACTGTATGTTGCACACCGGTGGAGCGATGCACATCAAATTTATGATCGTGCAGAACGCGGATGATTTCTTCAATTTGTGTTTCAGCTATGCCAGATTCTAAAACGACTATCATAGTATTTGGTGAAACGTGATTTTTGTGATTGAGTGATTGTCAGTTGTTTGTCGTTAACAATAACTTCTGACTTTTGTATTCTGCATTCTATCTTTTACTCGTATCGATCCAATTTAAAATTCTCACCAAGATAGAGCTTCTTCGCTTCCGGATCATTGGCGAGATATTCCGCCGTACCGGATTTCAGAATCTTTCCCTCGAAGAGTAAATATGAACGATCTGTAATAGAGAGCGTCTCATGCACATTATGATCGGTGATCAGCACACCGATGTTCTTCTCCTTCAGCTTGATAACGATCTGCATAATATCTTCTACGGCAATGGGATCGATACCGGCAAACGGTTCATCCAAGAGAAAGAATTTAGGATCCAGAGCTAAAGCACGCGCAATTTCTGTCCGCCGCCGCTCACCACCGGAAAGGACATACCCCATGTTTTTGGCAAGGTGCGTTAAACCAAATTCCTCCATTAGACGTTCGCACTTCTCTTCCTGCTCTTTTCGCAAAAGCGATGTGGTCTGCAAAACTGCAAGTATGTTATCCCGTACCGATAACCGCCGAAATACCGAGGCTTCTTGCGGCAAGTACCCGATACCCATCCGTGCTCGTCGGTACATCGGCATCTTCGTTATTTCTACATCATCCAAAAACACTCTGCCGTCGTTCGGGCGTATCATCCCAACTATCATATAGAACGTCGTCGTCTTGCCGGCACCGTTCGGACCGAGCAACCCGACAATTTCTCCCCGCTGCACTTGCACACTGACATTATTGACGACCGTGCGTTTCTTGTAGCGTTTCACCAGACTGTCAGATCGGAGCGCCATCTGTGTGCCGGTTGATATTTCCACAATTGGAGATATGTGCTGTGTGACTGAAATGTTCAGCGGTGTTTCGACTTTTCGTGTTCGCCGTGCTGTTGTGCGGTGCACGTTCGCTTTCGGTTTTGTCGATGAAACGATTCGCTTTGTCCGTGGAACAGATTTGTTGATTCGTTTTGCCATTGTTACTCGCTGACTATTTTTATGCCTTGACGTTTCGGACGATTTTCAAATAAACGAAAGCCGTCAAGATTATATTCCGGCTCATGATTGATTATCATTTTTTCTGGAAAATATTGTCCCTGTACACCTCCGATGACTTTTATGCGATCCACTTCACTGCCGATGAAATCGATTAAGATGCGGTCACCGCTTGATTTATTCACGCCGTTCGGTTCCTTGTTGTCGAACAAATAATAGAGACTTGTTGCGTTTTTCTGAACATCCACCTGTTCCAATTTATCAGCACGAAAGTACATTGTCAACTCCCGGCCCGTCAATTGGTTGAACCGATTGGGAAGTGCTGTGTCGACACGAGAAATTGCCATTGCCCGGTTCTTGACCCAAAGATTTCTCAGTTTTTTATCTTCCATAAGGACACGAATAGAATCGCCGGTGATTTGATTTTCCCCATTCCAGATGATAGGATGGGTTTGAAGTGCAATAATGTCCTTATGAACAAAATATGTTGCTGTACCGCATCGTGAGGACATATCGCTTTTCACCATACGGACGCTGTCGATGGCGACGAAGCGATCCGTTGTGTCTTGAAACGATTGCATGATTCTGCTTTCCACCACCATCGTGTCGATGATCCCGTTGGCAGATGTATCAATTTTGACTAACCGTGGTTGTTTCATCACGAGCGTAAATTTTTGCTGCTCGAGATGAATCAGTGAATCACCATAGATATTGACGGCGTTGTCGTTTTCAAACATATGCACACCACCGGTCGCGACAGAGCGAGCTTCTGTTTCATAGTAATTCAAAATATTGCATGTAACGATGGAAGATGTATCAACAAGAATTACATTATCCCAGAAGAGAGAGCGCTTTTCATCGACAAAATATTTTGCATTCACTGCCGTGAGAAGTGTCTTTCCGCGTTCTAACTCCACGCCTGCTCGTCCTTCCATCATTCGTTGGTCAGCATAATAGGTGCCTTCTTTCGAACGGATCGTAACGCTGTCGCGAACGACTTTCACGTTTCCGAACAACTCAATCTTGTTCTGTACCATGAACCGAAGCGCCCGATCACACCAGACTTTCACCAATCCGCCGGAAGTGGGAAATTGAACGAAATGAACATTGCCGATGAGTTCGCGGACTTCTTCACCGTCCAGAATCTTTCCTTTCAGCGTGTCCGCATGTCGCAGGTCAATGATGTTGCTCTGTTGAGCGGGTGAGCGGCAAATGAACACAAGAAGTGTGTTCAGAAAAAGATATGTCAGACGGTCCCGCATTGCTTTTATTCGGTTTGCGATTGACCTGTGACGCGGAAGATGCGGTAATTTTTTAAACTTTGATCCGATTCAAATCCATGTCCCTGCAGTTTATCCTTCTCAGTAGTAATTTGTACATATGCCGGAGTGTAGATAAGCTGGCGCTGGTTGTCCCAAAATAATTGCTCGGTAGTCATGCGCGATGAATCGCTGGAAACGACAATTACATTCTTGCGCGCTTCCAGATTATTGGTCGCTTCATCAACATTTCCTTCGTCACTTGTCAGCACGGAGGTTTGAATGCCCTGCGGATTGAAAAAGCGTACCCTGACACCTTGGCTCATCTGGGTTTTTTGGTCGGACTCGAATACTTGAATATATCCGGCGCGAATGATTGCGGTAATACGCCCGGAGTCCGATACGACGATCGTGCTGTTCCAACTTTCTTGCTGCGGGAGTGTCCGGCTGTCAATGGAAGAGAGTACGGATGGTTGTGTTTTTTCTTCGCAGCCAGAAAACATAAGTATGGGAGTACAGAGCAATGAACACCAGATGCAAAACGATTTCATGCGGAGGAATCTCCGCGCAGTCCCGCTTCTACCAGACTATGGAGGTGGAGAATTCCAACCGGGTGATGATCAGTGTCCACGACAACAAGCTGAGTAATTTTATAGGACTCCATAACCTCCAATGCCTGAGCAGCAAGCATGTTTTGGCTGATGGTTTTAGGATTTTTCGTCATCACTTGGCCGGCTGTAAGGTTTAAAATATCAATTCTTCGCTGAAGAAGACGACGAAGGTCGCCATCGGTGAGCATGCCGCAAAGAATGCCGGCATCGTTCACGACGCACGTAGCGCCCAATCGCTTAGAGCTTATTTCCACGATGGCATCAGACACAGAAACATTTTCTTTCACGAGCGGGATATCGCTGCCCGTAATCATCATCGCATCGACTTTCAAGAGCAATTGTTTGCCAAGATTGCCGCCTGGATGGAACAGTGCAAAATCTTCTTTGGTGAAGTTGCGCTTTTGCAGGAGCGTGATGGCAAGCGCATCACCCATTGCCAGTGCGGCTGTCGTCGAGGAAGTTGGCGCAAGATCGTACGGGCACGCTTCCTCTTTCACGCTGGTGTCAAGAACGAAATCGCTCTGCTTGCTCAATAGCGAATTCAAATTACCTACCATGGCGATCACCTTCACACCGAGTTGATGAAATCGAGGCAGAAGCTGCCGCAATTCCGCTGTATCACCGCTCTTTGATATGCATATCACAACATCATCGGGTGTCACCATTCCTAAATCGCCATGCACCGCATCGGAAGGATGCATAAATGCCGAAGGTGTACCGGTGGAGTTCATGGTTGCGGCAATCTTGCGTGCGATAATGCCTGACTTTCCCATGCCGGTAAGAACGACACGACCCTTTGCATGGAAGATGAGATCGACCGCTGCGGCAAAATTTCCATTGATATGTGATTCAAGAGCTGCAATTGCTTCCGCTTCAATGCGGATAATCTCTTTTCCCTTTTGGATAGTAGCATCAGCGTTCATAGTGTTCTCGGGTAACTTCTAATTTTGGAGAATTAAATCGATCACTTCTCTCACAGCGCCGTTTCCGCCGCCGCGAGTGCAAACAAAGTGAACACGCTTCTTTACACTGGGGACGGCATTTGACGGAGCAGCTGAAAAACCGACGCATTCCAGCACCGGCAGATCAAATTCATCATCGCCGATGTAAGCAATCTCTGTATCGGATAGATTCCATTTTGCTTTTATATGTTCGTAAACACCCAATTTGTTTTCAAGGTTCTGATGAACCTCCGTAATGCCCAATTCTTCTGCACGCTTCGTAACAATATTTGATACACGTCCGGTGATGATTCCAACTTTGATACCGGTGCGCTGGAGTTTTACGATACCATATCCATCTTGGATATTGAATTTTTTAAACTCATCTCCGGAGTTGGACAAATAGATTCCGCCGTCGGTCATGACACCATCCACATCAAGGAGGAGGAGCTTGATCTTGTGAAGTCTGGATTTGATCGATTGTTTACGCGGCATAAGATTTAACCCTGCAACTTCTTGACAAGATCGTCAATTGCTTTTACTTGCTTCACTAATTCTTCAAGCAATTCTAAATTCAATTGACTCGCAGAATCACTGAGCGCTTGAGCAGGATTCGGATGTGTTTCGATGAAGAGCGCATCGCATCCTGCGGCAACTCCGGCGCGGGCGATGGGGAAAATAAATTCCGGTTGACCGCCGCTCTGATGTTTCTCGCCTCCGGGAAGCTGTACCGAATGCGTCGCATCCAATACAACAGGATAACCAGATTTCCGCATAATCGGCAGTGAACGCATATCCACTACAAGATTGTGATAACCGAACATTGTTCCGCGTTCAGTGAGAAGAATCTTATCGTTACCAGTTGCAGCAATCTTCGCGGCAGCAAGATGCATATCATCCGGTGCAACAAATTGCCCCTTCTTAATGTTCACAACCTTACCTGTTTTCCCGGCTGCTTCAAGCAACTCGGTTTGCCGGCAAAGAAACGCAGGAATCTGCAGCACATCGACAACCTCGGCGGCAATCTGTGCTTCGGCGGGAGAATGGATGTCGGTAAGAACCGGCACATGGAATTCACGCTTCACTTCTGCAAGAATCTGCAATGCTTTTTCATCGCCGATTGTTGTAAAGGAATTGCCGCTTGTGCGGTTCGCTTTTTTGTAGGAAGATTTGAAGATGAACGATATTCGGTGCCGCTCTGTAATAGAACGGATAGTCTTCGCCGTCTGGAGAATCATTTCGCGATTCTCAATGACACAGGGTCCAGCGATGAGCACCAACGGATGGTTACCGCCGATATGAATTGTGCCGACCGATATAGTTTTCGTTTCAGGGGTATTCATAGTGCCGCTGATGTGTTTCTATTGAAAAACATACGAAAAAATGGCGGAACAATCAAAGAAACCCATTTCATTCAAATCCTTGCATCTACCACCTTATTGCATTATTTTAGGATCGGTTAAGTATATTATGACGCTCCAAGCATACGCAAAAATCAATATCGGGCTTTATATCCTCGGCAAGCGGTCGGACGGCTATCACGATCTCGAAACTATATTCCATGAAATAGATCTGTTTGATGAAATAAACTTGGAGCCGCATAAAACATTGGAAATGAATGCCGACTCTATTCTTGTTCCCATTGATGAGTCCAACCTCTGTCTCAAAGCCGCGAACATACTTCGGAAAGAACGAAAGGTTAAGGAAGGAGTGATGATTCAGCTGCGGAAAAATATTCCTATCGGGGCCGGACTCGGCGGCGGCAGCAGTGATGCCGCAGCAGTTCTTCGCGGATTGAACGAGCTATGGAAATTGAAATTATCCGACCATCAACTGCGTACGATTGCAGGGCAAATCGGTTCGGATGTTCCCTTCTTCATTGAAGGCGGAAATGCATACGCCAGCGGACGCGGTGAAATCCTGGAACATTTTTCTTTAGACATACCATTTTGGATAGCGGTCATTACGCCGCTGATTCATATTTCGACAACGTGGGCGTATAGTCATCTCAAACTGCAGCGTGATGGAAAAGGATCCGAACTGCGAACGAAGATCGCTAAGCACATAGTGAATCCCAAAAAAGTAACATCGCTCGTACAAAATGATTTTGAGCAATCAGCCATAAAAGTCTATCCAGAAATTGGTCGTCTCAAAGAGAAACTGAAAGAGAAGGGAGCGGTGTTCTCATTGATGAGCGGAAGCGGTTCTTCCGTGTTTGGTTTTTTTGAGAGCGAAAAGAAAGCGCTCGATGCACTTGGATCATTTCCGAAAAACTACCAGACTTCTCTTACGGCACCAACATTCAAACCGGACCGTTAATCTCTTGCTGGCTGCACTTTGAAATCCTTTCTCTACATTGAAGCTTTTCTGATTCTTCAAGTTTGGACCATTGTTTATCCTCAACATCACGATGAGAGAAGACCGGTGCGAGTTCCTGTCGATACTGCTGCGGCGAGAGGCACGGTACAAGAAGGAAAGCGAACGTCTATCGTTTATGGTCGGAATAAATCGACAGATTCGACGGCTCTCGCTCATAAAGATACAACAGCTGTCGATTCGGTTCGCATCCGCTTTATTCCCGGTATGGGTCAGATGACCGGTGATGTCGATTCACTCAGCGCACTGTATCAGAAACAATTTTTGTGGAGCGATGCAAAAGTTGTTGGTGATATTATTTGGAAATTGCCTGGGTTTTTCTATCGCGATTTGGGTGAAGCAGGGAAGTGGGGACAGCTTAATGCTTTTGGGTTAGATGGACGTGCTATCGGTGTTCTCATAGATGGACGACCGATGAATGATCCGGTGACCGGTACATATAATCTTTCAGACCTGCCGCTCGAATTTATCGATCACGCTGAAATTCTTTCCGGCACTGCCTCAACGATGACTTTATCTGATGCGGCCGGCACAGCGCTGAACTTTGTTTCGCGTTCCTACAACAGCTATCATCCATTGACGAAGCTCCGCTTTGTTCAGGATCCATCAGGGACATTACTGACTGATGGACTTTTCACGCAGAATGTTGCCCGTGGTTTGAATCTTATGGTTGGCTTTTCGCGACAGGTCTCTGACGGTCGTTATATCAATGCCAATTTGGATGCATGGAATGTTCGTACTCGTTTACGATATAATATTTCCGACAGATTGAATATTTCACTCACTGATTTTTATACGAAAGCCGGAAACGGACTCAATGGAGGCGTCAACACATCAAAAACCGAGAGTATCTTCGATGAAACGGGAGCAATAACAAATTATCTACAGAATGTATGGGATAAACGATCACGACGGGATGTCACTTTGAATACCATTGCACGTATTTTTTCCGATTCCTCTTTCACAACACAGGCAAATGTATATTACAGTACGTTGGAACGTGAATATTATAATCCGTCAGTTAGTTTGATTGATGATTTTACCCAATCGTCTTTTTGGGGTGGCTCTCTTCGGCAGCAGTTTTGCCTGGATTCTGTTCGATGTACTATTGGAGTATCATGGGAACGACGCAAGAGCGATTCCACAAGGGTGCTTGCATCACATCTCGAATCTGAGCGGTCTCTGTTTATGCAAGCAGAACTGCGGTTAATAGACATATTCGTACCGTCAGTATCTTTGCGTTCAACCTCTCTCAATGGAGAAAGTTCGCTGAACACCGGTGCCGGAGTGAAATCTGCAATCGCAGATTGGTTGACACTATTTGCCGATGTCTCGTGGTTTGACAGATTCCCAACGTTTCAAGAACGATATTGGACTGATTCGACGTTTCTTCGCGCAAGCGAAATCCAGAAAGAGCAACATGCATTTATCCAGGGCGGATTCACTCTTCAGGCGGGATCGAATCTCGAGGTCAGTCTCACAGGTTTTCAACGGAGTGTGAAACGTGCGATCGTTTTTCAACCGGCTGTGACGTTGGGAGGTTCTCCTGCCATCAGCATTTCCAACGTTCGAGAAGTTGTGATACAGGGTATTAACGGAAGCGCAGTAATTCGCTATCACAAATTTGAAGCGTTAGGCGTTTTGACATTAACGCGCTATAAAGAAGTTGACACATTGAAGACTTTGATGCCCGATGTCATTCTTGCCGGCGAAGTGAGTTATCGTGACACTTTCTTCAAGGATAAGCTCGATGCAAAGTTTGGCGTACGCTCACAGTTCTATAACAGGCAGCAGGGTATGCAGTTTGATCCGCAAACGCTTTTGTATTTTCAAAATAATACAAGCATCCTGGGACGTTCAACAACCCTGGATCTGTTTATGATTCTTAAGATTGGCGATGCTCATATCTTGCTTTCATGGCAGAATATTCTGAATGCACCATACATCCTTTCTCCGATCTATCCGATGCCGGGAGGGCATATTCGGGTCGGTGTAAATTGGGTGTTTTTGGATTGAGTGGTCAAACACATGAACCGGTGAGCAGATAAGAAGTGAAGCAGGCGAGAAGCAGAGTCGTTGAAGGAATGAGTAATGGAGATGGTGAGAAAAATAGTAACAGTTTTCGGCAGTTCACACCCAAGTGAGGGTGATGAAGAATACAGGCTTGCATACGAAGTTGGGAAAAACCTTGCACTCAATGGCTTTACCGTTTGCAACGGCGGATATGCAGGCATTATGGAAGCATCGGCGCGGGGAGCGAAAGAGGCAAGCGGTAAAACGATTGGCGTAACCTTTAAAAACACCTTCAAGAAAAGTGTGAATCGTTGGATCGATGAAGAAATGTTTCAGCCGACGCTTGTTGAGCGAATGATGAAGCTTGTTGAATTAGGCAATGCGTACGTTGTGCTCAAAGGAGGGACCGGCACGCTGCTTGAACTTGCCGCCGTGTGGGAATTTACTAATAAAGGATTTCTTAAAGAAAAACCGATCGTGATTGTTGGAGAATTCTGGAACGGCGTTATCGAAACACTGCGGGAAGAATTGCTATGGGAAGGCGCGGGCGATTGTACAAAGTATATTCATCGAGCATCGTCACCGAAAGAATGTGCTGTCTTCCTAAAAGAATGGTTTCAGGGGAATAATAAATGAAATTTGCGTACTCACCGATCTCGCCATAGTCCATTCTGCATAAGTAAAAAGGGTCGTGAGCACAATTGTTTTTTTATTGCAATCGTGCGAATGCCATCTAACTTCGTTATTCTGTCAAGCTGCTTTGTTTGCGCAAAACAGATATCATTGGTTCAACAATAGTATCAGCTTTTACTAAGCTCAAAGAGAATGGCTTACGTATTATCTTACCTCATTTATCCTAAAAATGGCATAACTGACGGGTTCCAGGGTTATCGATGTTTTATTTTCCTCTATTAAAATTGTTCCTTTACCTGAAATCAGTTTTGGCTTCTGACATTTATAATTTAAGATGAACGAACCCGAGACTTCTCTCTTTGCAGGATTGACAACGATAAGTAATCTATCCTTCCCATTTCCCCTGATATATGCGAAAGGATATTTGTCTTTTTCGGCATAGATGGGGACAAATTCTGCATAAGCCAACAGTGCGGGTTCTGTATTGTGAAGCTTAATAAGTTCTCTAACTCTATTGAGCAAAGAGTTCGGATCTTTCTCTTGTGAGGCTACGTCTGGTGCGTCGGTCGATGTATCGACAGCTCTGTAAAGTTTTTCTGGACTTACAACAGAAAAGCCTTTGTTTGGCCCGTTATTCCATTGCATGGGTGTTCTGTCTCCTGCACGACCCATATAACTTCCTTCAATATGAGGCAAGCCTTCTAATTGTTTCATCCCAATCTCATCACCATAATAAATAAAAGGAGTTCCGGGCATTGTTAACATAAAAGCAAAGATTACTGCAATATCTTTATCGGTTCTTCCATTATTTTTTATTCTTACTAAATCATGATTCCCAAAAGGAACAGCAATATATC
Organism: Ignavibacteriota bacterium; assembly: GCA_003142575.1. GTDB lineage: Bacteria > Bacteroidota > Ignavibacteria > UBA10030 > UBA10030 > Fen-1298. The sequence continues at coordinate 15,438 of PLMS01000054.1, forward strand.
CATTATCTTTGCTATCATAATATTGATCTAAATAAACTTCAAGAAAATGAGTAATATCGCCCTTGCCCTCAGAATCAAAATAACTATGCCCATCGTGATTCGAATTTCTTATCTTTTCTTTTTGGAATAAATCGTCGTACCCATTGAACCAATGAAAGAAATCGGCATTAAAACCACCTCTCACAGCATCTTTAGGATAGGACCATTCAGCGACAGTAAATGTACCCGGATATTCTTTATCAAGAAATTCTCTTACTGTTTTCCAGTATTTACTGGTTTCTGATCCATCATCATTTTTAACAATTGAACCGGCCATATCGATTCTGAAACCGTCGCAACCCAAATCGAGCCAGAACCGCATGACATTTTTCATTTCTTCCTTCAAAGCCATTACATCAGGATGATTTGTCGGAAGTTGCCATGGTTGTTGAGGATCGGGCTTTGCATAACCATAATTTAATGCCGGCTGATGCCAGAAGAAATTATTCATAAACATTCCATCACGCTCACAATATCCTTGTATAAAGTTGGCTCTATACTTATCCATGCCGGGAAACCATGTACTATTAGTCCAAACATACCAGTTGGAATATTTATTTGGTTGAGGGTCGCAAGATGCTTTAAACCAGGGATGATCGATGCTTGTATAACTTGGAACATAATCAATAATGATATGCATACCTCTTTTGTGTACTTCGGTAAATAATTTCTTGGCATCATTGTTTGTTCCATAACGCGGGGCCACCTTATAGAAGTCCGTTACATCATAGCCTGCATCTCGAAATGGTGATTCATAAAATGGGTTGAGCCAAAGAGCAGTGACACCCAGACTTTTTACATAATCCAATTTCTCGATAATTCCCTGCAAGTCTCCTACACCGTCGCCATTAGAATCATAATAAGTCTGAGGATAGATTTGATAAAATACTGCATTGTCTACCCATGCCGGACTTACCGGACGTTGAGCTTTGCCTGTAACAATCCCGACAGTTTTGGAAGAAGTATTGGCAGCATCCTGTGCCTGTCCAAAAAAAATAAAACAAGCAACGGAAACGATAGATACAACTAATTTTCTGATCATAGCGTTCATTCCTCAGTATTCAATTTTTGTTGTTTCTCGATAAAAGTAACTGAGATACAGATTAAATGCAAGAAGAACATGCCAGCTTTAACTACCGGTTGATCTTGGTACACTGAAGGAGTGTATGATTTATTATAAACCCTTTAACTTCTTAAATCTCATAAGAGCTTCCACAAAATAATAATCGGCATATATAAGCGGTACGTCTACCTCGCTAGTATTGGGCATGTTCCCAACGCTGTGTTTCAGAATGAAATTTCCATTATTCCCTGGTGCATTGCGGTATTGCGATGAGCTTAAAGTGCGAATCTGGCTTTCGGCAACCGAGAGATATGTATTGGCAAGTTCTTTCTCAACATACTGACTCAACTCAATCAGTGCAGAACAAATAATTGATCCTGCTGAAGCATCACGATAACAATCCGGAATATTTGGTGCATCGAAATCCCAATAAGGAATTTTATCTACGGGCAAACGCGGATGGTGAATGATAAAATCGGCGATGTGCTTCGCCTGGGCAAGATATGTTGTGTCCTTTGTAAAGCGATACATCATGGTAAAACCATAGAGTCCCCATGCCTGACCGCGAGCCCATGCTGAACCATGATTATACCCTTGCGCAGTTTGTTTCAGTTCCGGTAAACCTGTCACTGTGTCGTAACTTACCACGTGGAAGCTGCTATAATCAGTCCGGAAATGGTTTTTCATGGTAACATTGGCATGTGATACTGCTGCATTAAAAAACGAAGGTTCATCAAACTCTTTAGCCGCCATCATGAGCATTTCCAGGTTCATCATATTATCAATAATGACAGGATATTGCCATTGCTTGTTCCACTCAGCATAATCCCATGAACGTATACATCCTATAGATTGACGAAAACGGCTGATGAGCGAATGCGATGCTGTTCGGATAACTTTTTTATAAGCCGTATCATGTGTGATTCTGAACCCGTTTCCAAAACTGCAATAAATTATAAAACCCACATCATGACTACTGGTAGTGAATTGCTGATCTTCCACTCTCATGGAGTATTCGTGCGCCCATTTTTTTAACTCTTCATTGCCCGAGTATTCGTACAAATACCAAAGCATGCCCGGGAAAAATCCGCTGGCCCACCAGTCTGAACGGCAGGTTTGTAAGGTGCCAAACCTATCGGTTGTTCTTGGTAATAAGCCCGGCTGGTTCTGTAACGAATGTGCCATGCGCAAACTTTGCTGTACTGAAAAATCCAGAGCTCCATTTACTACAGTCTTTATAGGTTCTTCTTTATCAGATTGAGCATGAATTTTTATGGGAAGAAAAACTAAAACAACACTTAGTAAAGTGCATATGCTTAGTCTTTGATACATTGTAGTCATTCCATTGTGCTTGAGGCCTGAAAATATAATAATGGGATATAATATGATAAAATTTACAACAATTAATAGGTAACTAATTCCAGAATTGTATCCGGAGGTTTATTGTCTTGCCGTTGCTGGTCACGATTGGGTGATAGCGTTTCCCAGCGCAGCAAGTACCGGCTGCCTTTCGGTGCTTTGCCGGAATCAAAAACTTTATCCACAACCATCCCTGGAAACGAAGAACGTATGCTGTCTACTTTCACCGGATAGAGAGTTGTGAGAAGTTGTGTTTGAATAGGTTCTAAAGTTTTTTCATCGACGAGAATTTGCCCGTCTCCATATTTTATATGGTGGTAGCCAAATACAATATACCCCTTTATGGATGAAGGCTTTGGCGGCTCGATCAGCAATTCATTGACAATCGTGCCATACCCTTTAAAATCCCATCGATACTTCCATTGCGTTACCTGTTTACTCGTCCATGCACCATTTGTAAAACGTGTAAGAAAAAGTTGAGTATTTCCCAGCGTATCGTATTTATGGTATCCAATCAATATTTTTCCGTCGGCATCGAAACCGATTTTCATACCGATATTAATTAATCCGCCATGGACAGCGGTCGTATCGACATAAAGTTGTTTATCATCGACAGTGATTGGCAATTCCACTTTTTCATCACGAATACTTACCCAATGCAGAAGGTCTTTACTGCGGGCGTATGATAAGGTATGATTTGTTGCACAATCAGGTGAATTGCGCCACACCCAGAGAAGGTGGTAAAATCCATCTGGACCCAAGGAAGGTCCCTGCATGTAGGCATTCATTCGCCCGCGTCCATCGGTGAGTGGTTTGTCGAGAAGTCGTTCCCAATTTTTGTTTTTTGCGTTCCAGAGATTAAAAACCTCGTATCCGGATCCGCTTCGTCCATATCGGTAGTGAAAGAGAAGCTCGCCTTTTGGCCCTCGCATAAATTCGGGGTAGGTAGTTACATCCTCTTCGTTTCCAGTCATGGTATCAATCGCCTGCATCGAATGAATATCAAAAGGAATGGAACTGCGAAGATAGACCAGCTGACTGGAGTGCATGTTTCCTGCCAGATGAATATACCCTTCGTCGTCAGTTACCAGAGTTAAGTAGTTGTGACTGTCCCATCCCACTTTCGAATCCAACCTGCTATAATCCCAAACTGAATCAGTGAGTCTGCGACAAGCAAGCGTTATGTGGTGTGTTGAGTCGTAGAAGGCAACATATTGTCTGCTGCCAGAAGTAAACAATGAAAAGTTGACCGGAAAGGAAGCCGGAACATATGCGATAGGAATGCTTCTGATCTGTCCTGAATCTGTTTGGGATATAAATTGACCAGACGAACAAATACTCCCAAGAAATAAATAAATAAAAAGCGCATGGAATCGTTCTCTTGATATTAAAAATGAAAATAAATTATTCATCTTTGCATTCTTTAGTATCAATAATTCGAGTAGAATCGTTTAAAAATATTAGACTGTCAAAGTGCCATTTTATTGCTGATTACTATCTGCGTAAACTACACAATACTACTACTTTTGCAGCCAACGGTCCATAACCGATGCAAGCAGAAGCCTGCATCCAATTTATAATTTTCATTCTTGTAAAGCAAAACCGTTCAGCCGCGTCTGAATGTTATCTCGCAATGCGGGGCGCGACCAGAATTATAAAACAGACATTTCCCTTTGTCGATGTTTCAATCCACGCGCCCACGCGGGGCGCGACCGCCCAATATCCTCTATTATCAATCCAATAAGGAGTTTCAATCCACGCGCCCACG
>PLMS01000137.1 GCA_003142575.1 Ignavibacteriota bacterium
AGCTTGCCCAGGTCCTCGACGAAACGTTGCAAGCCGCGATGGTATGGCCCGGCCTCCAGCAACTTCCAGTCGAGTTCGCTGTTGGCGTTCCACTCGCCGGACTGCCCGAATTCGCACCCCATGAAGAGCAGCTTCTTGCCGGGGAACAGCCATTGATAGCCCAGCAGTGTTCGCAGGTTCGCAAACCTCTGCCAGTCGTCGCCGGGCATCCGGCCCAGCAATGACCGTTTGCCGTGCACCACCTCGTCGTGCGAAAGTACCAGCACAAAATTTTCGTTGAACGCGTAGAGCAACGAGAAGGTCAGGTGATTTTGCTCGTACTTGCGGAAAACCGGGTCCTTGGAGAAATAGTGCAACATGTCGTGCATCCAGCCCATATTCCACTTCAGACTGAAACCAAGTCCGCCATACGCTAAATCTGTCGTCACGCCGGGATAGGCAGTTGATTCTTCTGCAATTGTGAGAACACCAGGATAATACTGATGCATGAGTCGGGTCGTATCTTTCAGTAAAGCAATAGCGTCTAAATTCTCGCGTCCGCCATATTCATTGGGAACCCACTGACCTTTTTTGCGTGAATAATCAAGATACAACATCGAAGCGACTGCATCGATCCTAAGACCATCAATGTGGTATTTTTCTGGCCAAAAGAGCGCATTGCTGATAAGAAAATTGCGAACTTCTTTTCGTCCATAATTGAAAATGAACGTGCCCCAATCTTGGTGTTCGCCTTTTCGCGGATCTGCGTGCTCATACAAATGTGTTCCGTCAAATTCTCCAAGTGCGTATTGATCTTTTGGAAAATGTGCTGGCACCCAATCGAGAATGACACCGATGCCATTCTGGTGACAAGTATCCACGAAGAACATAAAGTCTTGGGGAGTGCCGAATCGGCTGGTAGGTGCAAAATAGCCGGTCACTTGATATCCCCATGATGCGTCGAGTGGGTGTTCCATCACAGGAAGAAGTTCAATGTGTGTAAACCCTCGCTCTTGCACATATGCCACTATTCTCTCGGCCAACTCGCGATAGGTGAGCCAACGGCTGTTTTCTTCAGGAATGCGTGCCCAAGAACCAAGATGTACTTCGTAGATGGAAATCGGTTCACCGAGATGATCGGACTTCGCACGGCTTTTCATCCACTCTGCATCGTTCCACGTATACTGTTGAAGAAAGTTCACTTTCGATGCAGTGTGAGGCCGCAGCTCCATTTCAGTTGCGTACGGATCTTCCTTATCCAGCACATATCCGGATTTTGTTTTCACCTGAAATTTATAAATTTCACCTTCCGGTAATTCCGGTACAAATATTTCCCACACTCCTGAAGCTCCCAGCACACGCATCGCATGTCTTCGCCTGTCCCAGTTGTTGAAGTTCCCGACAACGCTCACGCTTCGTGCATTCGGCGCCCATACGGCAAACTGTACACCTTTTACCCCGGTCACTTCGATCGCATGTGCGCCCAACTTGTCATAGATACGATGATGGTCGCCGGCATTAAATAAATACAAGTCAAGATCGGTAAGGGTTGGAAGAAACGAATAGGAATCATAATAGATATCTACTGAACCATCAGGTGTCACTTTCTTAAGTTTATAAGGAAATATCTCAGAGTAATTCTTGAGAACAATCTCGAAGAATCCATCATCTCTCATTTTTTCCATCTGAAAAGCATTCTCGTTTTTACCATCTTCGAGCACGAACATTTCCTGCGCATCCGGTTGGAATGCCCTCACAACAACGACACGCATCCCTTCCCGTTTGAGAATGTGAGCGCCTAACACTGAAAATGGATCATGATGTTCCGTGTAGATAATGCGATAAATGTCGTCAATGTGTGCGGTTGATTTCATTTATTTTTCTTTTCCGGATAATTGGATATGAACGTACATACAATGAATGTCGTTTGATATATCTCTCTATTGGTGTTGATAGTAGTTTCGAGACGGTTAATCCTTTCACAAGTCTTTTTCTGATTTCCGTGGATGATACCTGAAGAAGCTGGCCTTTTATTAGTTGAAATGCAATATTTTGATTTTTCAATGATTGATTGAATCCCCTTCGCTTATAGACAGCGAGGGAAGCAAGTTGAAGGATCGCTTTGGGTGATTTCCATAATTGAAATTGTTCAAGATTATCCGTACCAATGATCAGTATAAGAGCGGCATTCGGGAAACGACTCCTAAATGCTTTGAGTGTATCCACAGTGTAGGATATCCCACGGCGTTGTAATTCTATCGTGGAGACTTTGAAATCTTTATGTCCATCAATAGCCAACTTCACCATCGTGAGTCTATGTTTTGCTGTCATGGAATAATGCTGCAATTTGTGCGGTGGTAAGTAGGCGGGTACAAAATAGATTGCGTCCAGAGAAAGCTGTTTCATCGCTTCTTCTGCAATTGCAATATGTCCTTTATGAGGCGGGTCGAATGTTCCGCCAAAGATACCGATGCGGCTCATGCTACATCCATATATATTTGAAATGTTTGCTCAGCACATTTATTCCATGAAAAACGCTCGACGTTTTTATATCCCTTTTTGATGACAGTCGATCGGTACTCTGTGTCGTTTAGAACTTTCTCCAAGGCACTTGTGAGATCTTCAACAGAATGCGGATCAAATAATATGCCTCCGTCGCCCATTATTTCTGGAATCGAACCTGCACGTGATCCAATTGCAGGAGTTCCGGATGCCATAGCTTCCAATACTGAAAAACCAAAACCTTCATACAATGAGGGCAGCACAACCACTGATGCGGCATGGTATGCGAGCGCAAGTTCTCTTTGAGAAATCTGTCCGATCTCTACTACATCTTTCGTAATTTTATTTTCTTTGATCAATTTCCAAAGATTGTTCTTTCTTGTAATCAATTCTCCTGAAAAAGCTAATTGGAGGTCTGATCGTTGCTTCATGTGGGCGAATGCACGAATGAGAACTTCGACATTTTTGTGAGGTTTGAGACTACCAATGTAAAGAATTGTCGGTTTGGTGAGATGATATTTATTTCGAAATTCTTGAACACTCTTTTCTGAATACTTCGCTGAATAGATGGAGGATACTCCAAGATGAATAACATGGATTTGAGTCACATTCAGATGGAACATATCCAACAATTCTTGTTTTGTAAATTCAGAATCGACAATAATTGCGTCTGAAGCTCGGCATGCATGAGAAATAATTGTCCGGGCATATACTCTTTTGGGAAATGAAAAATATTCCTTGCCTCTAACGTGTAATATATCGTGGATGGTTGTCACACAAGGCATCTTGAGACCAAATGGAGTCGTATAATGAGGAGCATGAAACACATCTGCTTTGAGTCGGTTTGCATCTTTGGCTATTGATCGGAGCTCGCCCAGTGAATATTTTCCAGAAGAGTTCATGACCTTCCAGATGGAAGACGGTAGAGTAATTCGTTCTGCATCTCCCGGCGCGAGAAGGAGTACCAGCTCACAGCGTGACCCAATATGCGGGATAAGATTTTGGATATATGTGCCGATTCCAAAATCAAAGTATTTTCTTGCATCAAGAACAATACGCATGGTACGAAGAGATTTAGCTCAACACTGAAGACAATGATTATGCGAATCCTTTGCAATTAAGTTAACTTTTTTCCATCTTAAATTAAAGAACAATGACACAAAACGCACAGCAAACCGTCGCTCGTAACGTTATTATCATGCTTTTTGCGCAAGTAGTAACGAGGATCGGTGGATTTATCACTGCCGTTTTACTGACCAATTATCTCGATGTTGACAACTTTGGCCGATACAATTTTCTTCTCGCCTATGCAACACTCTTCACACCGTTGTGTGATCTTGGCATAGATACTTTTATCATCCGGGAACTCTCTCTCCATCCCGAGAAAAGAAGTGCGGCAGCAGGAACTGCTCTTTTATTAAAATCCGGACTGACTGTTACAAGCATCTTGTTCATTGTAGGTTCATTCTACTTCTTTTATCGTTCTACTTCCCTTCTTCCCTTAATTTTTATTGTAGCGACCGTTGTATCTCTTCGAAGTTTTTCAGGTACTTTTTCAGGATTATTCCGAGCAAATCAGCACTTGTCGCTTGATTCAATGATTCAGATTGCAGCAAAAGCGTTTGACCTCGTTGCAGTACTCATTGCACTCTTTTTGAAAGCTGACATTTTCTTGCTCTTCCAGATCCTTTTTGTTTCAGCGCTATTTCAATTAGGATACACATATTTTCTTGCGCATCGGCATTCATATCTTAACTTTCTTTCCGCCAGTTATCAATATGCAATTAAAATACTCAAAGGCGGTCTTCCTTTTGTTCTTACAAGTATATCAGTCATTATATACTTTCAAATTGATACTGTGATGCTTTCCACACTTGTCGGAGAGCATGAGACTGGCATTTACCGATCTGCAACAATTATCGTGTTTTCCTTAAACGCATTCTCTGCTGCTGTAGTTATTGCCTTGTTTCCTATGGTAGCGAGAAAATTTAATAAGGAACCAAAAGAAGCCGTTCGGATTGCTTCAAACGCCATGTTCTATTCACTGTTGATAGCTTTTCCAATTGCCGTAGGTGCAACAACATTAGCGGGACCTATTATTAATTTCCTGTATAAGAACTCCTTCGCAGAGGCAAGTACCTCGCTTCGCATTCTTATTTGGTGGGTTCCTATTTCCTTTGCAACGAATACTCTTGGACACATCCTCGCTGCAATCGGGCAACAAAAAAAAGTTTTATACATCTCTGCCATAAATGCAATATTTAATGTGGCAGCAAATTTTTACTATATCCCAAGATATGGAGCAGTCGGCGCTTCTATGACAACTGTTGCAACCGAAGTGATCGGAATTGTCTTACTGACGAGTATTGTTGCAAAACAATTTGGCTGGATTTACCAAATGGGACGCCTTGCGAAGACATTCATTGCATCACTCGTTCTTTTACCACTTGGCTTGTTGTCCGGTCAATTACATATTATGATACTTATTGCGTTAGGTGCAATTCTGTATTTTGCTGCTTTGGTAATCCTTCGTATCATTACAAAAAAAGATCTCGATCAATTGAAAGTCATAATTTTTAATCGGGATCCTTATACAATAACAAGATGACAACACAAAATATTCTTATTGATGCACGTGCACTTCAAGAAGGGTTCAAGGCTCACAAACATCGAGGCATAGGTTATTATGCTCAAAGACTTATTACTGAATTGATTACCTCTGAAGTGGCAGATGACCTCACATTCTTACAAGAAAAAAGACTTCCAACCGATGAATTAATTCTCGAGAAACATTTACTGTATCATTCTTCTTTTCTTCATCTTCCACAAGCACTAAATTTAATTGAAACACAAAGAACACTTTCAAAAGTTATTTCAACACGAAAGTTTTCACTTGTACATTATCTTTCTCATTTTGACGCATCATTTTTAACGCGATGCCCATATATTGTTTCTGTAATGGACACTATTACGCTTTCTGCCAAAGAGTTATATTCCTTTCCGCAACAAATCAAATACAATATTCTTCATAAATATGTAAAGCGCACCGTTCATAGGGCTGCCATGTTGATTGCAATTTCTGAGCAGACAAAAAAAGATATTATGAAATATTACGGCATTCCTTCTAATAAAATTTGTGTCGTGCCTTTAGCTGTTGAGGAGCGCTATTCTCATCATTGGCATCCTTCCGATGTGGTGAACTTTCGTTCAAAATATGGATTACCTGATACCTTTGTTCTCTATGTCGGTGGTATCGACCCCCGAAAAAATATTGAGATCATTTTCAAAGCAATGAAAGCTCTCGTTGCCACCGGTCAGACCTGTCCGTTTCTTGCCTTTGCTGGGCGTGTAGCAGACCAATGCGAATATCCAAACATGATGAAGATAATTCGTTCGCTTGGCATTGAACATCTCATAAAGTTCTTAGGATATGTCCCCGACGACGATCTCCCATTACTCTATCATGCCAGTGTAGCATTCATCTACCCTTCCCGATATGAGGGATTTGGGCTACCTGTTCTCCAAGCTATGGCAGCAGGTACTCCGGTTATCACAACAAAGTTAAGTTCTATTCCTGAAGTGGCAGGCGATGCTGCTCTCTATATCGACCCTGATGATCCGGCAACTCTTATTCAAGCACTTCAGGCACTTCAAACAAATAATAATCTTCGTTCTTCATTGATCATCTCCGGCAAGCAACAAGCCGCTAAGTTTTCTTGGAAACGGACTGCGAATGAGACTATTAATGTTTATCGTGAAGTGCTGAATGTGCAAAAGAAAAATGAACAATAATTGTAAGGACGAAACAGAGGATCGATAAAATGAAGAACCATCCTTTTAACCCAAGCATATTTTATGGTAATACATCTGATATCCGTCGATATCAATCAAAATATGCGGATCTTTTCTTACCGCAAGAAAGTGTACTAGATGTAGGGTGTGGAAACGGAACGTTCTTGGAGCTTTTACGGGAACGACAAGTAAATGGTATAGGAATAGACACATCACCCGATGTTGTCAGGAAAGGCTTATCGAAAGGCCTTCATATTGAACATAGTGATGCACTTTCTTATCTCAAAAAAAAGAAAAACAAATATGACGGATTGATGCTAAGTCACATTATAGAACACCTTCAACCTACTGATCTGATCAATCTGTTAGAACTTGCAAACAAACGGCTTAATCTGAATGGACGAGTTATCGTCATAACACCAAATTTCAAGGATATAGAAGTGGCGACATCAACCTTCTGGTTAGATATCACACACATTCGCCCCTATCCTCTTCCGTTGCTTAAACAATTATTCGAATATTCAGGTTTTTCCGTGTCCTCTATAGGATATGATCCAGATACTGGTGGCGGCAAACCTTCATACTATCGGGTTCTTTCGTATTGTCGGTATATATTTAGAAAAATTAGATTCGGCGAGTATTCTGGAAATGGCGATATATTCCTTATTGCAAAGAAAATAGGTTGACACACCTTCCTATTAAAAACCCTCAGGAAATAGTAGCCTGAGTAGTTACCAATTATACCTTATTGATTCTTGAGTTCTCTTCATCGGCACTACCGTAGGAAAGACTTCACACTTCGCTTATTGAAATCATTTATCAATCCTCAATCGAAGTCGATTTCAGAAGAGGAGTTACCTTCACTTGCCGAATCCGGCGTGCGCTCTTCGAGATTATTGCAAAGACGAAATTCTCTGCCCGGATCTCTTCATTGGATTCTGGCAGTCGTCCTGTGATTGTTTGTAAATATCCTGCTACTGTTTCATACTCCGGTGCCTCCGGCAGCTTCGAACGAAATTGCTGATTGAAATCAGCAATGGATATTGTTGCATCTACAATAACCGACCCATCTCCAGCCTGTTCTACTGATTTGCGCACTTCGTCGTATTCGTCAAGGATGTCTCCGACAATTTCTTCGACGATATCCTCCATGGTGACGATGCCTTCAGTTCCGCCATACTCGTCTACCACAATACCGATATGGACTTTATTTTGCTGGAATTCATGCAAGAGCTGGCTAATCTTTTTTGATTCTGGAACGAAGTGCACAGGCCGGATAATATCCTGAAGAATGATAAGTGAGCGATGCTCTAAAAGACTGAGCAAATCTTTGCTGTAAATAACACCAATGATATGGTCAATAGTACCTTTGTAGACAGGTAATCGTGAGTACCCTTCTTCAATCACTTTTCGTACTAGAATATCCCGAGACATCGAAATGTCAAGAGCCACAATATCAGGACGCGGCACCATGATTTCTTTGGCTGTAATATCGGAAAACTGTAAAATACTTTTTATGAGTTCATGCTCCGTCTTATCAATCGCCCCGCTGAGCGAACCGGCATCAATAACCTGCTTGAGCTCGTCTTCCGATAGTTTCGCTCTGAGCAATCCTCCTTTGATAAAAGCATCCCGAAATATTTTTTTTATTGATATCATATACCGATAAAAAGTAACTTTACCTCGACAAAGAGTTTCGACCCATCTGTGTGTTAGTACATTATTTCTTCTAAAAACAATCCTTTTGCAGGAGCGGACATTCCGGCAAAAGACCTATCATTTGATTCTAGTATTTTATGAAATTCTTCATATTTCGTGTGTCCTCTTCCTACGTTCACCATCGTTCCAACTAATGTACGAACCATTCCATGCAAAAAACGATTTGCAGAAATTTCATATATCAATAATTTGTCTTTTTGAATCCATTGTGATGCCAGTACACTACATCGATGATTGTGAATATCGGTCTCTACTTTACAGAATGAACGAAAACTCTGTGTACCCATTATTTGTTGAGCGCATTTTTGCATCAACGTAAGATCTAACTTTTGGAACACTTGCCAGCAATAATTGCGTTGAATTGCCGTCGGTTCTTGACGAATCGAATATGTGTACCGTCTGCTTTTTGCGTCGTATCGTGCATTGAAATCTAATGGAGCCTCCATCGCTTCGAGAACAATAATGCTATGGGGCATAACCGCATTCAAACTCTTTGCAAGCAGATTGATTTCAACCTCTCGCTCCACAAAGAAGCTTGCCACCTGACCATGAGCATGTACCCCGGCATCTGTTCTCCCCCCGCCTGTAATTCGAATGTCTACCTGAAGTATTTGTTTGATTGCTTTTTCAACTTCTTCTTGAACAGAACGTCCATTCGTTTGGAATTGCCAGCCGACAAAGTCGGTTCCATCATATTCAAGCGTGAGCCGGATGAGAGGCATGCGGGTATTTTAAAAATGTGTGGTGATACTTATTCCCCATCCATTCACTTGCAATCCATTGTTCAATGTGTACGTATGAATTTCCACATTGTCCATCGCCGAAAGTGATTGATTATATGCCGCTGTTTTCTTTCCAGCAGAAAATGCAGAAAGAAGATGATTCACAACAATAGCGCCTATAACGAATTTCGCATTGTTTTTCACCTCGCCGCTTTGAATGCGCATATTTTTGAATTGAAGTCGATTGGCATCTGTATCCCAATTCCATTGATATTCAGGACGTGTAGGTTGGTATATCAGATCATACTCACGGTTTCTGCTCTTTGTATCGTTGTATTCTGCGGTTGTATTGAAGTTACCGATGTTTACTGAATACTGGTCGTCCTTGTTGCTAAAGTTTGCATCTGCATGTTGACTGGCAAATGTTTGTGCATCTTGTAGCAGCCCATTGGAATGCATGCGAAATCCACCGTACGTAAGCCATAAGCCACTTTCAGCGATCAAATAATACTTCCCTGTTTCAAATGAACCTGCATACAGTTCTCCCATGCCCGGTACGAGGAGCGATGCAACAACTGCCAGCAGAACTGATTTCTTGGATTCAGGCGCAGGCGACATGTTGAGATCTGGAATGGACATTCCGCGGAGCTGAACTTCCTTTGTTACCAATGCCGATATCGGTTTTTGCTGGGCAAACATCTGCTGTGTTAGAAAAATCAATAGTGCTGTCGAAATGATATATCGTTTCATTGTTCAGCTCCAGTTAAATAGCAATGCGTATCGTTGGTATTTTATTAGGCTCTGCAATTGTTCCGATACATTTTTCTGAGAATGCTTCTTTGATAGTAACGTTGACAATGGCATTTGTTACATCTGCATTCGATTTCACATCGACACGAACATATTCTTCCGTCAATCCAGATAGCGTACCATCAAGATGTGCTGATTCAAAAAGAACCGGTACCGTTTTACCGACGAACGTCTCATAGAACATATGTCGCTTTTGAATTCCCAACTGACGCAATTTCGTGCTTCTCTTCGCTTTGATCTGAGGATCAATCTTTTTATCAAATGCCGCCGCTGAGGTATTCGGACGTTCAGAATAACTAAATATATGAAAATATGAAATCGGAATGTCGTTCAGAAAATTGTACGTTTCATTAAATGATGCATCACTCTCGCCAGGAAATCCAACTATCACATCTGAGCCAATACCTGCGGTCGGAACATTCGATTTAATTCTTTCTACCCGCTCAGCATAGACTCCGGTGAGATACCTTCTCTGCATCTTTCGGAGTATCGTGTTGGATCCCGATTGAAGCGGTATGTGCCAATGATGACAAAGAATATCATGAGCAAACCAAAAATCAAGCAGCTCGTCGGTAAGCAAATTCGGTTCGACCGAACTAATACGAATGCGCATCAAGCCATCAATCGTGACGAGCTGTTTGAGAAGAGCTAGAAGGTTCGTACCATCATTTTTCCCATAGTCTCCTACATTCACACCGGTCAACACTATTTCTTTATATCCTAATCCAACTGCTTCTCTTGCCTGTCGTACTATTTCGACAATAGTTGTGCTTCGGCTTCTTCCTCGCGCTTGTGGAATAGTGCAATAGGTACAATGATAATCACAGCCATCTTGTACTTTCAGAAAAGCACGCGTTCGATCCTCAAACCCTGCCGATGATGCCAGCCCGAAATTGTTGTCGTTTATACAAGAAACAACAACGTTTGCATGGTTCTTCTTTTTCTCGGTGTTGATAAAATCAAAAAGAGAAAATTTGTTTTGTGTCCCGAGCACCAAATCAACGCCATTGATTCCGGCTATCTGCTCGGCTTGAAGCTGTGCATAGCAGCCAACGACCGCCACAAATGCATCTGGGGAATGCCGAATGGCTCTTCGTACTAATTGCCGGCATTCGCGATCAGCCTGCGAGGTGACACTACATGAATTGATTACCACCAGATCTGCCGGGTCATCAATGCCAACCACAGTGTAACCCTGAGCAGTAAATTGCTTTCCGATCGCTGCAGTTTCAGCGTAATTGAGTTTACAACCAAGAGTATGTAATGCGATGCGCTTCATAAAGAAAAAGAGCTGTCCGAGCAATGTCAGACAACTCTTTTCATGAATGTTTCAGAAATTAGTTTGAACCTTGTGTGCTTGGTTCATTTCCACTTTCTGCAGATACTTTATCCTTTTTCTCCTCTTCATCAGAAGGAGTGGAGACGACATCCTTCATCGTCATGGGAGCAAGTTTATGACCAGCAACATAGTCATCCACAAGCTTTTGCTCTTTGCCGCGAAGATATTCAAGTGCGGAGAGAACAATCTTCTTGCTTTCCTTATCAAACTCGATCACTTTTAATGGAAGTGTATCACCGACCTTGAAGGAGTCTGCGATATTCTTGACCGGAGTGTGTGAAAGCTGGGAGAGCGGCACAAAGCCATCAACACCGAGAGGCATTTCAACGATGACACCCTTCTCGATAATGCGCACGATAGTGCCTTCGACGTCTGTGTCTACTTTGTATTTAGATTCAAACACTTCCCACGGATTATCTTGTACTTGCTTATGTCCAAGAGAAATGCGTCGTTGACTAATATCAACCGAAAGTACGATGACATCAAGTTGATCGCCTTTTTTTACAACTTCACCCGGGTGACGAATCTTCTTTGTCCATGATAAATCAGAAATGTGCACAAGACCATCGACACCTTCTTCAAGCTCAACGAAAACACCGAAATTCGTAAGATTGCGTACCGTACCGACATGTTTTGAGCCGATGGGATATTTCTGCATGAGTGTCGTCCAAGGATCCGGTTCAAGCTGTTTCATGCCAAGCGAAATCTTCTTGCCGTCTTTATCCAGCGAGAGAATAATTGCATCGATCATCTGTCCCATGGAAACAACTTGTGAAGGATGTTTGATGTGTTGTGTCCAACTCATTTCAGAAATGTGAATGAGGCCTTCGATGCCTTTTTCAATTTCCACAAATGCGCCATAATCTGTCAGCGAAACGATTTTTCCGTTAATCTTCGTGCCGACAGGATACCGCTGGTCAATATTCTCCCACGGATGCGGTTGAAGCTGTTTCATACCCAGCGAAATTCGTTTTTTCTCTGCGTCAAAATCAAGAACAACGATGTTGACCAATTGGTCGAGTTTCACGATCTCTGAAGGATGGTTCACACGTCCCCATGAAAGATCGGTAATATGCACAAGACCGTCTACACCGCCGAGATCGACGAACACGCCGAAATCCGTAATTGCCTTAACGTGGCCTTCGAGTATCTGGCCTTTCTCAAGACTATCAAGGATGGCTTTGCGCTGGCTGGAAAGTTCTTCTTCCACCAACACCTTATGACTGACAACAACATTTTCTGACGGATGATTAACTTTCACAACACGGAAATCCATCTCGCGTCCGATGAACACGTCGAAATCACGAACAGGCCGAACATCGATTTGCGAACCCGGAAGGAATGCATCAAGTCCCATAAGATCGACAACGATGCCGCCTTTCGTCCTGCGGACGCAGCGTCCTTTAAGAACTTCACCGGTATCGTGGGATTTAACGACACGTTCCCAGACACGCATAAAGTCGGCGCGCTTGCGCGAGAGTACGAGTTGGCCATCTTTGTCTTCAATACTTTCAAGGAAAACTTCGATTTCATCGCCAATTTTTAAATCTTTAATGTTTGGGAATTCGCTTTTTGCGACTGTGCCTTCTGACTTGAATCCGATATCAACAGCAACATTCGAATCGCCGATGTGTACAACGCGTCCTTTAACGATTTCACCGGCATTGATTTTGCCCATGGTGCCGGAATAGAGCTGTTCAAGTTGTTTGTATTCTTCTTCAGAATACCCGTGCTCCTCAAACTCCTGCACGGTATTTTTTGTAGCTGACATTCAACCTCCAAAACTGCTTCCCGCATTCACGGGATGGCCAAACGAGATGTTCTCCGCCGCCAGCCAGCGCGCACCGGGGAACAAAACACTTCGGCTATTGATTAGTGTGTGATGAATTCGTGAATTATNNTGCTCCATCAACCATTGCGGTGTCGATGTTGCTCCGGTGATTCCAACGGTCTCAATTCCCTCAAACCATTCTGTATGAAGCTCCTGCACCTCTTCGATGAAACGAATATGCGGATTCACCGACTTCACAATATCATACAATACTTTTCCATTTGAACTATGTTTTCCGGCGACGAAGATAATAAGGTCGTTCGCTGCAGCAAATTCGCGAATCTTCTTCTCGCGTCCGGATACCTGACCACAAATAGTATCTTTCGCATGAAACTCAATCGCAGTCTCTTCCATGGAGCCAACAACAAATTCTTTAATTCGTTTTGATAATTCATCCTTCAGCGCATGGAATGTCGCTTTGTCCATGGTCGTTTGTGAAAACAGAACCGTTTTCCGATCCAGTTTCACCTTTCCCGCTTCATCTAACGATTTGATGACAAGCGCTTCACCGTTTGTATGACCGACAAGACCGATGACTTCGGCATGCTCTTTCTTGCCAAAAATCACAACCTGATACCCTTCATCATAAAATTTTCGAATACGTTCCTGCACTTTCGTGACGACGGGACACGTGGTATCGACAAGTGTGATTCCAAGTTCCTTCGCACGCTTGTATGTATCAGGCGGTTCTCCGTGTGCGCGAATAAGAATTCTTGCACCTCGAAGTTTTTCCAAATCGTTATGAGAGATCGTTTCAAGACCTTTCTTTCGGAGACGCTCGATCTCCACAGGATTATGAATGATGTCTCCCAGTGAATACAGCTTTTCACCGGCGGCAATCTCCTTTTCCGCAATATCTATCGTTCGAACAACTCCCCAACAAAATCCGGAAAAATTATCAACGGATACTTTCATAGGACTGTTTCTTTTTGGTGGATCGTTTTCTTTGCACGCGCTACTATGAAATCGACTTGTTCTTCAATGGTCAAGTTGGAAGTATCGAGTTCAATTGCATCCGCAGCTTTCCGCAGCGGACTTATGTCACGTGTAGAATCTTTTCGATCACGCGTTTCGATTTCTTTGATCAATTCCTTTTCTTCCGCTTCAATTCCGCACAGGGCGAGATCTTTCTTTCTTCGCTTCACTCGCTCGTGAACACCGGCAACCATGAAAATCTTTAACTCTGCCAATGGAAGAACGACTGTGCCTATATCCCGTCCTTCCAAGACTACACCGCCATGGACAGCGATCCTTTGCTGTTCCCGTACCATCACTTCGCGTACGCCTTGATAACTGCTCACAGTGCTTACGGATCGGTTCACCTGAGGCGTTCTAATTTTATCCGTAATATCGGTACCATCCAAAAACACCTTCGTGGTCGGATTCTCTCCTTCCAGTCGAATGGTGCTCGTCTGTGCAAGTGAAACAATTTTTTCTTTATCGCTCAAATCGAGCTTTTTTTCAAGTGCCTTCAGCGTCAATGCACGATACATTGCGCCTGTATCAATATGAAGATATCCTAATTTTTGAGCCACCAATTTTGCTGTTGTACTTTTCCCGGATGCTGCAGGTCCATCAATGGCAATGGTTATCTTCTTTTGCTCTTTTCTATGCATTATGAACTTATAATATAAGAAATTAAACACTTTGGAGCAATGAAGAATTCAACGGTTCTTGCATTTTTAACCTTTTAAGAGGACATTCACACTGATCATAATTTATAAAAAAACAATACCTTCATGAAACTACAGCATATCATCCTCTTCCTTTCATTAACACTGTTAGGATGTGGAACGACACGCACTGTTATTGTGCCACGCGATCCGTTAACACAATTAAGGAAAAACATTAATTCCATTCTCGCAGATTCTCTCTTCGTTCCTGCTCGTGCCAGCATCAAAGTTGTATCGCTTGAGAATGGAAATGTCCTCTATGATCATGACAGCAAAGCGTTGATGAATCCTGCATCGAACATGAAGTTGCTCACTTCCGCCGCTGCTTTGTCGATATTAGATACGAATTATCAATTTAAGACGGCAGTGTTCGTTGATGCCTCTCCTACTGATGGTATTCTTGCCGGCAACATTTACGTGAAAGGATATGGAGATCCGGATTTAAAGACGTCAGACTTAGACTCTCTGGCAAATGCAATTCGTCGAATGGGAATTACGAGTATTGAGGGCGATATCATTGTTGACGATTCATTTTTCGATGACGACTATTGGGGTGCCGGATGGACTTGGGATGATGAATCTGATCCGGATGCACCATACATCAATGCACTTTCTGTGAATAAGAACTGTATCAGCGTCACATTGCTATCCGATTCAACCACAATATATCCCTATGTTGAACCGATGACAGATTTTGTCACAGTCGTCAATAGAGCGAAATTAACAACCGACAGCATTCGTACTCCTTTGAAAATCAAACGCCTTTATCTCAACAATCCTAATACCATTGTAACAGAAGGTGAACTTTCTTGGTTCAGTCAAACTACTCAAAAGTTCTCTCTCCGCCGCCCTGAGTATTATACAGGAACACTTTTAAAGGAATCGTTCCGACATGCGGGAATTCTTGTGTATGGAAATGTTGTGAATGGTGTGACTCCGATCGGCTCCCGTGAAATTGCACAGCATTACCAGCCAATAGAAAAAATGATCACAAATATGAATAAAGTGAGTGATAATCTTTCAGCGGAAAATGCACTCAAGGTTTTAGGAACTACGTTGAATGGCGTTCCCGGTTCTGCAAAAAATGGAATATTCGTCGTAAAACGCTTCCTATCTAACTTGGGAATCGACACATCGAAACTCTCTATTGTCGATGGATCGGGTGTATCTCGGTATAATCTTTTATCTGCCGATCAACTTGTACAATTTCTGACAGTGATGTACAAACAGCCCCGAATATTCCCGATCTTTTACAATTCTTTACCTCTTGCCGGCGTTGACGGAACCCTCGCACAAAGGATGACCACGTATCCTGCTGCTTGCAACTTACGTGCGAAAACCGGAACACTGAATGGTGTGAGTTGTTTATCGGGGTATGTACTCACGCGCGATGGCGAGATGCTGGTGTTCTCTATGATGATGCAGAATTTTATTACATCGGTCACCAATTATCATCAAGTGCAGGATAGAATTGGCGCTTTATTAGCCGGATTTAGTCGAAGAAATACAATTCAACAAGGTTCAGAAAAATAAAACGAATACATTTTTTTGCCTCAACATTCTTCCACTTCTGTGAGTGAGTTACTTTATGAATAATACACAAACATCTTCCTTTGGGTTGTATGAAGCCACCCGTATTCTTGTACCCGGTTTCTACTTTGCATCGCTCTCTGCTATGTTCTTCTATTCTTTTGTGTCCCGCTCTATTTCGTTTCCTCTTGAGCACGGATATTGGACTGTTCTGTTTTTATTTCTTGTGCTTGTCTCAGGATTGACTATGTATGCAAAAGAAACAACAAAGCGCAGGCGTGCCTTTGTCGAGAACCAGCCAAGTGCATTCCTTCAAGATATCGTCCGTCACTATTCTGCTACGAATATTTTGAATGAAGCGGAAGCACGACAGTTATACTTTTACATTCTCAACAATTTTATTCCTCCTCCATTTCATGAAAAAGTGTTCTTCTTTGGCACAGTGTATCATATCATGAATCAAATGCGCCGTACCTCTTTTTGGTTTGCCATCCTGTCCATCATATGTCTTGCGGTACAGATAGCCCTGGGCATAGCGCTTGTGGATCAGCAAGGATTGATCTTTTTCTGCTTGCTTGTCTGTCTGATTTACCTCTTGAATGTTAAATACAATAAAGCTGATAGAAAAATGCAGGAAAATTATCAGGACCAAATATTCTGGCTGCAAATGAATGGTGATATCGTCAAGGATCTTTTCCAAAAGTACTCTCTTTCGAAAAAAGGTACACTATAATGAAATCTCGCAAGTGGTGTCAGATTTCCGTTCGAATAGATGAGTCCTATCAGGACTTACTCGTCGGTCAGTTGGCATTACTTGGTTTTAGCGGTTTCGTTCAAGAAGAGAAATCCCTCAGTTGTTTTATCTCGGCACATACATGGACTTCCACGATTCGTGCAAAATTTCAGACAACGCTGGAACGGTTCAAGTTTGAGTTTCCCGTTGTTGATCTGTCCTTTACGGTCAAATCAATACGCGAAAAGAATTGGAATAAAACTTGGGAAAAACAGACAGGGATTGTCGAGGCAACACCGCTCATAATCATCAAACCATCTTGGAAGAAATTACCAAAACAGTATCGCAACAAAATAGTTCTCCACGTCGATCCAAAGATGTCGTTTGGCACCGGGCATCATGAGACAACTCGCTTAAGTCTCAGTCTGCTTGAACGGTTTTTGCAGCCGAAGATGAAAGTTCTTGATTTTGGCTGTGGAACCGGTGTTCTCGGTATTGCTTGTGTAAAGTTAGGCGCAAAATCTGTGATGGCAGTTGATAACGATCCATGGGCAATCGAAAACACGCGAGAGAATATAAAGAGAAACAATGTTCAACGCCAGATGACAGTGCGGTTAGGAAGCGTGAGTGCTATTCCGCGTTCAAAATATGATCTTATTGTAGCGAATATTGATTTTCCTACGATTTCTCGATTCATAAAGTCGATTGCCGACCGAACTCGTAAGGAAGGCACAATCATTCTTTCGGGTATTCTCACAAGCGATATGCCGACTTTACTTCCTTTGTTTGAAAAGAATCTGCTCGTCTCAGTGAAGATTGACCATGAGAACGAATGGACAGCAGTCGCGCTTCGCAGAGTCCTATGATGCGTCTTGCTTCCATCGATATTGGAACAAACACCATCCTGATGCTTGTCGCAGATGTTGAAAGAAACGGCACTCTTTCTGTTGTGAGAGACGAACATTTTATTGCTCGGCTTGGTAAGGGTGTCGATGAACATGGCTTTATTCAAAAAGAAACTTTCCAACGTGTTCGAAGAATTCTGTCACAACTCAAAAGTATTGCTGATTCCAATGGAGTTCAACATCTCGCAGCATGCGGTACGAGTGCACTTCGCGATGCAGCAAATCGGCAGGAGTTCATCGATTTCATAAGAGAGCATCTGCCTATCGATATCAAAATACTTTCCGGGCAGGAAGAAGCAGAATCGACGTATCTTGGAGCTGTATCAGAATATTTGGAGGACTCTCCTTCCGGGGAATATGCCGTTCTCGATATTGGCGGCGGAAGCACAGAGCTTGTTACTGGAACCGGATCAAACGTCTCATCTGCTGTCAGCATAGATATTGGCAGTGTCCGGCTTACGGAGCGAATTTTAAAAAATAGTCCTCCCGAAAACACCGCTCTTGAGGATGCGGTAAAACTCGTTCAAAACCATCTTCACCATATTTCACCTCTTCCATCTGCAACAACACTGATCGGAGTAGCAGGCACACTCACAACATTAGCCGCACTTAATCTTCAACTTAAAACATTTGATAAAACTTTGATCAATCGTTATGTACTCACGAAGGAAACCATTGAACGGATATTCCAAGAACTGAGACATCTCACACTGGACCAGATCAGACGCTATCCTCAGATCCACCCATCCCGCGCCGATATTCTCCTTGCCGGAATTCTCATTTTGTTGGAGACATTACACAAAGTAAACCTATCTCAAATAACTGTGAGCGATCGCGGCTTGCGCTACGGCATTTTGCTGCAAATGGCACGCACGCTCATAAACGCTTGACTTTATTTCTGTCTGTACATAAAAAAACCGGCAGATCGTATACCGGTTTTTCATATCGCAGTGCATGCTCATGTAATTATCTTATCGACGATTCCAGCGATCCCTTGCAACATCACGCATCAATTCCCTCAGATTCTTGTTGAAATTGCGTTCAAAGACGATAAATTGAGACAGCTGTTTCAATGTCAGAATATCTCTCAGTTCTTTAATAAACTTCGTACGCTCTTCCAGCACTTTTTCCTCGCTCATACCAATGTCTTTAATAACATTTTCTAGAGCCGCATCGTTTGAATTTGATTTGCTCAACTTCTGAAGCTGATCTATCAATTCATTTCGTTGCATCCCTATAGCGCGTATATTCTCCTCGTGTTTATTGTAACGTGCAAAAAAACGAACCGACGTCTCTTCATTCATTTGAACAACTTCCATAAGACGCAGTTTTTTATACTGGGCAATACGCTCTGCAGCAGGCCCATGCATAGGCAGTTGATCTTGAGCGACTACTTGTGCCAGTATGAAGAATATTGAGATCAATAATAGATGAAGTGCTCGAAGAATCCTCATAGCATTTCCCTTCCGGTAAGTCCTGATAATAATTGCTCCGCCTGTTCTCTATTCAATCCTGAGAGAACTCCCTCAATATCCATGTCCACTATCTCATCACTCTCTATTTGCTTCATGAGAGCCTCTCTAATAAAATGATCGCCTTGCAGGTGTTCGGCGATGCCTTCAGAGACAACTTCTTGATTCGATAACACACTCGAGCCGGCATATTCATTTGAAACCGCTTGCACAACTTCATCTGCGGAATAATCCTTCACTGCTTGAAAGAGAGCATCAGTCTGTTCATGCCCGGATGAAAAATCCGAAGGCGTTCTGATCAAGAGAATCAACAACAACGCAGAAACTGCGAACGGAAGTATGAGCCTCGATGTAATCTTTCTATCGCTCCAGAGAGAGTCACGATGGCCCATAAGACGTTCCTGCACACGAGGAAGAATGGTGGAATAATACGCTGGACTTGGCAATACCTTCTGAGTATGCCGTAGTGCATCATACGCAGCTATCAACTCGTTGTAATGATTTTGACATTCAGAGCATTGCTGTAAATGCAAGCGAACCTGATCGCGATCATATTCATCCAAATGATCCGTAATATAATCCATCAAGGAATATTTAATGTGCTCTGTGCGCACGGTTCACAAATTCTCCTATTTTCTTTACCGCGTGAAAATAATTTGCTTTCAACCCGCCAATCGTCGTCTTTAATATCTTTGAAATGTCTTCATACGGTAATTCTTCGTAATAGCGAAGAATAAAAACAGCTTTTTGTTTTTCAGGAAGCCGCTGTATGGCTTCTTCGATAAGTTGTTTTTGCTCTCTCTGCTCATATTGCTTGTCCGGTCGTTCACTCTCTTCACTCGGATAATCAAAAAGTTCATCAATTCTTAAGAAATCTTTTATTCGTTGTTTACGAATTGTATTGAGTGATACATTGACCGTTATCCGGTAGAGCCATGTATAAACACCTGAATCACCTCGAAAATCGTTGAGTGCTCTGTACACCTTCAAGAATACTTCTTGAACAATATCATCAGCTTGATCATGATCATTCACGAATCGATGTGCGATCCAATAAACTTTTTCCTGATATCGTCGTACCAACTCGTTAAATGAAGCCTCATTGCCCTTCTGGAATGATTCAACAAGTTCTAGGTCATTTGAGACGCTCATGAGTCATTCTTATGTCAATAATTTGACACTCAGGAATCTTACAAGTTTAATTCTGCTATGAATACGAGTCTTCACCAAAGCCCTAAACTTGCACCTATGGTACATTCGAGCTGATGCGAACGATTTTGAGATGGATCATCTTCATCTTTGATTGTACGTACCCGACCATTGAAATGAACGAAAATATCGCGAATTGGCTGATACTGTAAAGTCAATCCAGTTGAACGCTCGACATGTAATGGGCCAAAGAGGAATGTCCAATAACCCTGATAGTCTGAATATTGGTCTGCCAAAGGTAGTATTCCACCTTTTCGATATACTTCGCTAAACATGGTAAAACGAAGTGCGTGGATAGGCGAGAGACCAATTTCTAAAAATAAATCGTCAGAATTTTGACCCATCCAACTCCCGAGGCAAAATCCATTGTTTGTAAATGTTGTAGAAGGGTATTCATGATTATATGTCGCTGGATTAACCCGAGAATATTCAATAGTCATATCGATATTGGTGCTGGGGAGGTCAAACACCCGAATGCCGGTAGTGAAAGCAACTTGTCTATGAGAAAGATTGGGGTCAAATAATTTGTCAGTATTCAATTCATCAATAAATAACGATAGATAGGCATTTACATTCTTTATGACATTTAAATCCAAACTTCCAAAGAGCTGGCAATTGTCTTTATCATTGTTATAATGTTCACCTGCTTTGAAGAACATAATGGGAATTAAATACATCAATAATGGGCCTTTATCGCTATACACGACTGATTCACCTATCGAAAAGTCTACGCCACGCCACAAAGATATTTCTATTTGATGCGCTGCAATATATTTCACATGATCAACTTCGCGGAATTTGGAAAAAGCTGGATTGAAATAAGTGACGGTATAGGAATTCGTTGAGTCGATAACATTTGAGTTTAATTCACCATGGAAATAAATGAAATCTATATCTTTCGAAAAGGGCACACGCATTTTGATTTGAGGGTAAGACGGTGTATTGTCAGAAAATATTACATTATTCATTCTTCCATACCCCCAAACATTGTTCATTTTTTCCAGTGACAAAGTAAAAGCTCCGATTTGCCAGCTGAATTGAGCATTCACTTCATCATATTGATAATTATTCGATTGCACACCTTCTGACGGGATGATACCCCGAAGAGGAGTCTTGACCCTCTTATAATAGTCTCTGTCAAGGCTTGAAGAAAATCCCACGTTATCAAGCTGTCTATCATTCATTCGACTATAATTGAGATTATCACCTTTTTCTAAATTGTCATCTATATTAAAATAAAATCCGACATTGTTAAACACATATCCATATGTTTTAAATCCCTGGGCACGATCCGAAGTCACCTGCTTTCCTGTGGATGTGCGTGTTTGGCTGTAATCAATATCAAAATTCAATATCCCTTGGTCTAGTTCATGCGAAAATATGTGCCAACGTGTTTCACTTGGTTCTGCATCACCAGAGATTTTTAGTATCTCATAATTGAATTCTGTTTTCAGAAATTCATACGTCTCCCGTTCAACTCTGGTCATTTCATCAACGTGTTTTTCCAAAGTAATGAACGCAGAAGCAATCTGCATTCGTGACAGAGGTTTGGCAGCATCCTTGTAATCGACAAGAAGCTGATGCGCTTCCATCCTCTTGAGAAAATCATATACTTCATGTTGTACCGGTACATACACAGACTGTGCATGCAGTATGAATCTCATAACTATGACGAGTGTGATGGTTCTGAACAAAATTCGATTCATCCAATATCCTTTTTGTTTTGTGCTCTAATGTACATGTCGCCACAATTCACGCCATGAATGTATTTCTTCCACTTTTGGATAACTTGCTGGTGCTTTCCCAGTTATGAGGTATCGTACATCGCAATACATATGAAAAAGAACTGTCGGAAATAGATTCTTTTTCAATCTCCGTGTTGAAACATATGCACAAGCTTTCTGAGAAACGGTACATGTACCAAAGTGTGATATTCTTCTGCTCAAGTCAAGATCTTCAACGATACCAAAATCTTCTCGAAACCCACCGACCTCTGTAAAACCTGCGCGTCTATACGCTACGCAAATTCCTGGAAATAGTGACAGTCCGAAGAAATCGAACAATCGAACCATACCGTACGTGCTTCGATACACAAAGCGCTGCAAAATACCACCGTCACTTGGTTTTGCTACGCCAGTCATACCGATAATCGCCGGATTTGAAAATTCCTGATGACAATGACTGAGAAAATCTTGATCCAAAGTTGAATCCGCGTCGACAAAAACGAGAATGTCTCCTCGTGCTTTTTTCGCACCGGCATTACGACCGTAGGCAATTCCTCTCCGATCTTCCACAAGAACGCTATCTGCATATTGACATGCAATGTCTGCAGTGTGATCCGTTGAACGCGCATCTGAAACAATAATTTCAAATTCTGTTCGTTTATATCGTTGGTCACCTATGGATCGAAGACATTTTTCGATGCATCCTTCTTCCATATAGGTGGGAACAATAATTGAGAACTCCATCGAATCCCTCTACCGATCCTTTACAAGTTTTTGGATGAATGCTGTGACTGATCCATTGATCTTAGCAATAATTCTATAAAAATGTATTTCATTGGCTAGATCACCTAAGTCATGATCCAGGTCATTCCAGTACACCCGATACTCTGCATTGTATTGCGGAGGCATATGGATGTTTTGGATGAGGTGGCCATGGAATATATTTCTAATAAATCAACGTGATTCTATAAAATAAATAATGGTACCAGGAGAGCAACCGTCTCATATTCCGTAGGAGTATTTTTTACACAGTGAGATTTCTTTGCAAGCGATGACTCGATTGAATATTCGCGCACGAATCGTTTCAAACACCCAACTTCATCTTAAAATATTTCAACGTCCTCTGCAATCCTTCATGCCTATGCACCTTCGGCTCCCACCCCAGCAGCTCTTTCGCTTTTGTAATATCCGGCTGGCGTACTTTGGGATCATCTTCAGGAAGGTCTTGGAAGATTATTTTACTGCGGCTTCCGGTCAGTTGGATTATTTCTTTCGCAAGTTCCAGCATGGTTACTTCTTCCGGATTCCCAATATTCATCGGCATATCATAATCGGACATCATAAGGCGGTAAATGCCATCGATGAGATCCGAAACGTAACAGACACTTCTTGTCTGACTGCCGTCTCCGAAGACCGTCACATCTTCATTCTTAATCGCTTGAGACAAAAAAGCTGGAATTGCACGCCCATCGTTCATACGCATACGCTCGCCATAGGTATTGAAGATGCGTACAATTCGTGTCTCAATACCATGGTACCTATGATATGCCATCGTCATTGCTTCTGAAAACCGCTTCGCTTCATCATACACGCCGCGCGGCCCAACGGGATTCACATTTCCCCAGTAACTTTCCTTCTGTGGATGAATCAATGGATCTCCATACACTTCAGAGGTGGATGCAATGAAGAAGCGGGCACCTTTTGCTTTTGCGAGGCCAAGAGCTTTGTGCGTTCCTAAGGAACCGACTTTCAGTGTTTGAATGGGGACTTTTAGATAATCGATGGGACTTGCAGGTGATGCAAAATGAAAAATAAAATCTAACTTGCCGTCAATAAAAAGATAATTGGTGACATCATAGTTGAGAAAGCTAAAATTGGAATTTCCCATCAAATGACTGATATTGGCAATATCCCCGGTAATAAGGTTGTCAAGACACACTACCTGATGACCTTCCGCAAGAAGTCGATCGCATAAATGCGAACCAAGAAACCCTGCTCCACCAGTAACAAGCGATCGTATCATTTGTTCTCCAGATACCATTGGATAGTTTTTCGTATCCCCTCGCGCAATGGGGTTTTTGCTTTCCAGCCAAGTTGATGGATTTTTGAAACATCCAATAATTTTTGCGGTGTACCATCGGGTTTTGTCGAATCGAATACGATCGTGCCGTTATATTCCACTTCTTCTTTGATGATCTTTGCGAGTTCAAGAATTTTTACGTCTTCGCCGACGCCAATGTTGACGATCTCACTGTCATCATAATGATTCATCAAGAAGACACATGCATCTGCGAGATCATCGACAAAGAGAAATTCACGCTTTGGCGAACCTGTCCCCCACACAGTGACCGATGGTGCGCCATCTTTCCTTGCTTCGATAAATTTTCGTATCAGCGCAGGCAGCACATGAGAACTTTTCAAATCGAAGTTATCGTGCAACCCGTACAAATTTGTTGGCATCACGGAAATATAGTTTGTCCCGTACTGGCGATTATACGCCTGACACATTTCGATTCCGGCAATCTTCGCTATCGCATAAGGCTCGTTGGTTGGCTCCAATTTTCCATCCAAAAACGAATCTTCCTTAATCGGTTGGGGAGCAAACTTCGGATAGATGCATGAGCTGCCCAAAAAACAAAGCTTTTTTACGACGGATTGGTATGCAGCATGAATAATGTTGGTTTGAATCTGAAGATTGATATAAATAAAATCAGCAGGATATGAATTATTCGCATGAATTCCGCCCACTTTAGCAGCTGCAAGAAAAACATAATCCGGTTTCTCCTGCTGCATCAGTGACTCTACAAGAGATTGTTTCGTTAGATCGAGTTCTTCTATCGTGCGCAAGAGAAATCGAGAATACCCTTGTGCTTGCAGGGATCGCAGAATCGCCGACCCTACTAATCCGGTATGGCCTGCGATATATATCTTCGCAGATTTCTCCATGCTAATAACCTCTTTTCTTCACTTTTTCAAAATCTGCATGTGCCATCATTTTTGCTAATTCGCGAAATGTTGTCTTCGGTACCCATCCCAATTTATTTTTTGCTTTCGTGGCATCTCCCATAAGCAATTCAACCTCTGTCGGACGATAATAACGCGGATCGACTTCTACAAGCGTCTGACCGTCTTTTTTCGATATTCCGATTTCATCTTCCTTTTCACCTTTCCACGCCAAATCCATTTCCAGTTCTGTAAACACTGTCTCAATGAATTCTTTCACAGAATGCGTCTCACCTGTGGCAAGTACAAAATCCTCTGGTTCATTCTGCTGCAGCATACGCCACATGCCTTCACAATATTCCGGTGCATATCCCCAATCGCGCTTTGCGTGGAGATTTCCTATCGTAAGCTTCTTCTGTAATCCGAGTTTTATTCTCGCAGCGGCGAGAGTAATCTTTCTCGTCACAAAGGTTTCACCTCGCCGTGGTGATTCATGATTAAAAAGGATACCGTTGCAGGCATACAGCCCATATGCTTCACGATAATTGATGATGATCCAGTACCCGTACAACTTCGCTACACCGTACGGACTGCGGGGATAAAATGGCGTGCGCTCTGTTTGCGGAACTTCCTGCGCTTTGCCGAACAATTCGCTTGTTGAAGCTTGATAAAACCGAGTGCGAACTCCCGTCTCCCGAATCGCATCCAAAAACCGCAGTGTCCCTACAGCATCCACCTCAGCCGTGTACTCAGGAACCTCGAATGAGACTTTCACATGACTTTGTGCAGCAAGATTATAGATTTCCTCAGGTTCGACTTTTTCGAGAAGACGGTTGAGGTTGCTTGTATCCGTCACATCGCCATAATGCAGGAACATCCGGCTGCCGTATATTTTGGGATTATTGTAGAGATGATCAATCCGGCCTGTATTGAATGAACTGCTACGGCGAATGATTCCGTGCACTTCATATCCTTTTTCAAGTAGGAGTTCCAAAAGATAGGAACCATCCTGGCCCGTGATACCAGTAATAAGTGCTTTTTTCATTGTCTTCGTAGTGAATAGTGAATAGTTTTTTCTGTTTACTCTTTACAGTTCACTGTTTACTGATTTTTCTTTTTCAGTTTTACCTGTTCTTCCACCCACGGATAGGTCAGTTTAATCCCATCTTCAAGATAAACCTTAGCTTTCCAACCAAGCGAGAATATCCGTTCATTGGAGAAATTGCGCGATTGAACTCCCACCGGACCCTTGACATGTTTGATAATGATTTTCTTTCCTGCGACCTTAGCGACTGTGTTGGCAAGTTCATCTACTGTTACATATTGCGGGCATCCGATATTCACAGCTCCCTTCAAATCTGAATGCATCAAGAGATAAATACCGTCGACCATATCGCTCACATAGGTATACGAACGAACTGCCGAGCCGTCTCCCCAGACTTCAATGGTGCCGCCATTTTCGGCTTCCGCTACTTTGCGAGACATTGCAGCAGGAGCTTTTTCCCGTCCGCCCGTAGGTACCTTCCGGACCGTAGCAATTTTGAAACCTCGCAATTCGCACCTGCATTCCATACCGGCGTTCATACGCCATGGCAATACGCTCAGAATAAAGTTTCTCCCAGCCGTATTCGTTATCGGGATGTGCAGGAATTGCCTGATCTTCCGACATCTCAGGCTCGCCCGGTTTCATATCACGGTAGACACAGACAGAAGAGGAAAAGAAATAGCGGGGTACACCCATTCTTGCTGCGAGATCCGTCATATAAATATTCACAAGCGCGCTATTGTGCATGATCTCGGTTTCAGCGGAATGAATAAAGCCCATTCCACCCATATCTGCCGCGAGTTGATATACTTCATCAAATGTACCGCCATCGACCTTAAGTGCTGCACGACAATTTTCTTCGATCCTTAGATCCAGCAAGAGAAATTCGTCCGCCGCCTTGGGCGACCATTCGTGCGGCTTGATATCGACGCTGCGCACCCAGTAGCCTTCTTTTTTGAGTTTCTTTACGAGATGACAGCCTATAAAACCGCCAGCACCGCATACTAAAGCTTTTTTCATGATTCAACCAGTAAATTGTAAATAGCACATTGTTGACTGTTCATTATGAATATTGAATAAAAACCAGAAATCAAATTTTCGTCTTTTTATTCATCCCTCACTGTTTTTTCTACCAATTCCATAATACATAAATCCCGCATTTCGTACTTCGTCGGAATCATAGATATTTCTTCCGTCAAAAATAACCGGTGTCTTCATTAACGACTTCATAGAGAGTAAATCTAATTTACGGAATTCATTCCATTCCGTCACAACGACTAATGCGTCTGCATCCTTCAATGCAGCGTATGCCGTCTTGCAAAACTGCACACGAGAACCGTACACTTTCTTTGCATGAGGCATCGCAACCGGGTCATGTGCTTTCACGATCATTCCCTCTTTCAATAAGCTTGATATAATCACCAATGATGGCGCATCACGAATATCATCGGTTTGAGGTTTGAATGCAATGCCCCAGACCGCAATAGTTTTCCCTTTCAGTTTCCCTGCGAAGTGCTTTTTGAGCTTTGTAAAGAGCACTTTCTTTTGATCTTCATTGATGCGGTCTACCATCTCAAGAATTCGTAATGTATGCCCATGCATTCCGGACGTTTTAACTAATGCTTTTACATCCTTCGGAAAGCACGAGCCGCCATATCCGATTCCTGCAAACAAAAAACTCTTTCCAATGCGCGGGTCGCTTCCGATGCCCTTCCGTATCCATTCTATGTCTGCACCTACTTTTTCACAAAGGTTTGCAAGATCGTTCATAAATGTTATCTTTGTAGCGAGAAATGAATTTGCTGCATACTTTGTCAACTCTGCACTTTTTTCATCCATTACGATAATAGGATTACCGGTACGGACAAAAGGTTCGTAGAGTTCAGCCATGACTTCTGCGGTTTTCTTATCACTTGTCCCGATAATGATACGATCCGGCCTCAAGGAGTCTTGAAGCGCCGACCCCTCTTTGAGGAATTCCGGATTGGACACGACCTGTACATTGTATTTCCCTCTTTTCTCAAATATTTGTCTCATTTTTTCTACTGTGCCGACCGGGACTGTACTTTTACTGACAACGATTTTCGCTTCATTCAAATAATCTGCTATCCCCTTTGATACTTCCATCACATGCGTAAGGTCGGCAGAGCCGTCTTCCGATTGCGGAGTTGGAAGACAGAGAAAAATAACTTGAGACTTCTCGACCGCAAATTTCAAATTCGTTGAAAAAACCAGGCGCCCGTCTTTCACGTTTCGCCTTACTACCTCCTCAAGGCCCGGTTCATAGATCGGAATGATCCCCTTTTTGAGGTTATGGATCTTCTTTTTATCAATATCCATGCAAATAACGCTGTTCCCTGTGTCTGCAAAACAGACGCCCTGCACAAGTCCGACATAACCGGTTCCAATAATGGAGATTTTCATGATAAATTGTAAATAATTAAGAGCTAATGGTGAATCGTCAATAGTTGCGCCTGCGCCCGAGGCACATTCGAGAGGCGCATCAGCCTTCCGCCCAAAAAATGGCGGACAAGCCGGCTGAAAATAGCGAACAGCAATCAATCAAAATTTGCCATCATGGAGTACGGTATCACTTCAAAAACAACCATACGATCAATTATTTTACGGAATAATTGACAGAAAGTAAAGAAGTGAAATCGGTGGGCAGTGTCTCAGTTTAGTGCGGTCAGGACTTACTTGTCCGCCGTCTTATTGGGCGGACGTCCTGACCGATACTGTTGAGTGTCAGGAAGAAATACACTCCCTATCAATCGTCAGCGTACATTCCGCCAAAATAGATTCTCTTAGCACATGAGAACGGTTTGTGTTG
This sequence comes from Ignavibacteriota bacterium, assembly GCA_003142575.1. Taxonomy (GTDB): domain Bacteria; phylum Bacteroidota; class Ignavibacteria; order UBA10030; family UBA10030; genus Fen-1298. The sequence continues at coordinate 28,759 of PLMS01000137.1, forward strand.
AGTCTATGGCTAAAAGGAATGTACGATGTTTCATTTTTCCGTCTTATGTACGATCAACGTTTAAAAAATGATGTAAGCTGGTACCAATTTTTTTGTATATCCTCTGAAACAACTTTTACGTCTGCCAGTACCGGGAAGAAATTTGTATCTCCATTCCATCTGGGGACAAGATGGAAGTGAATGTGTTTGTCGATGCCGGCACCCGCCGCTCTTCCTACATTTGCACCAAAATTAAATCCGTCCGGTTTGCTGTTCTTGTGCAGCGCCTGTATACACCATGCAACCGTTTTCATAACTTCTAGGTTCGTCTTATCCGTCAGTTTACCCATCGATGAAGTGTGCCTATAGGGCACAACCATCACATGACCGTTGTTGTACGGATACCTGTTCATCACAACAAAACATTCTTTCCCGCGCCACACGATAAGATTCTTTGTATCATCGTGTTCCTTTGCGATTCTACAGAAGAGGCATCCCTTTGATTTCTTGCCGCCTTGAAAGGATTGTATATAGACCGATCTCCATGGAGAAAATAGACGCTTCATTTCACTACCGTCACTTCCGTTATTGTTGAACACAGCAAGGTCAATGCAGGGTTCATGGGCAGCTCTTAAGAGAACTTTTTCTTAGCAATGTATTAAACAAAGATATATCAATCAAGTTGGCGCAGCGATTAAACGTATTTTAGAGAGTAGTAGTATGCTACTTTTTCGACGTTCTTTTTTATAATTCATACTCTATATGAAGTGTAGGAACGAACTCTACAATATTTCCGTAAATTTGTCTCGATTCAATATGGCCCTGCAATTTAATCCTATGATTCAACTTTGACGCATTCCAAACCGCCTCAAGTGCGCTTAACAGATGGTTCGCAACGATGATATAGGAAACGGTAGTAGCGATATTATAAAAACTATTTGCATCACCTCTCATTTTACTGTAGTGGAGAAAATGAGGCGAAACATTACCTATTCCATTTGCAATGACATCAGCTTTTGTAAATCCGCCCGCTTGAAATGTCGCTGCATCATCCCAGCCTCCGCCGAACTGGGCATATTTCCCGATCATTTCATAATATTGTTGGTCGCCATGTGGTGCAAGTTGGTGAGAAAAGCCTGTCTCACCAATATTGCCTATTGCATTCTCAGCAGCATTCAAATCACTCCAAACAACCCTATTCCATGGTTTAAGACTCGGATTCGGATCCGTATTGACAGGTATTGCCTGACCGAAGTTCGCATTGATCCAACTGGCATATCTAACCACCGACCAGTTTTGATCTGCATAATTTTGAAAAAGGTTTGTTTGATCGTTTCCCTTTTTTTCATTTGTCGCATAAAGAACCCACATCAATACTTCTGCCCCAAAGAACGCGGCGCTCTGCCAATAATTTTTCGTATACAATTGGCCTGCTCCCGGGATGACAGCGGAGAATAATCCGGCTCTCACGGGTGAGTATAGTCTCTTATAGACTACTGGACGTGCTGCAACAGAACTATCCGCACTGCTTACGCCGTTAATATTCATTGAGAAGTCATACTGAAAATTACCTGTCAGTGAGCATCCGTTGTTTTGAACTGTGAAATCATTTCTGTATTGCCCATGCATATTCATACAGAAAAGAAAAAGGCCGCAGATTTCTACTATCATCAGCCGGGATTTCATTTTTCACCTCATAACTTGACGTGGAAGAATATCGTTCAATTCAAATCCGAATAACACACCTAAATAGAAGCGCCATTCGTGTCCATACTGTACAGTCGTTGTAGTAATATCCCTTACATACCATGAGAATCGATCTAAGCCATAGGCGCCTGAGAAAAAAATACGCGTGGGATATTCGTAGAAGGAATATGTCTCAAGCCGAAGTTCGAAGCCAACATCCCGCTTCCACTGATCTATGGAAGGCGTTTCACCGGACCATGCATCTCCTATATCATAAAATACTGATCCATAGAGTTTTTTAAAATAAAATTGCAGAACTCGAAAATCAAGTTCGGTCTCAAGAGGAAATCGATATGTCGCGTTGAGTGCTACGGTCTTGTTGCCGCCGATTGCATAAAAGGGATATCCCCTCATTCCGACAAATCCGCCTGCATAGTAATCAAAAAACTCATCGACTGAATGGCCAAGGATGCCAGCCGCATTGAGTCCCAGTGTGAAAGTCTGTTTATGGAGCGGAAGAGCAATATGTTCGGTCCAATTTAGTTCGAGCCGATGAATTTTATAATCTGTATAGATAGGAACAGGGAGGCCATTTGAATTTATGGTCATAGAATCCAGTGGATTAAATTCGTTTATCTCGTAGGAATATTTCAACGAGAACAATCTTCCGACCGGATTGATATCCTGGTCTATGGTGTGCAAAATACCATCATATTTAAACTTCGCCGATAAAGTATTACCTATGAAATACGTCGAAGTTGTAGCAGGTATGACTCCGTATAGTGGATGCATCCAACTTCCAAAATCCTGACTATAGCGGCTCAGCGAATAGGTTACCTTCACATCGCAATTTTCTGTGAATATTTTCTGCGAAAGAGAAAAGTCAAATTCAAGGAGGTTATATGTTAAGTCGGCATAAAATGTTTGTAGATTATCTACAAAGAGGTTGAATGGCACATTCTCCCTTTTTCGAGTAACATTGTATAATTCAAGCGTTGCAGTCGGCTCCAAACCGAGCTGATAAAGAAGCGGCAACCGGTCTCGATACTCGATGATAAGAAAAAGATCTCGCTCCAATTCCCTGTTTATGGTAGCGCCGCCAAAAAGATCCATCTTATCGAGCATCTCTAAGGAACTCACGTACAAGCCCGGCTTGATCATATCCAGAACATTACCGCTTTGTGTGTAATTATCAAAACGGAGCAGCGGAATTAATGAAATGCTCGTGAAGACAGACCTGTATGACTTCGCCGGATATGCTGCAGTGTCTTGAACATGATTATGATTCCCGCTCTCGAAGAAAGACATTGCACCCGCTTTCGATTCATCCGTCCTCTTAGGTTGATCGAAAGTAAGTGAGCGATTCACCGGTGAATAATTTGATACGGAGGCCAGTGTACTGCTAGAGTCGTGATGGACCAAAGCGATTTTATATCCTGAAGATGTATACGTCACATATATCAAGTTGCCTTTTTGATCAAGCGTTGGAAGAAAAGCGCTTCCGAGAACGCTTGTTACCTGCCGTTCAATATTCGTTTTGAGATTGAGCGAGTAAATATTAAATATTCCGCCTCTATCCCATGAATAATACAGCATGGAATCTGAAGCGAAGAATGGATTTCGACAATCGCCTGAGTGGGGCAAGAGTTGATAATTCTCTCCATTCGAGTCGATGAGTGCCACCGATTGATTATGTTCTATCGAATATCCGAATGCAATTTTCTTTCCATCCTTTGACCACACCGGAGTGTAAACCTGTTCGCCGTTATCAAAATGTGTTACCTGAGAATTATTTTTCCCGTTCGTATCGCAGACAGCAAGATTCAATGTTCCGTTGTTTCCGGAAGTATAGACAATTTTTTTTCCGTCGGAAGATACCTTAGGGTTAAATGCACGCAGGCCAAAGGTTAAGCGTTCCTCTTTTTCTGCCGCAATATCGTACTTGAATAGATCACTGTAGGCAGACCAGTGTGGATTTTCGCGCGTGATTCGTGCGTAATAAATATTCTGTGCGTTTGGAGAAAAGGAAAGAGTTGAATTCGCATGCGGAACAATCATCTTTGATTTCTTTTTTGTTCGGTCATAGAGATAGACGCCTGTTAAGGAAGAATAATCCATGCCTTTATTCGAGATATATGCAATCGAAGCGCCGTCCGGTGAAACGACAGGATAGAAATTCCAGAATCCTTCGTTCTCGATAATTTCCTCATTCGTGCACATCGAATGCAAAGAATCCGCCAAGTGTTTATACTGAATTATTTTTTCTTTCTTCCATTCTTCGTAGAGCTCTTTGCCTGTTATTCCCAATGATGCTTCGATTGCTCCATCCATAGTCAGGCGGAACGGTGCTGCAAGCTGCCTTGATATTTCCCGAAGTTTATCCACACCATAGTGTTGAGCAATATATCCAACAAGTGAAAATCCTGCATTATAAACCGATTCACTCCCTAATGATGTCTTTTCAAAATATCCCATTTCTTCCCATGAGAGCGGATTGCCATCAATCATGTACATCCGTAAAATCATATCGCGGTGGGTATCCCACGTGTCATATTGAAAAGAAGGATTATTGTACTGCGCGGTTCCTTCTGCAAACCAGCTGGGTACAATAAAACCGGAAAAGGGGTACGAGACAATGACATTGGGATATCCATAGAGCACATCCGGACGCCGTTCTTTTTCATAGCCAAGCCATTGGAGATAAATACCGGGGACTTTCCTGCCAAATTTCAGTGCTGTTTGAATCTGAACGATATGTGTAAATTCGTGAGTGACGACATTCCATAACCATGGATGTATCCCCCGCAGTTCAAAATCCATTGCGGATGCCCAGATCACAATTCTATTATTGATGAAATCTGTGCCGCCGTTGGAATAATCGTCATAGTCACAAATAATAAAATTGACCTTTGAATCAGGTTCATGACCGTACATCGTTGTAATCGGCCCATACACGCTCTCGGCAACATTTGCAACTTCCCGTGCTGTTCGTTCTGTCCCTTGATGGAAATGAATAAGAAAATGTTTTGTCTCAATGGTCTGCCATTCTAGTTCCGGATGATAAAAATCTTCCTGGGAAAGGACGATGGACGATGCCATACAAAATAAAATCGGTATCAAAAAAAGATTATACTTCAAGCTCCCTCTCGACAACAACAGATTCGTTTCTTGCTGTCAACACTTCAGCTTACTTCACGACAGCAATTTTGATGATCTTTACATCATTTTGAGTGATACCTTGGGCTTCAACACGCGCAAGATAAACGCCGCTTTGTATTTTTGAAACATCCCAGGATATTTCACTATCCATTCCCGCGGTTCCTCTTCCCTTCAATTCCGTTATTTTCACACCGGAGAGGTCGAGAATGGTAACGGTGATGTTTGCATCTTCGGAAGTATAGTACCGAATTTGTGTGGAACGGCCGTAAACAGGATTGGGCCAGTTATAGACACGTGACTTCGGTAAAAATTCGGAAGAAAGAGGATGCGATGCTGTCTGAGTCCACTCTGCATTACTATGTCTTTCATCGCCGAGATGCTGCCACCATACCAAGGAATTTGTGTTGAATGTCGTTGATGTGAGAAATGCATCGAGCGAGCCGTTTTCTGAAAGGACGACAACTCCTCCTGTGCTCGCAGAGTCTGTATACGCTGTGGGAAATGATTTTCCCGGAGAAGTCACTTGAATCGGGAAACCTGTCAGTAATTTTCCATTTCGATTATACACCCACATCTCGCCGTCATTTGTGAATGCGATGATTTCGAGTTTACCGTCTCCGTCAAAATCGACGATCAAAGGTGTACCGGTAAATTCATTAGTGCCTCTCACTTGAATTGGAAAACCATCGAGTACAACACCCGCCCGACTCAAAACCGATATGTGAGTTGCAGATTGAACAATCACATCTTTTTCGCCATCTCCATCGATATCTGCTATGGCAAGCTCTTGGAGAGCAGAATCGGGCACACTCACTTCGAAGAGCTTCTGAGATAATGATTGATCAAAAGATACTATTCTGTTCCCGTTTATTTCTGCTGCAACGACATAGTTCCCTTTGGGTGAGACTGCTGCTGCCAGTATCCACGTGCTCTCTGAACCAGGCAATTCAGCGGAGTCTCGTTCACTATAAAGACGATTTCCGGATGTACAAAAGTATTCTTCAGGTTTTGATAACGAAGGTGTTGGCAATAGTGCAAGAGAAGTTATCGGTTCGCTTCGGACAGAACGTTGAGAAATCAAATCACCATTGATATTAAACTCATATACTCTTCCTGAATCCGTTCCGATAAGAATCGTCGACAGGATACTCAGCGAAGAAAAACAAGGCGATGTTGTGAATCTCTGAGGAATTGTCTGTGTGAAGATATGCAGGCTATCGAATGCACCTTGTGCATTTGGAGAAGAAAGTTGATAAATAGAAAGAGCACTATCTTGAACACTTGTCACAATTTCGTTTGTCGCTTGCTGATACACAGCAACNNAACGCCAAAGCTGCTTTTTTTACTGGAGAAGAGACCAGATGCGTTGTTTGTCAAACTTCTTCCATTGCTCTGGAATGCAAAGATGCTGTCATTGACCGATAGATAGAGATGATGGTTTTTAGTTGCCGTTGGGTATGTAATCGCATGAGTGAATGTGCGGGATAATGCCGTGTACCGCATGAGAACGGGACTTCCTATTTCAACCGTTGCTGTCATATTCGGCGACCGTGCACTGAAATCCTTGATCGTAATTAAACTCGCAGCTCCGGAATGGCTGTTGCTGTTTGGGAAAGAATTTCGATCAAAGATATTTTTATAGGGGATTGCCGAATTACCCGAGAACCAGCAATCGAGCGGACTTCCATTCTCGGTTCCGTAACCTGCATCCATTGATCCATAGCTTTGTCCAATATCTTTTGAACCATCAGCTTCCATTAACTCTACCCCGCGATGGTCGATATCAGCATTCACTGTGTTTGATTTCAATCCCGCTTGAATAATATTCTCATCTATATGCCAAATCAAAATTCCGCCGCCGTCATACTTCCCGGTTCCATCCGTCATATCGCCTATCAATGCCCAATCGAAGTTCTCGACATCAACAACAGATCCGTTAATTTTCTTGACATTATAATAGATAAACCCTATTTCCGCTGTATCATCCGTTCTAAAATATTGAGATGTATCGGCGCCATTTTTAACAATTGTTAATGTTTGACCATTTCCTTCGGGATCTCGATTGCGGTTTTCGAGAAGAAAATATTCCGATTGAGTTATAGGTATTTTATAGATAATATTTTGATTTGCGCTTGTCAATCCCACTGCCGGCAGTGTAAGTGTTTCACGCGAACTTTGGATCGATTTTGGAACGACCCATCCTAAATATATTTTTTC
>PLMS01000014.1 GCA_003142575.1 Ignavibacteriota bacterium
AGCGATCCGTTGGTGCTTATTCCAATGATACTGCAGCTGGAGATTGATCAACGGGTACTCACCCAAGAAGTGAATTCAGACGACAATTATAATCCGTTCTGAAGCAAGAAAAAAATCAATTCTATCATAAAATTATTAGAAAGCACATTTAGAATCAAAAACACTTCTTTGAAAACTTGCTATTAAATCGTATATTTTTAATAATTACTTTCATCAATGATAGTGAAAAAATGTCTCTTTCTGATGAAAAACATGGATTTACGTATGTAAGTACTTGGGTTCAGGAATGCATTGTTTTTCTGGCATGCTTTTTCTACCTGTTGCTTCGAATTCATCCCGTTCTTATTCTCGAAGTGCACCCGTCTGTCTTCTTAAAAGGGACCGATTTTCTGGGTGATTTTTTAAAAATCCCCGGTGGGTTAGTCAATTGGCTCTCGGCGCTTTTAATGCAATTCTGGTTTTCCGATTTTTTAATCGCCTTATTTTTAGCTATTTGTTTTTGGATAGTTGGGTTCTTAACCAGAAAATGGATAGAAACCCTGACAGAAAATCGCCCGATTCATACATTTCATCTGATTCCGGTTGGTCTTTTACTCGTTCTTTATAGCAATTACGATTTTGACCTGAGCGCCACATTGGCAATAATCATTAATTTATTCTTTCTGGTCTTATTCATTCGTTGGTCACCGAAACAGCCGATGACTCGTATCGGATTGGGCTTAGTCATCTCCGTTTTATCATATTGGATCACTGGCGGAGCTTTTCTGATGTTTGCCGTTCTCTGTGGATTGGGTGATCTTCTTTTCAGGAGAAAGATTGTAAGTGGTCTTTTACTTCTGTTGATCTCAGCTCTTCTTCCCTTCGTGGCATCCATATCTGTTTTTCTTATCACTCTGAAACAAGCTTATCTGCATAATCTGACTTTTGAGAATCCGATCGAATCTTGGATCATTGCATACAGTATTCCTGCTTTCTTTCTACTAACACTTATAATCGCTTCGATTGCGAAGATACCTGGAATTGGGAAACTATTCCAAAAATTTGCCAGACTTGCCTATGTCTGGAAATGGGCAGCAGGAACACTCCTTTTGGTAAGTGGAACTATTCTGTTGGCGAAGGAATCTACCAGTGATATAAAGAAGCTTGTTCTCGAAGTCAACCGAGCTGTGCGTGAGGAACGTTGGACAGACGTGCTCGAATTAACTCAGCACAATTTGAACGAGACTCCTCTCCTTTCATGTCAAACTAACCTCGCCCTCTTTCAAACAAACATGCTTCTTGATAATATGTTTGCCTATCCTCAATCAAAAGGAACTGTTGGTCTTCTGATGAATCAAACATGGTGTCTCGCATGGCCGGAGGAAGCGAGCAATGTGAATTGGAAACTGGGGCTGGTCAACGAATCCCAACACTATGCCCACGAAGCCCTCGAGCGTAGGGGTCCCACTGCCGATCTTTTAAAACGGCTCGGGATGGTTTATATGTTAAAGGGTGATTATAAAGCTGCCAGACGATTTTTCCTGAATTTAAAAGATGTTCCATTCCAAGGAAAAACAGCTGAGTATCTCCTTCGGCTGAATGAAAATCCAGGGGAACTTACCAATGATCTTGACTGCAAATATATTCAATCGGTTATGTCTCATGAGGATTTGATTTCTCGAGGGAAAGCCTCTTCCCCCAAATTTGAACTCTTATTAAAGCGAAATCAAAATAATAAAATGGCATTTGAATATATGATCGCAGATCTTCTTTTAACCGGGAATTTAAATGAGCTCTTGGATCACCTTTCGGATTTTAATTCCCTTGGATATTCACAATTGCCGCGTCACGTTCAGGAAGCAGTGATCTTCATCGCGTCAATGGATCCAAACTTTGGCTCAGATCAGTTGCAGAAATGGGTTCAACTATCCAACTTTAAGCGATTCTTGGAATATCGACAAATTCTGATGAGTCATAAAGGGGAAAGAAATAGTGCTATGCAGGATTTAAAGTATAGGTATGCTGATACCTATTGGTACTATTTCATGTTTGTCAAACCTGCTACACGACCGTCGGAGAATCAAAATGAATTTCAATAACATCACTAAAAATGTGATATGCTGGATTATTATGTTTATTGAAATTCTTTTTCTGTGTATAGGATGTTCGACAACACCCGAGGAAAGATCGGACATCCAATCTGTAAATCGACCGGCTACTATTGAACCCGACTATTCCGGTATAGTCATTCCTCCGAACATTGCACCACTGAATTTTTCTATTAAAGAATCCGGTCAAGAATATTTTGTTAAAATTCGATCCGGCAAAGGTAATCCGATTCGAATACAAAACAGTACCGGCAACATTCAAATTCCTATTGATTCATGGAAACATCTGCTTGCAGAGAACATTGGGCAGCGGCTCATCACGGATATCTTTGTAAAAAATCAAAATGACGGTTGGGTGCGCTATGACTCAATAGTCAATCAGGTCTCACAAGATTCTATAGATAGCTATCTCGTATACAGAATGTTTGGCCCGATCTACAACCTTTTTAAGAAAATGGGGATCTTTCAGCGAAATCTCGAAAACTTCAGCGAGAAACCTGTCCTTCTTAATAAGTTGACTCAAGACAATTGTATGAACTGCCACAACTTTTGGAAAAATGGAACGGACCGATGGCTTCTTCATATGCGCGGTGGTCCAGGAACATCTATGCTGTTAATCAAAGATGGTAAAGCACAAAAAATTGACTTGAGAACAAAATTTAACGGGCCTGCAGCGTATCCAGCTTGGCATCCCTCAGGTGATTTAATTGCGTTCTCGGTTAGTAAGTTGCGATTGTTCTTCCATGAAACGGGTGAATGCCGAGATGTGTTGGACTGGTATTCGGATATTATCCTCTATGATATTCCAACAAACACTGTAACTACCACTCCGGAAATTTCCAACCCTGACCGGATGGAAATTTGGCCAGCATGGTCACCCGATGGAAATTTTTTGTATTTTTGCAGTGCTCCAAAAATTGAAACGTTCGAAAATCCTGATAAGATAAATGATTTAGCTTACGATAAAATTAAATACGATTTAATGCGGATCGGTTACGATCCTATCAATCACTCCTGGGGAAAACTTGAGACCGTCATTTCTGCAGATGAGTGTGGATTCAGTATCACAGAGCCGAGAGTTTCTCCGGATGGTCATTTCCTTCTTTTTACTGGAGCTGCCTATAGTCAATTCCCGATTTATCTCCAAAGTGCCGACGTGTATATGCTGGATTTGAGAAGCGGAAAATGGAAAAAGCTAGAAGTAAACAGCGATCGTGCTGATTCATTTCATTCTTGGTCGAGCAATGGGCGGTGGATTGTGTTTTCGAGTAAACGTCAAGACAAAATATTTACACAACCCTATTTCAGCCACATCGATTCAATGGGCTATGCAACGAAACCATTTGTCCTGCCTCAAGAGGATCCTCTGTTCTACGAGTCGTCTTTAAAAGTGTATAATGTCCCAGAATTCACTAAAGAACCTATTCATATAAGCCCTCAGGATTTAGCTAAGGCTGCTTTTTCAGAAAAGGATGCTCTGACTGCGAAATTAGATCCGAATGTAATCCAAAATAGAAATAACGATAAGGCAAAGTCTGCTGCGCCGGTGAAAACTCCATAGAAACGGAGTATGATGAACCGTCAGATGAAGGAAGTACATGATTAAACGTTCAGTTGAGTTATATCCAAACTTTAAAGTCTTTGTAACATCCGTCCATAACCAGTTGTTTATCAGTGCATCTGTTACAAAATTGGATGTAGATCCGGAACAATCAGTAGGGGAAATTTATAACAGGATAGCCGTACTGTTGTCTGCTTCCGCGAGCAAAATTATTCACGAACGGTGTTTCGGCAGCATTGAACTTCAAACGCAAATTCTCGAAGCCCGCACCCGCGCAGTTCTTAAATATAAAATGGAAACGAATACGCCCGTCACTTTTATTGAGGGAGAATCGTGTCTGGAAAACAAATTTGCCGGCGTCCAGATCAGAGCTCTGAAACCCAGCTCTGAAACCCGTGTTCGGACGATTCTCGATCATGGAATTCCTAAAGGACGTGCTTGGAACCTCAACGGCTCCACTTTTTTTGTCCTCCAGAGTGTTGATGGCGGAAATACGAAAGAGGAAAAACGCACAGATCGAAAATCCCAGTCCGAAGCCATGTTCCATCAGGCAGAGAAACTCCTCCATGCCGAGGGTGCGTCGTATCAAGATGTTGTGCGTACGTGGATTTACATATCGGATATTTTAGATTGGTACGGCGATTTTAATACGGTAAGAAACCATTGTTATTCAGATTATGGTTTTCTTGGAAAGACAGATTCCAAAGTGCAGGCAGAACAAATGTACTTTCCTGCTAGTACCGGCATCGAAGGCAGAAATCCCTCCGGTTTCCCCGCGACAATGGATGTATTTGCAATTCATCGGTCGCCGGGAAGTGCCATTCAAATCTACTCTCTTTACGGCGTCAAACAGCGTTCGCCTTTTCGCTATGGTTCCGCATTTTCGCGCGCTGTAGTGGTCGAGGAACCCGAAAGTAAGCTGATTCTGGTTTCCGGCACAGCTTCCATTGACGAACAGGGTAAGAGTGTATTTATTGGCGATCCCGCAGCTCAAATCCGGCAAACCTTGAATGTGGTTTCTGAATTAGTGGCGTCAGAGGGCGCGACACTTCAGGATCTTTGCGAAGCCACAGTGTTTATCAAACGCAAAGAAGATTTTTTGATTTATCAGGAGATCATCGAACAGATGGGTATTCCTAATTCGCCTTCCGTATGTGTCTTGGCGGATGTATGCAGGGATGAATTGTTGTTTGAAATTGATGCCGCCTTTATTCTTGATAAAGCGAGTTAAATGTCAGTCGGAAATTGATGATATGAAAATTCGTTAGAATCGTTGTGAAAACTCATTTCAAGGATTATATGAAGGACAAGGAACATTCATTCTCTCGGCCTGTACCTTCGGAAGAACCTCTCTTCTGATTCAATACTTCCAATGAGAATCATTTCTCCATCGGAGGGAAGTATTGTCTCGGCATTCGGATTGATCATGAGCGATCCGTTGGTGCTTATTCC
>PLMS01000128.1 GCA_003142575.1 Ignavibacteriota bacterium
AGCGATCCGTTGGTGCTTATTCCGATGACTCTGCAGCCGCATTCCTCGCGAATGGAAGCATATTTGATTGTCTTGCCGGCTAATGCCTTAGGAGTTTTCACACGGAATACATCGACTCCCTCAGCAATCATGAGAATGCTGCCGCGCTTCGAGAGGTTGAAGATAGTATTTGCGCCGAGAGATGCATGTGAGATAACAAAGTCGCAGCCGGCAGTATGCAGTGTTTGAATATTTCGATCCCATGTTGCGCGGCTGATAATTTGGATGTCTTTCCGTACATGGCGGAGATATGTTGTGATGTAGATGTTGATCGGGTCACTGTGCGTTGTAACTGCAACAGCAGGGGCTTGGAAAAATCCCGACCGTTCCAAGATATGTATGTCTATTGCATCGCCATGGATATACTGCTTGTCATCTAAAATTAAAGCTCGAGATTTTTCGATGATCCGAAAATCAATCTCGCGCCCCTTTAATACTTGACCAAGAGCACATCTTACACTGCCGCCTCCGATAATCAAAATTGGAGCGCTGCTGATATTGTAAATACAAAAGAGCTCGTTGTATCGATCGATATGATTCTGCAATCCCGCGATGACAAGAATGCTTTTCGTGGTGATCACTGTAGTGCTGGTGGGGAGAGAAAATTTACCATCCTCCCAGAGACCAACGATGGATGCATCAACGAGATGCGTTGTGAGAATCTGCGCAACCATTTTACCAACCAGGGGCGTTCCGGCTGCTGCCGCTTCGGCAATCACCATGTCGTCGATCTGGCCAATAACATGTGCCATTGCATCGCCGGCAATAATTCTGCGAGCGAGCGATTGCCCCATCATTTCATCTAACGCCAACACATGCGTGCAGCCAGCTCGTTCCAAAATGCGCACTGCCGATCCTCCACTCGCTGATGCAATGATAGGAATATTTTCCGAAACACGTCGGACGGTGTATGCAAGTGAAGTATTGGTTATATCGGAGCCCGTGGCGACGAGAAATGCAGCATGTTCAACTCGGATTTCTTTGAATGTATTCGGATCGTCGAGTTTTCCTGCAACGGTGTTAATTCCTTGCTCCCGAAGTTGTATGGCTTCTTCAAGATCAGAAACCAATACGGCATACGGCTGATTGTACCGCTGCAATCTCTCAACGAGTGCGCTTGTCAATGGATTATATTCCGTCAACACAACGTGACCGTGTGTCCCTCCGGGCAACTCTCGTGGAATTCTCGCTGAGGATTGAAAAAGTTGAAAAATTGTAAAGGGTACTAACACGAGCAAAAACAATATTCCCGTACAGACAACAAGAATAGTGAACAGTTTTCCGGCATCATGTTGAAATGTAATATCCCCCACACCCAAGGTGCTCATTGTCGAGAATGTCCAGTAGAACCCGGTGACAATACTGTAGTCGCGTCCTTCCATGTGCATGAGAGAGTGGAACAAGAGAGAATATAACACAAGGATACAGAACAGCGCGATGAACATACGCAGAAGCAGCATGGCATTGCGTCGGCTGGTGATACCTTGCAGCAGGTACAATGGCTGACGCGAAAAGAATCTTTGACGCTTCATCTGGAATTTCCTAAAGTCTTTTCAAATCAAGCTTATTCAAAGGCTTCGTTTGGACACTTCACGCCTAATCTACAAGTTATCCGAGAGAGATTCAATGTGTGACAATATAAAAAAGTCCATCCCTCGGAAAAGGGATGGACATGCAAGATTCAGCGAAGCCAGTAGATCGTACGGCTACGCTTGTGCGGTTGGTTTCTTACGAAAACGCATAGCAAGCCCCAAGATAATGATGAGGATGAAGATAATAATTACGATGTACACTATTGGCGAAGATGGCGTGACAGCGGAATGCCAATCATCTACAGCCCCTTCAATCTTATTTTTCTGGTCCACCGTTAATTTGCCTGATTCCACCAAAACCGGCAGCCATGTCGGCTTAAGATTGCTTTTCCAAACAGCATCGTTGAAGGTATTAAATCGTTTTGCACGAATATCTTCAGGTTCCTGGTTTGTGTTTTTGACCAGGGAATCAATATATGCAGTAAAATGCGATGTGAATTCATCGCCATTGCTGAATGGCTTGAGAACAATTCCGTTCCCGCTCAACAATGTATTGAGTGATGTCCAATTGCTTCGATCAACCTCCTTTGACCATACTGTCAGTAATGAATCTATTCGTGCCACTTCGCCATTTTTCTTTTTGCCAGACAAATAAATATTTTCCAACTTTGGGCTAACACCTTTCCACCGGCTCGTGAACTGATTGTTCTGACGGGCAATCTCAACATAATCATTCGGAGTGAGATTGGTTGACTGAAGAAACTTCAGATTGTCCTCAATTGATTTTTTAATACCGGTTAATACATTACGTCGTTCGAGTTTCCCATACATAGACTGTTTTTCTATATCCGTCATATCTGAAATGTTCTTGTCGTATTGCAGAAAGAGACTATCCACAAGAGAAAAGATCAATTGATCTCTTTCCTTCAAATTTTGCCGGAGTTTGCTGATGACCGTCTGCAACGAATCAAAATGAGATTTGTTGGCAGCAGCAGTGATGGACAGTCTTTTTACATCGTTCATAAGCCTTTCATTTTCCTGGCTAAGACTATCAACTTTATTCGAAAGTCCATGGACCTGCATCTCCAGCTCCGTTATGCGCACGTATTGTGTTTCGATGATGCCGAGATCGTTCCGCCGTATCATTAATTTACCTTTGAGCTTTTCAAAAGTTTTACGAAAATCATCCGGATAGAGAGCACGATCAAGAAGGTCCCTCTTTCCGGCATATTTCTCTTCGAGTTCGTCCGCCAACGCACCGATCTCAGCGCAATCCTGTGCGTTTTTCGCGGAATCGGCGAAGAGATGCAACTCCTTCACTGATTCTTCAAATTTGTTGACGATCAATCGGTCGGACATTTGTCTCGCGTTTAAGAAGCAGGCACTGAGAAGGAAAAGAGCGATGATACGTAGTATTGTTTTCATTTCTTTTCTCCTTTTTGAATTCCATCGTTGGATAAGAGAATAGACGGTTCGTTCTCTTTCTGTTCATTGACCAATTGAATGAATAATCCTCTCTGGTTGAACGCAGGAGCTTCGAGGCCTTTTTCGGATACCGAAATTTTCTTTTCGAGCTTCAGCGCTCCTTCTCCTTGAACAAATACATATACATTCTTGAAATTTTTCGCAGTAATGAAGTAGTACCCGTTCTGGTCGCGCACAACATGCATCATGTGTTTGGTGACATGTATGGAATCCTGCAACTCTTCAAAAAGAAGCGGCTTACTGTTGAAGGCAACTTTATACCGCGTTACCTGGATAGTTCCGCTGCTGTCTGGTGCCGCCACTATTTCAATCGGCCATGAAAAATCTGCCGGTCGGAGTGTTAACGGTGTGCATCCTTCTATGATGAATACTGCTGTACAGAAAAGAAAACAGAACGTGGTCTTCATATGTTCTCCTGAGAGTTTGTTCGACGTATTGTAGGCAAAGAAAAGTATCTGCGTTAATGTAAATAACTATTATAGAGGATTCAAGGGTTTCCTTGATGCTGGCTCTTAAAATGTTTAAAACGTTATAAAAAGGAGCTAGTAATTATTACTTCAACAAATAAAGGAATGAATTATATCCAAAATTCAGTACCTTCTATCCACAAAATAATATTCCTTCGAGAACCTCTCGTTATTTCATCGGAGATCGTATGGCAAGATACAAAATTGCGTGGCTCCCCGGAGACGGTATCGGTGTCGATGTACTCGATGCCGCGAAGATCGTCCTCGATAAAATCCAACTTGATGTAGAATATATTCATGGCGACATTGGATGGGAATTTTGGTGCAAGGAAGGAGATGCATTTCCTCAACGCACCATTGATCTGCTGAAAAATGTCGATACTGCTTTATTTGGCGCGATCACTTCTAAACCAGTCAAAGCAGCGCAAGCCGAATTGATTCCCGAACTCCAGACAAAAGGATTGACGTACCGCTCACCCATCGTTCGCATGCGGCAAATGTTTGATCTCTATACTTGTCTGCGCCCTTGCAAAGCGTATCCCGGCAATCCGCTCAACTTCAAAGAAGGCATCGATCTCGTAGTCTTCCGCGAAAACACAGAAGACCTCTATGCGGGTGTTGAGTTCGCTCCGCCTCCACAAGAATTGGTTGATGTCCTCAGTAAGATTTCAAAACCATTTGCACCGTTTGCCAAACTTTCCGTTGATCAATATGCAATCTCATGCAAGATCAATACGAAAAGAGGAAGCGAACGGATTGTGAAAGCGGCATTCGACTTTGCGCGCAGATTCAGGCGGAAGAAAGTTACCATTGTTCACAAAGCGAACGTTGTGCGCGCGAGCGATGGTTTGTTTCTCGAAGTTGCAAAGGATGTCGCCAAACAGTATCCTGAAATTCAAACGGACGATGCCAACATCGACGCGATGACAATGTGGCTGTTGAAGAATCCTTTTCAGTACGATGTGCTCGTCGCACCGAATTTGTACGGCGACATCATCTCCGACCTCTGCGCGCAGATGGTGGGTGGTCTCGGGTTCGGTTGTTCCGGAAACATTGGCACCACGTTAGCAGTGTTCGAGCCGACACACGGCTCCGCTCCGAAGTATGCAGGACAATACAAAGTGAATCCCATTGCCACCATCCTTGCCGTAAAGATGATGTTGGATTGGCTGGGTGAGACAGAGAAAAGCGCACGACTCGAAAACGCCGTCGCTGCTGTCATTAAAGAAGGAAATATGCGCACATACGATATGGGCGGCAATGCAAACACACTCGATATGGCAAAGGCAATTGTTGAAAAAACATAGAAAACCTTATCGTTTTTACATTTTTTTTGATTTCTCATCGGAATAATCCGGAAATAAAATGAGTAAATAATATGTAGACATTTTACTTGGAAGTATTTATATTGTATTCAATAAAAATTCGATCATTGTGTCGTGGATCAATTCAATAATTCATAATATACAATAACTTGCATACAGGATATGGAAATGATTTTGTATGACAAAGAATACTATAAAAAATGTTTTAGGACAGGTTTATTGATCGCTTTGCAATCGGGGGTTTTTTCTCGATTCATTTCTCTTAATTTCATAAAATAATTACCGATACAATCACACACTAACTTAAAGGAGCTATCTGTATGAAAAAACTTTTAATATCTTTTTCCATGCTTGCTATAATCATCTGTATTCTGATGATTGCCGGATGCGATAAAAGTTCGACGGGACCGAGTTCAAATGTTGCCACATATCCAGTAACCGCGACTGTAGTCGGACCTTCTGGTTTGGTACAAGGCGGTGCAACACTTTCATTGGTGAATCCTCCTAATCAAACAGGTACATTTTCAACTTTGACAGATAGCGCCGGAAAAGGAACCATCAATGCCCCTGCCGGACCACAACAGCTTGTCGCGACAATGGGAACAGTATTTCAAGTAACAATTAATGTAACGGTATTAGTTAATACCACTAATGTCCCACAAACTGTTGGGACAATTAAACTCCAGCAAAACACATCGCTGGGAAAAACCTTAGTGGTCTTTGCCGGCTGCGAGCAGATAGAGGACGTATTAGCCGACACGAATGTTGCCTATACAACGTACGATCACACCACTGTTGATTCCATGCGAATACGGGTCGCCCTCGATTCCGTTGCTGTGTTGAACTACCTCAAAGGGTATGCAATTGTGTTTTCTGATTGCAACTGCGGCGATGAGTATGAATACCCATTGCTTGCGAGAGTGTACGGTCAATACGTAAGGCAAGGTGGAAAAATCTATGGTGGACACTACAATTACATGAATTTGCAATATATTTTCTCACCCTATTATCAGAATGCGCCACTTAGCTACGGATCCAGCACCGGGGATTCGCTCAAAATTCTTAGCGCGGGCGCGGGCCTAATTTCCGCTTTAGGACATACGGTCATCAGATGGCCTAACTCTTTGTTTGACTATCAGCTCTATTCCGATTTGCCGGGATCCAGCACTACTACGGTCTATGCTGTTATAGCCAGTACACCAGGATCTCCGTCATCTCCCCAGGGGATTCCGATCATTATTGAAAACAGGTTAGGGACCGGCAAATATCTGTGGACGACATATCATAATCAAGATATTTTAGCTGATCCTCAATTAGCCAAGATAGTGAGATATTTTCTTTACTCCATGTAAGCATCTATTTCACTTTAAAGCCGATTCAAGCATCTTGGATCGGCTTTTTTTATTGTACCTGGTTGTATTATCCATTTCATAGAAACTCTTTCCGCTTTCCTCTTTCTTCATTCTCCACAAGTGGCAAAATTGAAAACATCTTGATACCTTATTCCACTTATAGTATTATGAGTTATTTTCACATCGGATGATGGAAGAACGTAACCCGAGAAATTCATTCTAGAGAAAGGATTTTTCATGAAAACCACTACAGTCTTGCGTAAAGCAATCATGAAGCGCCGCGCTGTTGTTGTGCCCGGCACACATGACGCACTCAGTGCACGAGTCATTGAACAATGCGGGTTCGAAGCAATTCAGATTTCCGGCTTTGGATTGGCCGGATCCATTCTTGCGAAACCAGATGTCGGTCTGGTGCAGATGAAAGACGTGCTCGATATGACTTGGAATATCGTGCAAGCTGTCCGCATTCCTGTTATGGCGGATATCGATACCGGCGGCGGCAATGCGATCAATGCCGCATGGATTACCGAGAGACTCATTTTTATGGGAGTTGCGGGAATGAATATTGAAGACCAGGTTTTCCCAAAGCGCTGCGGTCATATGTCTGGCAAGGAAGTGATTTCCGCCGAAGAGATGGCGGGAAAAATCCGCGCTTGTGCAGAGATTCGAAACAAGTTAGACAAAGACTTTATCATCAATGCACGCACCGATGTGTTCGCTCTCGCAGGATTGGATGAAGCCATCCACCGATGCAACCTGTATCTCAAAGCCGGCGCCGACCTGGCTTTTATCGATGGTATTAGAACAAAAGATGATATTCAACATGCCGTCAAGGAAATCAAAGGCCCGCTTTCTGTAAATCTCATGGATGCGATCTCCGGTATGAAGACCGAGCTGATTCCGATTCCTGAATTGGCAAAGATGAGAATCGGGCGCGTATCGATACCTGTTGCATCGATTATGGTGACACACAAAGCGCTGATAAATTTCTTCACCGCGCTCAAAGCATCGCCGACGGGCATTCTGGCCGGACAAACTCAATGGGCCTCATCGTTCGAGGAATACACAGATTTCGTCGATTTAAAAGAATACCGCAGTATGGAAAATGAATTCTTGCCTAAAGACCGACTCGATGGCAAATATCAGGGCGTTAAGAAGATTGTCGGATAAAAGATTTTAAGTTCAGAAAGCGAATATACCATTGTTATTGTCATCATTATTTCGCTTTCAATCAATAACTTACACAAATGCAGGAGGCAACACGATGGCGAGTGTATACGAACTGGATCATAAAGGTAAAACTATTTTATGTTTGGATATTGCAGGTTTACAATCACGAGATAAACCAGAGTTCCATAGACTTGTTGCACAAGCAGAGCAGAATATCCGTCAGTATCCTCCAAAATCAGTTCTCATTATTACGAATGTTACAAACACCGGATTTGATACAGAAATATCCGGCATAATTAAAGAGTACGCACAGCATAACACTCCATACGTCAAAGCCAGTTCTGTCGTCGGAATATCGGGGTGGTCAAAAATCATCCTGATGGCAATTAAAACTGTAACCGGCAGGGATTTTTATCTTGCAAACACAATGGAAGAAGCGAAGGAGTGGCTGGTAAAGCAATAGAATTGTGATAGAGAATATCTAAGTTCACAGGAATATTAATGTGTAAAATTTTGCCAACGTAGGTAAGAAGAGCAGATAGAGTGATTCTACAGAAAGTGGAACTAGCGTGGAAACCAAAAAGTTCTATCTTGTAAAGATACAAGGGTTGCGTAACGAAAGGAACACTCTTTATGGGAATGACTGTTGTTGAAAAAATCCTTGCTCGGGCTTCAGGTTTATCATCCGTGAAAGCCGGAGATATTGTTGAGCCGAAAGTCGATCTCGCAATGTCGCATGAAAATGCTGCACTTGTGATCAACCAATTCTTTGAAGTATATCAAGGAACCGCTGTTGAACCAAAAATCTGGAACCCATCGAAAGTCAGCATCATTTTCGATCACCGTGTGCCGGCAGAGTCTCCAAAAACTGCGTCAAATCAAAAAAGAGTTCGCGAATTTGTTGCGGCGAACAGCATTGCTAAATTTCATGACATACGAGGCGATGTGGGCGGTATTTGTCATCAAGTGTTACCGGAAAATGGATATGTCAGACCCGGCTTTGTAGTGGTCGGCACAGACTCACATACGACAAGTCACGGTGCGCTCGGTGCTTTTGCATTCGGTATCGGTGCAACCGAGATGGCAAGTGTGTGGGCACTTGGTTGTGTGCTGAATGTCGAAGTGCCGGCAACAATCAAAGTAAATGTTTCCGGTAAGTTCAAAAAATTTGTCGGACCAAAAGATCTGATTCTTCACATTATTGGCAAGCTGACAGCGGAAGGCGCTAATTTTAAAGTGATCGAATTCCATGGACCAACCATCAAGAAAATGTCTACCTCCGGTCGTCTTGCCATTTGCAATATGTCAGTGGAAGCAGGGGCAACGAGCGGTATTGTCCCTGCCGATGAAGAAACTGTTCGTTACCTTCGCAAAGAAGCCGGTATGAAAGGAAAAATTAATCTTGTCGTCCTGGACAAAGATGCGCTCTATGATCGAGTCGTTGATATTGATGTATCAAAACTCGAACCGCAAATTGCTTGTCCGCATACTGTTGATAATGTAAAGTCGATCAAAGAAGTGAAGGGCACGAAGGTCAACCAGATTGTCATCGGTTCATGCACAAATGGCCGGTTGGATGATCTGGAGATTGCTGCGAAGATTATAAAAGGTAAAAAGGTGGCACAAGGAGTACGCATGCTCATCTTTCCTGCCTCAGCTCGAATTTACAATCAGGCGCTCGCAAAAGGATATATTGGAGAATTCATGAAAGCAGGTGCAGTGGTGATGAATTCCGGCTGCGGCCCTTGTCTTGGTATCCACGAAGGTGCACTCGGAGACGGGGAAGTGGCACTCTCAACAACCAACCGAAATTTCAAAGGACGCATGGGCAACCCGAAATCAGAAGTGTACCTTTGCTCGCCGGCAGTAGCTGCGGCATCAGCAATGAAAGGTGTCATCACTGACCCTACAAAAATGAAACTATGAAAACACAAATCATAATGGTTAACTCACATTACGCATGGAGTGAAAAACAATAAGCAGTTGAGCTTTATTCCTAAAAAACATGACCTCCCCATATCCCCTCCTTGCCAAGGAGGGGATATGGGGAGGTGAATTGAGTGATTTCTCATTATGATTTGTAAATATGGGTTTTCTGCGTAACATCAATTATTAATTTGTCATGAGTTTGACTTTTATAATTTGAATGTTTGAATTTGTGTAATTGTTCGGCCTTTTTTTGTTAGAAATAATTATTCCCTCTCCTCATAGGAGAGGGTTAGGGTGAGGTCAAAAAACAACAGACCCCACGTTAGTCTTCCCCTAAAAGGGGAGGAGACCGACGTAAAAATTGTTTAACGAAATACACACTATGTAGTTACAAATTTGTTTTTGATTTGAGATTTTTTACTCTGGCTTAAGGAGAATTTTATGTCACAGGTTATTTATAAACTTGGCGATGATATTTCAACCGACATTATTTATCCCGGCCGCTATATGGCTACGGTACTTCCCACTGAGACACCGCAATTCGCCTTTGCCGACATCATAAAATTGAACGAAAGATTAAACACGAAACCGGTTCCTCCCGGAAGTATTATTGTCGGCGGAAAGAATTTTGGATATGGCTCATCCCGCGAGCAAGCGGTCTCAACGCTCAAGGGACACGAGATTATTATCATCGCACGCAACTTTGCACGCATTTTTTTTCAGAACAGCGTTAATCTTGGATTACAAATTATTACGTGTCCGGATATAGAAGCGAATGAAGGGGACGCGCTTGACATCAGAGCAGAGGAAGTGGTGAACAAAACAAACGGTAAGTCATTCCGCATCGAACCAATACCAAAAGCACGCCAAGCCATTGTCGAAGCCGGCGGGTTGATTGCATATACAAGAAAACGAGTAATGGAGAAAGCGAGTATGAGATAGCAGACCTGCTGTCCACTTGTACTTGGCTGCATCTGACGGAATGTGCAGCACAAATATCATACATATGATCATCCAAAAAGAAATAACTCTTCGTGCACGAAACCGCGGGTTTCATCTCGTTACTTCTGAAATCGTTTCTCAGATTCCGGAGTTACAGAATCTCCAAAGCGGGCTTCTCCATGTTTTTATCAAACATTCATCTGCATCGCTCACATTAAATGAAAATGCCGATCCAACCGTCCGCACGGACTTTGAAAGTCATTTCAATAAGACCATTCCCGAAAATGCACCTTATTATTTGCATGACACCGAAGGTTCCGATGATATGCCGGCACATCTTAAATCATCGATTCTCGGCAGCAGTGTGTCGATCCCGGTAACAGATGGCAAACTAAATCTTGGAACCTGGCAAGGAATTTACTTTTGCGAGCACCGCAATTATGGAGGACCAAGAAACTTAGTATTAACTCTTACAGGGGAGTAACTTTTAGTCAGTGCTTGGAGATCAAAGCTTTTAGCTAGACAACATTTCCTGAACAATTTTCGACATACCTGAGACGCTAAACGAAGTCTTCGCCAAAAATTTTGTGTGTTCAAGTGTTTTAGAATTCTCGCGTAATTCATCGGAAGGATAATTTGTTATAACCAGAGCAGGAATATTAATCCCCTGTTTGCGCACCCATCGCACAATTTCGATCCCGTTGGGACCGGGAACAAGATAATCTACAATTAAGAGATCAAATTTTTCTTGCTCCAGTTTTTTCAAGGCATGATCTCCGTCGACACAGAATGTGCAATGAAAACCTGATTTGCGTAGAACCGACAGTATTAATGTGCGATAGGTAAGATCATCTTCTACAAGAAGAATTCTTTTTTCCTTTTGATGTGTTTGTGGTGACATGGCATTTCTCCAATAATTAATATTGGATTACATATAAATGGTACACAAAAAAAAATTACAAAACCTATTTTTTTTCTGCTATTTTTAAAATGCCTGACAGTTCGTTCGATATAATTCAAAAACGATTTATTACAACCGCATCTGCAAATGGCAGAACACTATACGCTCTTTAGATAAAGTATTCCTATCGCAATCATCGCCACCCAGCCCATCACTTTTACTTCACTCCTTAAAAGTTTTTGTTCCACTTCTTCAATTGATAATTCAACGAGTTCCATTTCTTCTAAATCGTCGATAATAGGTTCACCGACTTTGTGAGCATGAAGCGCAAGAAAGAGATGTCCCTTGCCACCGCCATGATTGCCATTATTGGGATAGCTGCCGAGAGGAATCCATTCCGATGCTTCACATCCCATTTCCTCTCTCAGTTCCCGTTTTGCAGCCGTGAGTGCATCTTCCCCGGGTTCAAGGTATCCGCCTACCGGAGCAAGAGAAGTTCCCTGAACGGCATACTTGGTCTGGCGAAACAGGAAGAGTGTGTTCCGATTTGTTACGGGAAGGACAAGCACATAATCCGGTGATACAATCCATGGCCAATCGCGAATTATTTTACCGTCCGGTAATTCAATCGTATGCTTTTCAACCTTGAGAAATTTGCTGTGGTCGAGAATTGTTTCTTTTTTCAGAGTCTTCCATGGACGCATAGGATGTTCCACATGAATAGGAAAATGTATAAATACAAATGACCGTACTCCTGTCGATTGGATGACGGTCATTTATTCAAAGGACTTATCACAATATTATTTCAGCATCGCATTTCCGCGTTTCACAAATTGAATCGGCAGTCCCCACGGGTCGCGCAGCATCAGTACAAAATCTCCGGAAGCTGTCTTCGTAATATCATCAACGACCTTTGCACCCGCGGCTACAAGTGTGCTTTTTGCCACTTGAATATCATCGACCATAAATGCAATATGAATCGACATATGGCTTATAGTTGTAAAATCAATGATAGGATATTTCTGTTGTTGATATAACTCGAACATCATATTTTTTCCGGCATCTGCAATAAACATGCCGTATGTCGGTGCTATACCGTCGCGAACGATAACAGAATGGAGATTCTCTCCATACCATTTTGCTTTTGCACGTGAATCAGAAACATTCATCGCAAAATGTTCAATGTACAATCCTGTAAAACTTAACATCGGCTTTACCCGCTCCACAAATTGAATGGGCAATCCCCATGGATCACGCAGTGTCATGACTTGGTCACCGGAATCTGTTTTCCGCAGACTATCTGCAATAGTTGCGCCTGCTGCAACAAGCATCTCTTGCGTCTTGACAATACTCGGCGTACTGAACGCAAGATGGATCGCCATATGGTGCATCTTCGCCGGTTCCAATAAAGGGTAACCTGCGTTATGGAAAAGTTCAATCATCATGTGTTCACCTGAATCAGCAAGAAACGTTGTATATGTCGGCGCTGAGCCAGCGCGCATGATCTTCATTCCTAAATTAGTGGTGTACCACTTTACCGTTGCAACAGGATCGGGAACGTTGAATGCGATATGCTCGAATCGTACAAAAATATTGGTTTTTACAGATTTACTTGTATCTGCTTTAGATATTTCTTTCGCCTGACAGGAAGACAAAGGGATTGATAGAATGAATACTACGATAAGAATAGATATGAAATTCGAGAATTCTTTTTTCGAATATACCATTGTTTTGATCCTTTGATTGGTGGATAGAACAATTTCATGCCTCAAGTGAATGTACAAATCATTTTAAGAATAACCTACAAAGAGGCATCGATAGAGAAATCGTTTTGAAGGCGTCTAAAACTTCCGAAAACTCATGCAAATGATAATGTTCAAGTGAGTTGTTCTAGTTCTTTTTCTTTTGTTCTGTATCTGGTGTGTGGGCCAACTGCACAGAAAGCCATAATCCTAACTGTCTCGGCTTTTCTTTATTCTCGCGTACATCGCCTCGACGACCACCGTCATGATAGCCGCTACCTTCATGTTCTCCGCCTTCTATCTGTGAATCTCCTGGCTCGCTTCCACTCAATCCTTCATTCTTGTGCGCCCCCATTTTCATTTTTTCACGATTGAATTCTTCTGTCTCAAGTCCAATGCCGATACGATTTTCAGAAGTGACTCCGATAGCGAAAGGAGTATGCGGTGTCTTTCTCAAGGGTACTCGAAGTTCATACACCAATGCTTCTTGTGAGCGGCCAATCTTCACACGAATTCCAGGTACATCAAGCGTAGAAAAGCGTTGAACATTTTCCTTTTGAGCACCGACAATTTCCAATTCCAATAATGCCTGCTCAGAAGCTGAATGTATCTGTTCCTCGTCAGACTCAGGATGAAATTCTGAGCGTCCGTCTTGTCTGGCCAGCGGATACCGAATACCGAAGGAATGGTCATTGCCACCATCTGCATCAAACCATACAGTGAAGCCTGCTCTCATAATTTGCATTTGAGTTGTGCGGTTTTGTGTTTTCAGAAAGAGGTACACGTAGTCATCATCGTTGCGGATGCTATACACAATGTCGGATTCTTTGTCGTAATACTGCCCCCGTTGCCACTCAGTGTCGCTGCCATCAATAACAATATCCTCTTGCCGCCAAGTACTTGAGAGTTTTAGCGAACTGCTACAGCCAGAAAAAGCCGCGGCTGCGATAAGAAATCCACAAAGAAGAACAACTCTCGTTTGTCTCCCATGATTAATATGATTTGTTTTGTCCATTTCTTATTCCTCCTGTATTGTTGTTCGCTTCACGTTATTTTACTATGGTCACCACGGTCATAGTTTGACGATAAGACAACATATTAGTTTCAATACGTGACGAGGAATTGGTTGTGTTCTCAAAATATTTTACTAACTTATGATGATGCATTATGATCTTCCTAAGACTAGAGAAATTTATATTTTTTTGAGAAAAAACATGTATCGGTCAGTTCTTGCATGCCTTTTTAAATCCCATTTCAAAATTAATAAACATATGAATGAGGTTTTTATGAGACTTACTCTCTGGAAATTATGTACTGCACCTGTTGTTTTCGTGCTGTTCTTTCATGGGTGTTCCACTCAACACGCAATGAAGGGCAACGCATACAATTATATTGATTTCGATACGATTCACGCCGGACAATATGATACCGGTAAGATGTGGACGTTCGATTTTCCACCGATAGACTATTTCAGAAAAACGTATGGTTTTACTCCCAGCAAAGAGTGGTTTGAGAAAGCACGCCTCTCTGCACTGCGGCTTCCGAATTGCACGGCATCATTTGTCTCAGAAGATGGGCTTGTCATGACGAACCATCACTGTGCGCGCTCAGCGCTGGATAGTGTGAACAGAGAAGGTGAACGGTTGGCAGAGCGTGGTTTTTATGCTCCCACGCTGGAGGAAGAGCGGAGAGCATCCGGCATCTATATTGATCAATTACTCGTGATGGAAGATGTAACCCATGAAGTTCAGCGGGCGTTTGAAAGCGGCTCTACGGATAACGCAAAGATCGCAAATCGTCTAACACGGATACAGGAAATCCAGAAACAATATACAGAAAAATATAAGACCATTGCCCCGCGAGACTCGATGATTTTTAATGTTGTATCGTTCTATAACGGCGGCCGTTTTTCGCTTTATGGATATAAGCGCTACATAGATGTTCGTTTAGTCTTTGCGCCGGAAGATGCCATGGCATTCTTTGGCGGTGATCCGGACAACTTTACCTATCCCCGCTATGATTTTGATTGCGCGTTCTTCCGTGTATACGATAATGGTAAACCATTGAAGACGGTCAATTTTTTCCGCTTCAGTCAAGATGGTGCGATGGATGGTGATGCAGTGTTTGTCATAGGAAATCCAGGATCCACAAGTCGTCTGAAAACGATTTCACAATTGGAGTTCCTTCGTGATTTCGAATATCCGACAAATCTTAAGACGTACGAAAGAGTCGGCACGATCTATTCGGCGTATGTTGAAAAACATCCGGAAGAAAAGTTGAAATATCTCAATACAATTTTTGGAATAGAAAATTCGCGGAAAGCTGTGAATGGATATCTGAGCGGTCTCCGTGATCCCATGTTGATGACGAAAAAAACAGATTTTGAAAAGAAATTCAAAGAAGCTGTCTCAAACAAATCCGATCTCAAAACTCAATATGGCGATCCATGGAGCGATATTGCAAAGTATCAAGCTGAGCTTGCCACCATAACTCCAGAACTCAATGCATTGAAGTTTCGCGGGCGCTACTTTCCAAAGTATTTGTCGCTTACTGCCGATCTTATCGACACGGCGAATTCATCGACCGGCGTACTATCCGAATCCGTAAAGAGAAAATTCTATCCAATAAATCTTGACACAGAGATTGAGAAACAACTGCTTGCTTTCCGATTGGAGATTATGAAGAGAGTGTTGAAGGGAAAAATTCAAGCATTCGACAAATTGTTGGCTGGTCGAGCGCCCGAATTGGCAGCAGAGCAAATAGCGCTGAACTCTTTTCTGGCATCGAAAGAAAAGACCGATGCACTGCTTGCTGAATCATCTGACAGTATTTTGAAGTCAGTCGACCCTTTAATTTCATTCATCATGGCAACACGAGAACGCACAAGGGAGATTCAGAGAAAATATGATAAAGTGAATGAGAAACTTCAGGCATCAGTACAGGTAATGGGTAAAGCAATGTACGAGATTTACGGAACACAAATTCCTCCCGATGCCACTTTTACACTTCGAATCGCTGACGGTACGGTGAAGGTGTATGAATACAATGGCACCATCGCACCACCCATCACAACGTTTTATGGAATGTATGACCGATANNACGATACTATTCATTTGGCAAGCATGACCCATGGAAATTGCCTGAGCGCTGGGTTCATCCTCCGGCATCGTTTAAGATGAACACACCGATAAACTTTATTTCAACCAATGATATTATTGGTGGAAATTCCGGCAGCCCGGTGATTAATAAAGATTTACAAGTAGTTGGATTAATCTTCGACGGCAATATAGAAAGTCTGCCGGGAAATATCATTTATGATGATACGAAGAACCGTTCTGTTTCCGTTCATACATCCGGAATTTTGGAAGGCCTGGAACAAATTTATCAAGCAGAGAGAATCAC
>PLMS01000001.1 GCA_003142575.1 Ignavibacteriota bacterium
GACGAAACCACATACATATGCATTAATCGGTTTAAATGTCGGCAACGAATCAAATAGCTTCTTAGAATCCCCAGAAGTTAGCGCCCCTACTTCTTCTCCTCGTTTCAAAACCTTATCTTTAAAAACACTCAGTGCTTTAAAAAAAGCAAAAAGGTGATCTCTTCCTGCACCTACTTTAACAAGCACATGCACATCAGAGTGGTTAAATTGATCTCCTGGAATATCCAACCATATACCGTTCCATTTTGTTGTCTTAATACTAATCTTGATCCTAGGTTGGCGTACTTCTGCGTTGGGCAATTGAACATTGTGAATATCAAGGGGGAGAAAATCTTCTAATTTACCAACCTCATGACCAAGTTGGGCACGGATTCCTTTTTTCTGCTCAAGGAACTTCAGAAAAGCTAATTCTCCAAGATAACCGCGTGTCATATCAGCCCATAGTTGTCCGAGATCTCTCTGTCTTGAACTTCCATAGTCAGTTGCAGCTGTACTACTTAAGATCTTCAATGCATCAACACACATATGCGCATAACCTTCTTCATCAATGGTCACACAGTTTGGCAGTAACCTTTTTTCCAACCAAGTTTGAATAGAAGTATCTCTCCCGATTTCACCACCTGATTCTGCTTTTTCTAATATTTTNNATTTTGAGTATTCATTCTTTTTTCACCTTTAATAATTCATAAACCATTAAACAAAGTTGGATTATTATTCAAATTAGATTCGACTGCAGGATAAGGTATACCTGCAATAGTTTTTAGAATTGCTTTGAATATTACATAAGAAAGCCGGGGAGGTACAGCCATACCAATTTGTTTCCTGACACTTTCTTTTGAGCCTTCAAAGACAAACGAATCGGGAAATGTTTGGATTCTAGCTCTTTCCCGGTTTGTCAACGCCCTGGGTTCAGACCAATGATATCCATGTGTACCACCACCACCGCTACCAGTAATTGTATATGACGGTTTATCAGGATGCAGTCGTCTATAGATTTGAGAAAGCTTAGTGGTTTTAACGTTCAATTGCAGATGATCTGGTAAATCAGAATTCCAAGCATTGTTGCCGGGCTTGGTATGCATGAGACGCTCAATCACAGATTTTGACTGCTTTGTCAGTTCATTATTAAATGCATCTTTTGGAATTGGTGGTTGTTCTAAGGCTGAACGCGCAGTAACCGGATTCCCTCTTGTGGTCGGCTTTGGTACTTGAAATCTAAGTCCAGAAGTATTATCAAAACCTACAATAATCATACGATGCCTCCTTTGAGGAACACCGTACTCTTCGGCTTTGTATAAGTGTACAGTTAAATTATAGCCATTACCAGCTGATTGTAAATCGTGAAGAATTCTACTAAAGGCGTCACCACTGTTCGCACTTGTGATTCCACTGACATTTTCAGCAACGAAGAAAAGAGGTCTGAAATAATCTATTATCTTGACACCATAAGAATAGAGAGGTCCAAATGTACCATTAAATCCCTTCTGTTCACCAACAACACTAAAATCATTACAGGGAAATCCATAAGCAAATGCATCGATCGGTTGTAGGGATTGTAAGTCTAATTTGCGGACATCTTCACAGATGACGGTCTGTGCATTATTTGGACAAATATTTCTAGAATAAGTATTACATGTATCCATATCATAATCATTAGCCCATCCATGAACTACCTTAATTGTCCCAGT
The DNA here is from genome assembly GCA_003142575.1 of Ignavibacteriota bacterium. Taxonomy (GTDB): domain Bacteria; phylum Bacteroidota; class Ignavibacteria; order UBA10030; family UBA10030; genus Fen-1298. The sequence goes on from PLMS01000001.1 coordinate 1,689, forward strand.
CTTATTCTTAACCTTTGCATCAAATGCCCNNTTCTCCTAATCTATAGACTCTTTTTTGTGTCTTGATTTTTCTGTCTGGCGATTTGTTTGTTTTTTTTATTGACATTAGCAACCCTGTTCCTTTTCATGCGCGATTCTTCGGCTTTGAAAACAACTATATTCAACACGAAAAAACTGTTATAATGATAATGTAATCCAATGAAGCTGGAAAATCAATTTTTCAGAATGGAGAATAGCGGCTTACTTTATCTTGAATTGCGTAACATCAATCCCCTCTGCAGTCGGTTTATTGAGAAGGAACCTATCTCCCTTACTGAAAATCTCGACATGCCAATAAAACCTGTCTACAGATTCCGTCTTCCTCATTTCTGGAAGATGTTTTTGAAATTCACCGAATGGGATCATGATAATATGGTCTGCCGAGCCACAACCCAGAGCAAGGAATGATGAATTGCCTTCATTTAAGAATTCCTTTTGAGTGGGGTGAAATGCAAACCAATAACGGGTTCCCCCGCTTCGCTGGTATTCTTTTGAGACTATACATAAAACGCGAATAGTTTGATCCGCATTTGTATATGTACATCGCCCCTGCTTGATTAGTGGAACTTTGAGTTGTGAAGAGATGTGATTTACACAATCTTCGTGATATTTCACAGGCGTTGATTGTGTTTTTGAAATATCTCCACCTTCTTCGGTCTCCAACTCGCTCTCTGCTTCATCAGCCTGCAGATCTTCAGAAGTTTTGAATATGATATCTATGAGGCGATCTATTCGAGTGTATTCAAGAGGTTTCAATATCTCCTGTATTTTCGAGACTGTTGTAGCATCGCTCAGATTTTCTTTTACGCGCATGAGTTTAAGAAGGGCTTCAACACTTATAATTCGAACATCCCAAGCATGACGTGAGCCGCGGGTTTGCGCTTCAAGTCCACCTNNGCGATGCTCATCAATCAATCTTTGCCGATATTGAGCCTGGGTGTCAAGATTGAGCTGATATGCGTCTGTTGTCTTTACCTCAATGACGAACGAATACCTATCTTTAGCTCTCCATAAACCATCATATCCAATTTTTGAACCACCTCCTCGATAGAATCCTGACTCAATTGTAAAGCCTAATCTGCGTCCGATCTCGTTTACTAGATCTTGAAGAGCAAATCCACTTAATGGGAAACCATGGTTCAGGCAATCATCAACATATTTGGCAATGCTGGTGGATGGTAAATTCGCCAACAGGTCGCGTAATTGCTTGCTGGTTTCATT
>PLMS01000096.1 GCA_003142575.1 Ignavibacteriota bacterium
AGCTGCCATCATCAATGTTTCATCTGGATTGGGTTTTGTGCCTGCCGCCCGAATGCCGATTTATAGTGCAACTAAAGCCGGGATACACGCTTTTTCCATGGCACTCAGACATCAACTTATAAAGCTCGGGATCAAAGTTTTTGAGGTAGTTCCACCTGCGGTTGATACGGAATTAAATCCGGAGGGAAGAGCCAAAAGAGGTAATTATAAAGCGAATCTGACACCTGAGGAATTTGTAGCCTCGGTAATGAAAGGCTTCAAAAATGACGTATTCGAAATTGGTTATGGGATGACGGAAGGACTTATCAAAGCGTCCAGAGCAGAGTTGGATAAAAGTTTTCAACAGATGAATAGTCGGTGGTAAATCTGTGTAGAATATTTTTAAGTAATAATGATTTAAGTAAAATTGAGAATGCAGGAAATCATTCGAAAATAGCGCGGCGCTAAAAGCAGGATGCCCAAACATCCACGAACTGCGGGTATAGTATTCGTGCTGCAAACGTCAAGCGAAATGCACCTCTTTATAATTTACTGTAAATTGAAGTAACATAAATTTCAAGCAAAGGATTTGTCGAGAGCAAACTCCTGACACAATAGCGAATCCTTGTAACCATTTATTTTAAAAAAGAATCCAAGTCCTTTGAAACGATCAACAAAACTCTCTGCCAGACCGTCATGCTTAAAGCGTTGAAACAAGGGTGATTGAATGAGATAGCGGGATAATTCGTGATTCGCGAATTGCGAATTGCGAATATTTTGCTATATTTATCTCAATAAAGGAGCTGGAATATGAAGAAGCACAGCGGGTTGAGGCCGCACGATATTGTCATCTTGTTGAAAATGGCAACCAAATCCAACAAGCCCATGCTGATGAAAGATTTGGCTGTTGAGCTCGGTATTAGCGCCAGCGAAGTCAGCGAAAGTATTCACCGTTCCATACTGGCAGGCTTTGTTTCAGCAGATAAACAAAAACTTATGAAATCTGCTTTACTGGAATTCTTACAACATGGTTTGAAGTATGTGTTTCCACAAAAACCCGGTGCATTGGTCCGGGGTATGGCAACAGCTCATTCTGCCGGGCCGCTTAACCGCATAATACAAAGCGAAGAACTCTATGTGTGGCCGTTTGCCGAAGGAAAGATACGCGGGCAAAGCATAGAACCATTGCATCCTTCGGTGCCAAAAGCATGTTTGCAGGACCTCCAGTTGTATGAATTACTGGCATTAACCGATGCATTGCGTGTAGGCAAGAACCGCGAACAAAAAATTGCCATACAAGAATTAGAAAAAAGAATATGATCATAAATACCGCTCTTAATCTGGAGAGTATTCGTATCATAGCACAAGCGTTAGGTGATCTGCATAACCGCGTGGTCTATGTCGGTGGTGCAGTAGTGAGTCTGTACATCAACGACCCTGCGGCTGAGGACGTAAGACCCACCAAAGATATCGACATCGGTTTGGAAATCACGACACTCGGCGAACTTGAAAATCTAAGAGACGAATTAGTACGCAAAAACTTTCGGCAGTCACCGGAAGAAACTGTGATTTGTCGTTTCAAGTATAACGATATCACAGTAGATATTATGAGCACAAAAGAAGTAGGCTGGTTACCCGCAAATCCATGGTTCGGACCTGGTTTTAAGCATCTTGAACAGCAGAAGATTGAAAATATTACCATTTACATCTTACCGCTTGCCTATTTTTTAGCCAGCAAATTCACTGCATTTCACAATCGGGGAGCAAAAGATCCAAGAACCAGTCAAGACTTTGAAGACATCACATATATCTTAGATAATAGAATAGATATCGTGGAGGTCATTCTCCAATCACCGGATGATGTAAAAAAATATTTGAAAGCGGAATTTCAAGAAATCTTGAATAATACTGTTCTGCAGGAAAGTATATTAGGTAATCTGACTTACTTAACCCAGACTCAACGCTTCAACATGATGATAGACAAATTAAAGAAGATTGTCCATGGCAGCGAGCATACTCAATGACAATGATTTGAGGTAGCGTAATTTATTTATCTGCTCTCAGGTGTTCCTTCCTGATAGCGCTAATGTTTTTTAAAAGAAAAATCATAATCCTTTGAAACGATCAATAAATCTCTCTGTCGAACCGCCAAAGATATCGGCACATCCGCCCGAATTACCAACGAAGTCAAAGAAACCGAAGAAAGAACTTGCTTCCTCGTCCATTGTCCGTCGTGGCATCAGCACGGCGCGACCTCGTTCCGACCGACAGTCGGAACGGGCAGGCATTCCTTCCGACTTTGAATTGACGCGTGAGTTTTCGACCGCGTTCGATCTGCTTGAACGTACGAAACACCACTACTATGTCACCGGCAATGCGGGTACGGGAAAGTCGACACTCCTTCATTACTTTAAAGAAAAAACGCAAAAGAAAACTATTGTACTCGCTCCCACAGGAATTGCCGCGGTCAATATCGGCGGCTCAACGATTCATTCGTTCTTTCGCTTCCCAACGCGCCTCATCACACTGGATGATGTCAAAAAAATACGGGGCAAAGCGGACCTGTTCGCAGCTCTCGACACTCTCATAATCGATGAAGTCTCCATGGTGCGCGCAGATATGATGGATGCAATCGATGCGTCCCTCCGGTTAAACCGCAACCGGCCGTATGATCCCTTTGGAGGTGTTCAACTCGTCCTTATCGGCGACTTATTCCAGCTTCCACCGGTTGTTGAACGGGATCTCGGAGAATATTTCGAAGATAACTACCTGACTCCGTATTTTTTCAGCGCAAAAGTGTTCAGCGAAATCCGCCTGCAGAAAATAGAACTGCAACATGTGTTCCGTCAAAGCGACCCTGAGTTTATTCTGCTTCTGAATAAGGTACGCAACAAAGAAATCGAGCTTTCCGATCTGGCGAAAATCAATCAGCGGCACCAGCCATCTTTGAAATTCAACACGCATGATCTCGCCATCACTCTCACCAGCACCAACGCGCTTGCCTCAGCGATCAATCTGCAGCGGCTTTCTGCATTACCGTCTCAGGAATATGATTTCGATGCAGTTATCGAAGGCGACTTCGATGAAAAATCGCACCCAACCGACAAGAAACTCAAGCTACGAAAAGGCGCCCAAGTGATGATGGTGAAAAATGATCCGAACAAACGCTGGGTCAATGGAACTCTTGGCGTTATACAGCATATCTCCAATGATTCCATTAAAGTTTCTTTCGGCAGCGTTGTTCATACGATCGAACAAACCAGCTGGGAAAAATCAGTGTACGAGTACGACCGTACGTATCGCAGCATCGAATCCGTCGTGACAGGTTCATTCCGCCAATACCCGATAAAACTTGCCTGGGCAATTACCATCCACAAGAGTCAAGGTAAAACGTTTGACAAGGTCATCATTAATTTGGGATATGGCGCATTTGCACATGGGCAAGCATATGTGGCACTCAGCCGCTGCAGGTCATATGAGGGTGTGTATCTCAATGCTCCTTTGAAGTATTCCGATATTATTCTCGATCCAAGAGTTCGGGATTTTCACATGTAACGATAAAAAGTCGGGTACCACTGAAAAACAAAATATCCAAAGGAATCACATCGTGACAATGAAAATCAAAATCATCATATTCGGAGCTACAGGCATGGTCGGGGAAGGAGTTCTCCACGAAGCTCTCAAACATCCCGATGTCGAATCAATCTTAGTCATAGGCAGAAGATCGTGCAATGTGAAGCACGAAAAACTGAAGGAACTGCTTCATAAAGATTTCTTCGACTATTCTACTATTAGAGAACATCTCAGAGGATTTAACGCCTGTTTTTTCTGTCTCGGTGTTTCTTCTGTAGGGATGAATGAACAAGACTATAGCCGGATTACATACGACCTTACAATGCAGGCTGCAACTACTTTGACAAAGCTCAATCCCGAGATGACATTCTGCTATGTGTCGGGAACAGGAACCGATAGCACAGAACAGGGTAAAATGATGTGGGCTCGGGTGAAAGGGAGAACAGAAAATCATCTTACAAGGCTTCCGTTCAAAGCAGTGTACCTATTCAGACCTGGACTGATGAAGCCAACCAAGGGTCAGAAGAATGTAAAGCCGCTCTTCAAAGTGCTTGGGTCGTTGTATCCGTTGTGGAAAGTTTTATCTCCAAAGAATGTTTGTACATTGGAAGAGGTGGGCATTGCGATGATTCAAGCAGTCCGGATCGGCTATGCAAAACAGATTCTGGAGAATAAGGATATCGCTCAACTCGCCGGTACAAACTCAGGCAGTGGAGCGTAGTTTCCGGAAATGTCTCAATAGAGAGGCAGATTTTGAAACTGCTGTTGGAGGAAGGAAGAACTACAACGGAGCGGATTTCTCTTTAGGAGCCGACTACATTTTTTGATATCGCCAATCAAAGAGATAGTACTGGAAACTTTACTTCAATAGTTCTGCCAGAGTTACCACTGCTGCAGTTTCCGTCCGCAGACGCCGCGATCCGAGAGATATGAGTTTGAATCCATTGTGTTCGGCGAGAGCCACTTCATCTTCCGAGAACCCACCCTCCGGTCCAATTGTAATGAGAACCGAATGCGCATCATCGTGATTCTTCATCTCCGAGGAGATGGTCTGAAGAGAATCGGTTTTTTCGTGAGGGATAAATTTCAACGGCCCGTGGGACGAATTGCCTACCACTGCTTCGTACTTTTGCAGCGGTTGAATCCGCGGTAACCAACTTCGTCCGCATTGCTTCATTGCAGCAAGCGCAATTTTTTCTAACCGGTCATGTTTCTCGTGCTTCGGGATGGTTCTTTCACTGAACAGCGGAATGATCGTCCGCACGCCGAGCTCCGTTGCTTTTTCCACGAGATAATCGAACCGGGCCGGGTTTTTAAGCAGAGAGACTGCAAGTGTTACATCGAGAGACGGTTCATGGTACTTCCTGTGCATTGCAGCGATATCGCAATGTGCATCTGTCTTTCCATATCCGACAATCACTGCTTCATACATTGTATCGTTGCCGTCGGTAACAAAGATGCGATCGCCGATATCCTTCCGCATCACGCGGACAAGATGCTTTGATTCATCACCGCGAAGAATTAATCCGTGGCTGCTGATATCTTCCTGTTTGACGTAAAAGTAATCCATGGATGATGAGTCAACTAAAATGATGTATCAAAGTCAATGAATCCTTGCATGGTTCCGAGATTATTGACCGCTGCCCCCGTTTGAATATTGAATCCATATGGTAAAAGAAATTGAAATGCAGCGCCCACGCCGGAATACCATGGTTGTTCCGACAAGACCTGATGACGCGACCAGAGTTTTCCTGCATCGGCAAAGATGGCAAAGTACAGACCATAGCGTAGTTTCTGGAACTGGGGAATGCCGAAGGCGTCAATCTCAAGATAACGCGGCGTAAGAATCGGCAACCGGAGTTCGGCGTTCATACCTATTCGGTTTTCTGCTTCCATTGTCTTGTAGAAGTATCCGCGAATACGCTCATCGTATCCGAAAAAGACATGCCGGTACGGAGGAATTACTCCGCCCCAAGTAAACGATCCTATTGTCCGTACACCGATAGCGCTCCCGCTGTTGAATCCAAAGAACTGCCGTAAGTCATATGCGCATCCTGTCAGGTTCATTTCCGATTCCCCGAATCCGCTCTTATTTATGCCGAGTGAGATCAGTGAACCATCCGTTGTATATTCACGGTTGTCCCGAGTATCATACCTATACTGTACGGATGCTGTGAGGAATGCATCGCGTCCCGATGATGAAACGGTACGGTTCAATTGCGGCTCGTTGACCTGCCAGACTTCATACCCCATTGTGCCGAAAAACGTTTGATACAAACCAAAACGCTTACCAATAGTTCCATTCAAGAAAATATTCGAATTCTCATATTCACCGTAACTGCTGCTCAGGTTGTGCACTTTTTGGACTGCGAATGCTCCACTGAAATAAATATCATCATTGTCTGTCACTTTTGGATTTTGATAATTCAACATGGACCACCGATCGTACCCAAAACCGAAGCTTGCATACACCTTCTCGTTGCGTCCACGAAAATTTTGGTCCATCACTCCCGCTCCGTAATACAGTTTTGACGGGTCGCGATATTTCATTCCTAGTATCGGATACGGAATAAAATACCATCGTTCTGAGACAATAACAAAAACCGATGCAATATTTTGACGAACAGAATATTCCACGTCTACTTTATTGAAGAGGCCAAGATTGTAAATATTATTCCGATCGCGTTCGATGGCTTCCTGTGTCAACGTATCACCTGGTTGTATGGACATTTCGCGGAGGATGACATATTCCTTCGTTGTATGGTTGCCAAGTATTTGTATGTCGTCCACGATCAAAATGGAATCAGACATCCACCGCGCTTCAAGCGAAGACGTAAATATGCAACTCAACAACAACAATTTTGAATATTTTATCACGGATCTCCAAATTAAAATATCCTTCATACAATAAAGCAATCGCCGCTCTGCATGCTCTCGCTTATGTCTCTTATCGCGTCAAGCGGGAGTGGTCGATTGCAATACAATGATCCATAACCACTTGAAGACCGGCTTTCTCAGCCTTCTTTGCCGCAGATGCATTGACAACACCAAGCTGGAGCCAGATGGTTTTTGCCTTCACGGCAATCGCCTCTACAACAATCTCATCCACCGCATCCGGATTACGGAATACGTCTACAATATCAATCGGTTTTCCGATGGACGTAAGATTGGGATAACATTTCTCGCCGTCAATTTCCGCGTACATCGGATTGACAGGAATAACCATGTATCCTTCTCGTTTCAGGTACTGCATGATACGATGACTATCACGTAATGGCTTGTTGGATGCGCCGACTACAGCGATAGTTTTTGCGGTTGAGAAAATTTCTTTGATCTTATTATCGTCTTCAACAGGCATTATGATTTCACTGATTGCACAGATAGCACCCTGAAAACTGATTACTTTGATTTCTCTTTGTATTCTTCCACCGGTGGACATGTACAGAAGATATTCCGATCGCCATACGTGTTGTCGATCCGCCCAACGGACGGCCAGAATTTATTCTTCTTCAGCGATGGAACCGGAAACACAGCCTGTTCACGGGAATATGGATGATTCCATGAATTGCTCATTACCGTTACAGCCGTGTGCGGTGCATTCTTCAGCGGATTGTCGGTCTTGTCTAATTTGCCGTCGACGATATCCTGTAATTCTTTCCGAATAGCAATCATCGCATCAACAAAACGATCAAGCTCAGCCTTTGGTTCGCTTTCCGTCGGTTCAATCATCAGCGTATCATGTACGGGGAACGATACGGTCGGCGCATGGAAACCATAATCCATAAGCCGTTTGGCAATATCCTCCACTTCGATACCTGCCTGTTCTTTGAACTGTTTCATGTTTAATATAAACTCATGCCCCACTCTGCCGTTCTTGCCTTGATAGAGAACCGGATAGTGTTTTTCCAGCTGAGATTTCAGATAGTTGGCATTGAGGATTGCAATTTTGGTCACATCCGTCAACCCTTCGATTCCAAGCATCTTGATGTAGGCATACGAGACGAGCAAAATGTTCGCGCTTCCCCACGGAGCAGAAGATACTGCGTGGACTGCTTTCTCTCCGCCGACTTTCACAATTGGATGTCCGGGTAAATAGAGTGCAAGCTGTTTCGTCACGCAAATCGGTCCCATGCCTGGTCCACCACCGCCATGCGGAATAGCAAAAGTCTTATGCAAATTGATATGACACACATCGGCGCCGATTTCAGCGGGAGACGTAAGTCCGACTTGCGCATTGAGATTCGCGCCGTCCATATATACCAAACCACCGTTCTGGTGAATGATGCCACACATTTCTTTGATGCGTTCCTCAAACACGCCATGAGTGGATGGGTACGTTACCATCAATGCAGCAAGCGTCTCTGTGTACTGGATTGCCTTAGCGCGGAGATCATCTACATCAATATTCCCCTGCGCATCACAATTGACAACAACAACTTTCATTCCCGCCATCGCTGCACTTGCAGGATTTGTTCCATGTGCGGATGATGGAATAAGTGTTACAACGCGCTGCGGCTGTCCGTGGTCGTGATGATACGCACGAATAACAAGAAGACCTGNNGCAGAGTGCTTTTTCCAATTCTCGAAAGATTTTGAAATATCCCATTGCCTGTTCGACCGGCACAAAAGGATGTATGCCGGAAAATTCCGGCCACGTGAGTGGAAGCAATTCCGTTGCGGCATTCAGCTTCATAGTGCAGGAACCCAGTGGAATCATGGAAACAGTAAGCGAAAGGTCTTTATTTTCCAGACTTTTGATATATCGCATCATTGCTGTTTCAGATTGATACGAATGAAATACGGGATGCTGAAGAAATGTGGTCGTGCGTTGAAACTGAGACGGATACGAAACCGATATCGCTCCAAAGGAATCATCAAGAGAGCCCGCTTTGACCGGTTCTCCCTTTATCTGTGTAAATACATTCAGTATTGTTTCAATGTCTTCAAGTGTGGACGTTTCATCCAACGAGATGCCAATGAATTTATCTTCTATAAATCGCAGGTTGTAACCTACCTCGACGGCAAGTTGAAGAATGCGTTCTGCCTGCTTCTTGTCGGCAACCTGAATCCGCAGCGTGTCAAAATAATTTTCGTTCAACTGCGCGAAACCACGTTTTTTTAATTCAACTTCCATCAATGTTGTCAATCGATGAACGCGTGAGGCAATATTCTTGATGCCTTCCTGTCCGTGATAGACAGCGTACATACCCGACATAATTGCCAGCAATGCCTGCGCAGTGCAGATGTTCGAGGTCGCTTTCTCGCGACGAATGTGCTGCTCACGTGTCTGGAGCGTCATGCGATAAGCAGTGTTCTTCTGAGCGTCAAGAGAGACACCGATGATGCGACCGGGCATCGTACGGATGTATTCGTTCTTTGTTGCGAAGAACGCCGCATGGGGTCCACCGTAGCCAAGAGGAATTCCAAAACGTTGAGAGTTACCAATGACAATGTCTGCGTCAAATTCACCCGGCGGTGTGAGTAATGCCAATGCGAGTAAATCTGTTGCAACAATAGCTACAGCACCGGCATCATGCACTTTCTTGATGAACGGCCGCAGATGGACTACCGCTCCATCTTCTCCTGGATATTGAACCAGTGCGCCAAAGAATGTATTGTCGAAGTTCACCGTTTCAAGATTGCCAACAACGACTTCAATATTGTGCGGTGTTGCACGCGTAAGGACAACGTCAATCGTCTGGCGGAAGCAGCGTGCTGAGACAAAGAATTTATTCGATGTTCCCTGGGGAGACTTGTTCACAATCCCATAAGCCATTGCCATTGCTTCAGCGGCTGCAGTGCCTTCATCGAGGAGTGAGGCATTCGCGACAGGCATTCCAGTGAGGTCTGCAATCATCGTCTGAAAATTCAAGAGAGCCTCAAGCCGCCCTTGCGAAATTTCCGGTTGATACGGCGTGTACTGCGTATACCAGCCTGGGTTTTCAAAAATATTTCGTTGAATCACACTTGGTGTTATACAGTTATAATAGCCCTGACCAAGATACGATTGAAGCACCACATTTTTCTTTGCGATCTCACGGAGTTCTTTGAGCATCTCAAACTCTGTTTTCGCAGGTTCCATTTGGACCTGTTGTTTTATTCGGATGCTGTCAGGAATAGTCTGCTCGATCAATTCATCGATTGAACGAACACCGATGATCTTGAGCATCTCGGTCACTTCTTGTTCACGCGGGCCAAGATGCCGCGCAAGAAATTCACTTTGCTGATGTTTCATTTACATCCTCAGGATGAACATCTACTTTTTGTTGTTGGATGCGCTCGAGCGCATCAGCAGCCGCAGACTGTTCGGCCTCTTTCTTACTTCGCCCGGATCCGACGCCCCATGAATGCGCACCGATAGTAACTTCCACCGTAAAACGCCTGTCATGTTCCGGACCTTCTTCATGGGTAACAGAATAACGTGGAATACCCAAAGAACGGGCTTGTACATATTCTAACAGTGCACTTTTGTAGTTATCATCCATCATGGCAGAGTTGAACACTTCCGGATTCTCCAACAAAGACGCATAGATGAATCTCTTTGCCGCCGCAAATCCTCCATCCAAATACAGGGCTCCAACGATAGATTCAAACGCATCCGCGATGATCGATTCCGATCCGCTGTCGATAGATTGTGCGGCACTCGTACTGAGCAGTAAAAAATCAGATAAATGCAGGTTTTTTGAACGCTGTGCTAAGATTTTCCGATTAACCAATCGCGAACGCAATTTAGTCAAATTCCCCTCTTCCATTTCAGGATAGGTTCTGTAGAGATGTTCGGCGACTACAAAACTGAGAATTGCATCACCAAGAAACTCCAATCGCTCATTCGATTCCCATCGCTCATCGATAAGTTGAAGGTACGACCGATGGATCAGCGCTTGAAGAAATAGTTTCCACTTTCGCGGCCGGTATTGTAGAGCCTTTTCGAACTGTACAAAATCAAACCCTGTGGAGCGGAGTTTCTCGACAAGGGACTTGACCTGCGCATCCCGTGAGAGAAAAGAAAAACAAAGTAGGTGGAATCGGCAACGAAGCCGATTGATGATGTTGTTCAACACAACTCTTTCATCCCCACGAACTACCTGTGGGAAGGTTTAGCTTTCTTGATACCTTCTAAATAGAAGGGTTGCGTTATGACCCCCGAATCCAAACGTATTGCTGATCGCTACGTTAATATTCCAATCCTGCGCTTTGTTCGGGATATAATTCAAATCGCATTCCGGATCGGGCGTCTCTTGATTGATCGTCGGGTGTACTTTATTATTTTGAATTGCCATAATGGTGGCAACCGCTTCGACGACACCCGCTGCGCCAAGGAGATGACCTACCATTGACTTTGTGGAATTGATAGCAATTTTTTTTGCACGTTCCCCAAAAACCGTTTTGATGGCGGCAGTTTCACTTCTATCACCTGGAGGTGTTGATGTGCCATGAGTGTTCACATGGTCAATATCTTCTGGTGTCAATCCTGCATCGCGAATGGCGATGCGCATTGCTCGCACTNNTGCACCTTCACCACCTGGCGCCGGCTCCGTGATATGGTGCGCATCGCCGGTGAAGCCAATGCCTGAAATTTCAGCGTAAATTTTCGCGCCTCTGTTCATAGCATGCTTGTGTTCTTCCAATACAAGAATTCCGCTTCCTTCGCCCATCACAAAACCGTCGCGATCTTTATCAAACGGACGGCTGGCTTTCTGAGGAGCGTCGTTGCGCTTAGATAAGGCTCTCAAGGCATTGAATCCACCGATACCCATCGGACAGATACTTGCCTCACCGCCTCCTGTCACCATGACATCTGCATTCCCACGCTGGATCAGCATGAAAGCATCTCCTATAGCGTGAGAAGATGTTGCACATGCAGACACGGTTGCATAGTTTGGACCTTTCAGTCCGTAAATCATTGAGATGCGGCCAGCGGCAATATCCGGAATCAACATGGGAATGAAGAATGGACTGATAAGGCGCGGCCCTTTACCATCGATATAATTCGTGAATTGCTTGTGGTATGTCCACATCCCGCCAATTCCGGAGCCAAAGATGACGCCTATGCGTTCACGATCTTCTTTCTCGAGATTCAAACCTGAATCCTTCATAGCTTCCTGACAAGCTGCAATTCCGTACAATGTAAAGAGATCGGCGCGCTGCGCAAGTTTTCGATCCATATACTTTATCGGATCAAATCCTTTGACTTCGCAGGCAAACTTCGTTTCGAAGCCGCTTGCATCAAAAAGTGTAATGGGCCCGGCACCGCTTTTTCCCTCAATCAACGCTTGCCAATATTCCTGCACAGTGTTGCCGAGGGGAGTAATAACACCCATCCCTGTCACTACTACGCGCCGCCTGCTTTCATCCACCGCCATGTCTTCTTCCTCATCAATCGAAAATGATGCGAGGCGCAGTACACTTCTACACGCCCCGCGTGATAATTCTTAAAAAGAGAGAGCACCTCTAATTCAACTAGTTGCTCTCGTTCCTGCTTTAGACCAAGCGCAATTATATACCCTTCGACTTCAGGTAATTAATCACATCGCCAACACTGGCAATTTTTTCGGCATCTTCATCGGGGATTTGAATGTTGAACGCTTTCTCGAACTCCATGACCAGCTCAACTGTATCGAGCGAATCAGCACCGAGATCGTTTGTGAAAGATGCTTCTGGTGTTACTTGAGCTGCATCAACGCCTAATTTTGAGACGATGATCTCTTTCACTTTCTCAGTAGAATCTGCCATTGTATTACTCCTTAGATTGTTTTAAGATATTACGTTTTGGTTGATTATTTCATTTACATTACAAGTCCGCCATCCACATTGACCACCTGACCGGTGATGTAGCTTGCGGCTGGTGAAGCTAGAAATACTACGACACTGGCAATTTCTTCCGGTTTGGCAATCCTTTTCATGGGAATTGCACCTGCAATTGCCTCGCGTTGTTGGGGAGTTAATTTCTGTGTCATTTCCGTATCAATGAATCCCGGTGCCACTGCGTTCACTTGAATATTGCGAGATGCAAACTCTTTTGCAAGTGTTTTGGTAAGACCGATAACGCCTGCTTTCGACGCAGAATAATTTACTTGACCGGCATTGCCCATCACTCCCACAATCGAAGCGATATTGACGATCTTTCCTTCTCTCTGGCCGAGCATTTGCCGGCTCGCAGCTTTACAAAAATTAAATGTACCTTTCAGATTAATAGCAATGACAGAATCCCATTCGTCTTCCGACATTCGCATAATCAGATTGTCACGTGTGATACCAGCATTATTCACGAGAATATCAATGCGTTGATACTCTTTCACTACCGCATCAATCGTATTCTGTGCTTCGGCGAGGTTCCTTACATCCGATTGAATTGCTGTTGCTTGAACACCTTTTGCGCGAATTAAGTTCACAACTTCATCTGCCGCCCCCTCTAACCGGATATCGGTAAATGCCACATGGGCACCCTCCGACGCAAGCTTCAATGCGATTTCCCTGCCGATGCCCCGCGCACCACCTGTGACCAACGCTACTTTTTTATCTAGAACACCCATACTATTCCTTATCTCTATAATACTGAAAATATATTTAGATTACTCTTTACAGATCATTTCATTAATTCGATATTCCATCTGCGACTGTGACATCACCCAATTTTTCAAATCCGCACGTCTCAACATTCCCGTTGATCCGTTTTACCAACCCCTGAAGTACTTTTCCCGGTCCAATTTCCATAAACGTTGCTGCACCGTCAGCTACCATGTTGGCGACACTCTCCTCCCAACGCACCGGACTCGTCAGCTGCCTATAGAGCAAACTCCTGATTTCATCCGCATGACGCACGGGTCTGGCTGTGACATTGGCATAGATCGAGACAGCCGCATCGCGAATCTCCGTTCTGTCCAATGCCGCTTTTAATCCTGCTTGCGCTGATTCCATTAACGGTGAATGAAACGCACCGCTTACCGGAAGTTCTTTTACGATTTTTGCACCGCATGTTTTTGCGAGCTCCATTGCTTTTCGTACTCCCGTCACTGAACCGGAGACGACAATCTGACCCGGCGAATTGAAATTCGCTGCTTGCACTATACCCGCCGGGGATGCCTCAGTGCAGATTCCATTGACCGTTTTCGGATCAAGACCGACAATCGCCGCCATGGTTCCCGGTTGTTCAACGCCCGCTTGCTGCATTAATTCACCGCGTAACCGAACTAGCTTCAATCCGTCCTCAAACGTTAATGCACCTGCTACGACCAGTGCAGAATACTCGCCAAGAGAATGTCCGGCCGCCATTTCGAATTTTCTGTTTTTCATCAAATTGAACAACACAACACTGTGAAGAAATATTGCCGGTTGTGTATTCTTTGTTTGTCTCAATTCTTCTTCCGGTCCGTCAAAACAAATTTTACTAAGAGAAAAACCGAGGGTCTCATCCGCTTTGCTAAAAAGCGCTTTGGCTTGAGTATTCCCCTCATAAAGGTCTTTCCCCATGCCAACATATTGCGAACCTTGTCCCGGAAAAACAAATGCAGTCTTGTGCATCGTTATCGCTTCTCCGGATTGGTTAATGACCAATTCACCAGTGTTGCGCCCCATGTGTAGCCGGCGCCAAATGCTGCAAGTACAATTTTCTGTCCGCGTTTTAACTGACCGGCTTGCCACCATTCGGATAAGCAAAGCGGAATTGTTGCCGCCGTTGTGTTGCCATACCGATCGATGTTGATCATCACTTTATTGCGATCAATACCCATGCGTTTTGCTGTTGCATCGATGATGCGAAGATTTGCCTGATGCGGGACGAGCCAGGCAATATCTTCCCCTTTTAAATGATTGCGTTCCAAGATTTCTGCAGCAACTTCAGCCATTCCGATAACAGCGCTCTTAAAGACCGTCTTACCATCTTGATACACATAGTGCATCTTTTTGTCGATGGTTTCATGTGTCGGTGGGTTCAAACTTCCACCGCCTTTCATACAGAGATACTTGCCGCCGGAACCATCACTATACAAACGCTGGTCTAGAATGCCATACTCTTTCTCATTGGTCGGCTCAAGCAATACTGCCCCCGCAGCATCACCAAACAAGATACACGTGTTCCGATCAGTATAATCGGTAATGGAAGTCATCTTATCCGCTCCAACGATGATGACCTTGGAATGCACTCCGGTCTCAATGAACCGCGCACCGACACTGAGGGCATAGAGAAATCCAGAACATGCCGCATTGAGATCAAATGCCCACGCGTTACGGGCTCCGATTTTATCCTGTACAAGACATGCCGTTGTCGGCAGCATCATGTCCGGCGTAATAGTGGCAACTATGATCAGGTCAATCTCCGCGGCACTGATGCCGCGATTTGTAAGCATTTGCTGAACTGCCTTTATTGCTAAATCTGAAGTCGCTCCTTTTTCGAGAATACGCCGCTCACGGATACCCGTACGAGTACGAATCCATTCATCGTTTGTTTCAACCATCTTCTCAAGATCAGAATTTGAGAGTATCTTTTCAGGAACATAATGACTAACTGCTGTAATTGTCGCTCGTCGTAATTCCATCTTTTCCTTTTTTATAAAACAGGGGCTACTAATGCCGCTTCAATATCTCGGTTTACTTGCGTTTGTGCTACTTCAACAGCTCGGAGAATCATATTCTTGATTCCCGTTGCCGTCGAACTTCCATGACCTATGATCGTGACGCCTTTTACTCCCAATACAGGCACACCACCTTCTTTGTTTGGATCCATATCGCTGAGCGATGCTTTGAGAGGCCACAGGGCAAGGCCGACAGCGATCTTGTTTATGAACCCTTGTTCTGCAAACTGTCTCAATTTACTTTTCAAGAACCCGGGAACACTCTCAGCGAATTTTAAAATACTATTACCGGTAAAACCATCGCATACAACAACATCGGCTTTCGCCTTTAAAATATCGCGTCCTTCAACATTACCAATAAAATTGAGTTT
>PLMS01000121.1 GCA_003142575.1 Ignavibacteriota bacterium
ATGCTCAACACAAGAATGGCCATATCAGGTTTTTCAGACTTGATTCTTCTTATCGTCTCAAGCCCATCAAGCTTCGGCATCGAGAGATCAAGTACCAGAACATCTAAGTCTGCGTTTCGAATCTTCTCCATGACCTCGAGACCATCGCACGCCTCATCTTCAACTTTAATATCCGGCACATCTTTCAGAATTGTTTTGAGGCCTTTTCGAACTATCGGGTGGTCATCCGCAATAAGAACACTAATCATGATTTGCTCTCTCCGTTATTCTCTTTGCTGAGTGGGACTTCCACCGANNTCCTCTCGCGTATGCCGACAAGGCCTAATGATGTATCTCCTGCCAATTCCTTCTTCGTAATACCACGTCCATCATCCCGAATAGAGAAGACTATAGAATCCAACTTTTTCGATAATCTTACAAACACATTCTGTGCTTGTGCGTGACGCACAACATTGGTCAAGGCTTCTCGAAAAATCCGATAGAGAACTGCACCGATCTGTCCCTTTACTTCGAATTCAGCTGGCTCGATCGTTACAATCCCTTTAATACCTATTTTCTTCTCCATCTGATCGATGTCCCATTGTAATGCTCCACCGAGGCCAAGCGCATCGAGTTGCGGCGGCCGAATCTCTTTTGAGATTCGTTTCACTGAAGCCAATGCTTCATTTAGCGATTCCATCATTTCATCGGTTTTCGCGATAACTTCAGAGTCGCCTTTAGCTCCCTCTAATCTAAGCCAACTTAGGTCAAATTTCAAGATAGTAAGTAATTGACCAAGATCATCATGAAGTTCGCGCGAAATTCGCTTTCGTTCTTCCTCAAGAACATGTTCAAGATGCTCTGTAAAGTGCTGCAATTGTTTTCGTGAAGTCTCCAGTTCTTGCTCTGCTATTCGACGCTCCGTAATATCACGGCTCACCATAACCATCCGCCGTTCACCGGACGAAGTATCATAGACTCGTCCTGAAGATTCAAACCAGTGCCAGCCACCCATTCTATCGCGGTAACGATACATCGCACTTCCGCCCTGTTTATTAAGAATTTCTGCAATGAGAGTTTTATCTTTAGTATACACTTTTGAAAGCACATTTGTACCGACCATGTCCACCGGTCTAAAATCAAGAATGGATTTAACATTTGGACTGACGTATAGGAAAGTACCTTCAGAACTGATTTCGGTAACAAGGTCCGTTGAATTTTCGACGAGCAGACGATAACGTTCTTCGCCTTCGCGCAGTGATTCTTCAGCATGTTTACGTTTCGTAATGTCAAAAACAAATCCTTCGTAATAGAGTATTTGTCCAGTTTTATCTCTGACATCATGAACCGTCATCAAAACCCATATGGTGGAACCATCTTTCTTCTTCCATCGAGTCTCATTACTCATTGCCACATTATGACCGGCCATATCATGTTGAAAGATAATTTGTTCCCGATCTTTCGTATCAAAATAAATCGCTTCCCCCATATTACATCCAACAAACTCGTTCTCAGAATCATATCCCAATATCTGTGCAATACTGCTGTTGGCACTGAGCAGCTTCCCTGATCGTGTTGATTGATAGATACCAATTGGAGCCCATGTAACAATATCTCTATATTTCTTCTCACTTACTTGAAGTGCTCTTTCTGCCCGTTGACGTTTTGTGATATCGGTTGCAACTCCGACCAAGGAAATCGTCTTTCCTTCTTTCACAACAGGAGCTTCTTGAATCTCTAACCAGACACGACTTCCTTTTCTACTTAATAACTCAAGTTCGTACGTTGATTGCCGCTCGCCTGTCTGGATCGCTTTCTTTGCGTGTTCAGAACCAAGCTTGTTGACTGGATTGTCGGTCATAAAATCCGCAAACCGAACTAATGGTTCATCTGGTTCACATTCGAAGATGTCATTGGCTTGAGAACTAAGGTATGTAAATACCATATCTGTATTACACGAATAGAACAAGTTCGTACTGTTTTCTACAATATTTCGCAACTTTTCATCGCTTGTTCGTAAAGTCTCTTCAGCGTGTAGACGCTCTGTGATATCACTGACGAGAGCTTGGAGATATATTTTGTTGCCGAACTCAAGACGATTTAAAGAAACTTCAGCATCGAAGAGAGTTCCATCCTTGCGTGAGAATTTCCAATAAAACCGTTGAGATGTCCCCCCAAATGCAGCGTCAATAATTTCAAGTGCCTTTTCTTTTGAGTTTCGGTTATCAGGTTGATGAGTAGGACTAAATTCGCGTACAAAATGATCGATAATGTCTGTCGACCTTTCACATCTAAACATTTTAAGTGCCATGGAGTTGGATTCGATGAACTTATCATTACTGAGAATAAAAATAGCATCATTGGCACCTTCAAAAAGGGCGCGATAGCGTTTTTCAGACGCTCTTAATTGATCGGATTGGTTATGAATTTCTCGTTCGTCATTTTGCAGCCGGATCATGTTTCTCCTCAGATTATCTGAAAGAAACCAAGTCGTGATTGCCGTGAGACCTACCATAACTTCAAGATCAATTACGTCGTTCCAGTTTGTATAAACGCTGTACGCATTCTGAATTGCGCCAGTAATTTCCAGATATCCTAAAATGCCAATAGACAATAAGGCAGCACACGTGACAATCAAATAGTACCTACGATTTAAAACGAGTCCTGCGGCCACAAGAATTCCCGGAATACTAAAAAGCACAATGTCATGAAGACCATTATACATCCATGCGAGATAGTCAATAATTCCAAGCATACACCACAATAAAACGGTACCCGACCAGCTCAGTTGTTTCCGATGGAGCAAAACGATTGATACAAAGACAATGCAGCACATAATGAAGATTGGTAACACGTCGCGAAGATAACCGGTAAAAAGTCGGTAGATGATGAGCCCGCTTAAACCCATCATAGTAGCAATTGCTATGATATTAAGAATTAATGCAATACGATTCTGCTCCTCATCTTGGAACCGAGGAGGTGCGGCAAGATTTTTTATGCCGACATACAATGTCATCTTAATCCTCGTAAAAATACGTACTATCCATGATCAAATAGAGAACTTTCATCTTGTATGAGAATTTTCTCATTGTTCAAAGATAGTTGAAAATAGCGCTACAAAGAAGAGGCGAAATAAGGTTTTTTTGAAAAACCTACTTGAACCACATTTGCGGCTTGTCTGCAATATGATAGACAATGGGCTCAATACATTGCTTTACTATCTAAGAATACATTTTATTTGTTGCATATTTTGGTATATTTTATTGATAAAGGCAAGGATTAATAACAATAAGGGGGCTTCTTAAATTCAAAGAGGAAGAACATCGAATTTTAGTATTTTAATGAGAAACATTAAATTTGATAAAGTACATAGAGCAGGAAATGACATTGACGGATACGCAAGTTAATATTCTTATAGTAGAAGACAGTCCGACACAAACCAAATTACTTCGTTTTATCCTCGAAGGGAACGGATACATCGTCAATTCGGCAAACAACGGGGCCAAAGCGTTGGAATGCGTTCGCCAGAGGAAACCGAACTTGATCATAACCGACATCGTTATGCCGGAAATGGATGGCTTTGCATTGTGTAAAGCAATCAAAAGTGACCCCGATTTGAAATCCATTCCGATCATGTTGCTTACCTCTCTTTCCGATCCGCAAGATGTGATCAAAGGTCTTCAGGCTGGAGCCGACAATTTTCTCACAAAACCCTATGAGGATACTTTTCTCATTTCCCGTATTCAGTACATCTTTGAAAATTATGAGTTGAGGAAAAGAAAATCTTCAAACGCAGATATCGAAATTGTATTTGAAGGTCAGAAATACTTCATCAATTCTGATCGGATGCAGATTGTCGATCTTCTTCTTTCGACATATGATAATGCTGTCCAGAAAAACAATGAACTCCATAAAGCTCATGCAGATCTTTTGGAGATTCATCGTCAGCTCGAACAAAAAAATATTCAACTCGAAATATTGAATCAGGAAAAGAACCACTTCTTAAGTATCGCCGCCCATGATCTGCGTAATCCTCTTACGACCATTTACACAGCTGCCGATCTTATTACAGAGGAACTAAAAGATAAGACCAGCTCAGAAACAAAAGAATTTCTTGAGATGATCAAGCAATCCAGCAAATTTATGCGCAGTCTCATTGAAGAATTGCTGGATGTCAGCGTAATTGACTCTGGAAAACTCTCGATTCATCTCGAACCCGTGAATTTGATGGACCTTATCCGTAATAATGTGGCATTGAACCGTGTCATAGCTGGACGAAAGCAAATTACCGTTGAATATCATTGTGCAACCGACTTACCGGTTCTTCAGTTGGATCGTAAAAAGATCGAACAAGTGCTCAATAATCTTATTTCGAATGCCATTAAATACTCATTCCCACAATCGACAGTGAAAATTCATTCTACGTGTGAAAGAAATAATCTTGTCATCTCCGTAAGCGATGAGGGTCAAGGAATTCCTCCAGCCGAAATGGATAAACTTTTTAAACCCTTTTCAAGAACCAGTGTAAAGACCACTTCCGGCGAATCCAGTACAGGTCTCGGGCTTGTTATTGTACGCAAGATTGTTGAAGCGCATAATGGCCGTGTCTGGGCTGAAAGCCAAGTAAAGAAGGGTTCAACTTTCTATATTTCCCTCCCTATTCAATAGTCATTAAGCCCAAATATTTTCGAATCAAATACAAGACGAGATATCGGAGGTCTGCTCCAAAACGCTGGAATGGAGAGAAATTCACGATCCCTTATGCGTTTGATGATGACGACCTATTGAAAAGACATGAAAACTATCGGCAAGTTCTACACCTGCTTTTTTGCATATGCAAGCAATTACCAATATTTTTGTCCCTATAAGATATATCTTTCACTCATATTCTTTATTTATTAATTAATAAAGAGTGCAAATGTATTTTGTCTGATGTGAAATGCTTTTTTTTACCGACAAGCTCAGAAGCAAAGTCACCAAAGCGTTCGTTTCAATGCTGAAGATCACTCCCTGTATCGTGCTCTATTTTCAATCGCGTGTTCAACACATTTTTCAATAATCTTTGAACATTCGAATCCTTTGTACATTCCATAGTGAGAGCAGAACTGTAGAGCTTCAAACATGGTACTTCATGCCGTAATGAGGACACCATCCGAATTATTTAATTCTCATTGATAAATCCATCTTCACCAGCGCAATCAATTACACTTATTATCTGTATCCCAACTGAACTCTCTTCTGAATTTGCTGCTGATCTATGTTGCACCATACTGAGAACGACCATTCATTCTAGGTAAATTCTTCGCCATCGTTTTCTCATAAAAACATTAATACAGGGCTATGATATATTTCTATTTATTACTTGACATATTTAGATATATTTCTTATCATATGATTGGAATAAGCATTATGACATTAACAGAAATCCGAAAAGAAAAATGTTTTAAAGCAGTAGATCTTGCCACTAGGCTCGGAATATCCCAGGGATATTACTCTCATCTCGAGCGTGGCAAGAGACCGTTCAACGATGTACTCCTTAAAAAAACCGCGAAGGTTCTTGGAATTCGACTCGTTACTTTGCGAGAAGCCATAAAATCACATCCACCTGATTCATACAAATTGAAGAGCTGGATGTCGAACATCAGGATTCATGGCCTGCCGCTTATCAAGGCATTTCACTATTACATGGAAACAAACGGTATAGATGCCCAAACCCTTGACGATGCGAAGCTGAAAATAAAAATGAAGGAGTTTGTCGAAGCGAATATCGGTTTTTCTGTTTTAGCAGAACTCTCTGAGAATAAGGCATTATTACATCACGTGCGTGAGGTAATAGGCACGTATTCCTCCCTTTCCAAAAATAATACACTTCATAATGAATCTAAAAACATCCAATTGAGATCTCTATGAATACAATCGAAAGAATGCGAAGTATTGCTGATATGCTGCTCAATCAGTACAAGTATTCTGAAGCGTTCACTTTGTACGATGAATTGTACAAACAGATTTGGGGCGTGTTCAGTACTGTACGATACAGTTCTGCAGGATATACAGATTACTTCAATTTAAAAAAAGAAGGATTTGAGCAGACAATGCAGATTCGATGTCTCGAACCAGTTTTGAGCGCATTGTGTGTCAGAATTCTGCATCTCAATCTGTCTGCTGCTCTTGGCGAGTTTGCTTCTATCATTCATGGTCGCCTTCGCTGTATCAATTCATCTTTTCAAGTTCGTCATTATATCTCTCCAAACTCGGTATTCACTGAATTCGCGATACTGTATTCACTCATGCTCCAGCCCGCGTATCAGCACAAAGTCGGCCCTATTTTTTCTTATGCGGGAACAGTCCTTGATGGCAATAAGAGGGTAAAACGAGTTCTCTCACTCTACTCGAGGAATATGAACGAAAAACTTCTTGCCGAATATGCACTTTCTAATAAGACGAATCGATTGAATAAGTTGAACCATTTATTGCTCGATTATTTGCTCGCCGCTGGAGAACGGAAGTCCGATCTATTTAAAAAGGTCTCAAAGAATATCGATCCGTTTTCATATACTTTCCACTATTCCGATTATGCTCACACATCCGGGCAATCAAAGAATAATGAACGGAAGAGTTATCGGAACACGGCATCATCTGAATATGCGTTCTCTCCCGCGTCTGCTACCGAAGAGCAAAAGAAAAACTATTATGGAAAGCTGATGGGGTTGACCGGAACAATGACCAAGCAGGAGATCAGGTTAAAGTACATAGAGCTGGTTTCACAATACCATCCGGATAAGGTGCAGCATCTTGGCTCCGAGTTACGGGAATTTGCAGAGACGAAAACGAAAGAAATCAATGCCGCATACGATTGGTTGAAATTGAAATATGGTATTCTATAGTCTCTCATATTATTGCACCATAAAGTCAGAGCAAATAATTCCTAACGAGGATAAGAAGAATTTAGCAATGCAATTCCTTTGTCTTGCAGGTTACTTCGTCATTCGTCTCACCTCTTGTGATACGCTCCTCGCAAGGACATTTTACTCTTTTGAAGTATTGTTTGGATAGGCAGTTGTATTTCTTACATATTGAAAAAAGAAGTGAAAAATATTTATGACTTCCAGTACGCAAAAAAGTGTTAGCACACTGTTAGCAATGCCTAACACTTAACGTCAGAAATGGCGATTTTGAGTGGACAGGGAGGGAATTGAACCCCCGACACATGGATTTTCAGTCCATTGCTCTACCAACTGAGCTACCTGTCCAAATTTTTCACAACTTAACGAGTGCAACGATGTTAAGTTGTCTAAAAAATTTACGATCCCGCTGCTGTTTAGCGGGAGCCAAACTTTTCATACCTTTTTAATAAAAATCCCGCTGGACCTCAGCGGGACCAAAAAATCATTTATATAAAACTACCAGACTTTTCTCAGAAAGTCAAGGTTTGATTCTTAAACCTTTCCATTCTTTTTGAGAACATCGCGCGCTATCACAAGCCTTTGTACTTCACTTGTACCTTCAAATATCGGATTGATGCGAGCGTCTCGGTAGTAACGCTCGATGGGAAGTTCTCTCGAATACCCCATGCCGCCATGGATCTGAACTGCTTTATCAGCTACTTTGCAGAGTTGCTCTGAAGCGTACAATTTTACATACGCTGCCTGTCGCGAGACTGGCTTCTTTTCATCATACTCTTGTGCCGTACGGTAGACCATTGATTCCAAGGCATAGATTGTCATTGCTATATCTGCAAGCATAAATTGAATCGCCTGGAACTGCGACAATGGTGCATCGAATTGCTTCCGCTCTTTTGCATATTTTGTACTGAGCTCTAAGAGTTCTTTCATGGCACCGAGACAGGCAGCCCCTAATCCAAGACGACCGGCATCCAATGTTTTCATTGCAATGAGGAATCCACGTCCGTCATCCCCAATGATGTTATCTTTTGGGATTCGAACATTATCAAATGTCAGCGCATTTGTCATGCTGGCGCGAATACCCATTTTCTTTTCTTTAGGACCTGCAGTGAATCCCGGAGTTTTTGTCTCCACTACGAAAGCGCTAATGCCCCGTTCTGTCCGTGCAAACACCGAAAGAATATCCGCAAAACCTCCGTTGGTAATCCATAATTTTTCACCGTTAATGACCCATTCATTTCCATCAAGGTGTGCTTTCGTCCGTAAATTAAATGAATCTGAACCGGCGGAGGCTTCTGTCAGTGCAAATCCTCCAATATATTTCCCTTCAGCAAGCGGAACAAGATACTTCTTCTTTAATTCTTCAGAACCGCCAATAAAGATTGCATTCGCTCCAATGGACTGATGTGCTCCAATAAATGTGGAGGTTGCAAGATCACCTCTTCCCATTTCTTCTTGCATGACACAATAACCAACTTCACCGAATCCACCTCCGCCATACTCTTGAGGGAATGATGCGCCAAGAAAACCTATGTCCGCAATTTTACGGATTAATTCAGGAGACAGTTTTTCTTCTTCATCCATCTTCTGAGCGAGAGGTTTAACCTCTGTGTTCACAAAATCTCGCGCCATATCACGCAACATGCGTTGTTCTTCGGTGAATTCAAACTGAAACATAATGGATTCCTTCTAACTTAATGAAACAGTGATAATTTTAATAATTATTGCGGGGGCTGATAAATCCGACTATGTCTTCGCCTCCGTCAACTCCAAGGACATTGCCAGATATCCAGCTAGCTTCGTCTGAGGAAAGAAGAACAATTGCCTTTGCAACATCTTCAGGTGTCGTAAGCCGTCCGGTAGGGTTCTTCAAGCGTGCAGCTTCAACCATCTTTACATTTCCAGGTATCTTGCGCAACGCCGGAGTGTCTGTTACTCCCGCCATAATTGCGTTTGATGTAATGCCCAGAGGCCCAAGTTCCATGGTCAATTGTCTAATATGTGATTCGAGGCTTGCCTTCGCAGCCGACACCGCACCATAGAAGGGCATCGCTCTACGACCACCGGAACTTGTCATGCCAAAAATCCGTCCACCACGTTTGATAAGATTGCGAGTGAGAAGCCCTTGCACCCAATACACAAGACTATGTGCCATCACGTCAACGGTCATTTCCATTTGAGCCTGGGTTATTGCATCTTCTTGTTTCTTAGCGATAAATGATTTCAAGGTTCCAAATGCAAGAGAATGAAGTAATACTTTAACAGTTGACGATGAATCATTTCCAAATTGTTCCTGAATATCGTCGAGCGTCTCGTTCCGTTTAATACTATCAGCCGCATTGATGTTGTAAAATACTGTCTTTGCGCCTGTATGTTTAATATCTTTGATAAGGTTCTGTACATTCGTCATGGTTGCTTGACGGTCAAGATGCACGCCAAAAATATTCATTCCATGCTTTGCTAATTCAATAGCTGTGGCAGCTCCAAATCCGCTTGATGCACCAAGAATAAGCGCCCATTCATTCGACTTAAATTTAACATCTTGCTTCATCGTGGTCTTACTTTCCTTTCATAAAGCATTGTAAAAATACGAAGAATTGTCTAAAAATCCATCTCTTATTCAACAGTGACACTTTTGGCTAAGTTTCTAGGCTGATCAACATTACAGCCTCGGGAGACTGCAATGTAATATGCCAGCAATTGTAGTGGGATGACTGCAAGAATCGGTGTGAACAAATCAAGTGTTGTCGGCACAGAGATCATATAATCTGCTAACTGACGGATACCATCCTCCTCATCATTCACAATGGCAATCACACGCCCTCGCCGCGCTTTGACCTCCTGGATATTGCTCATAATCTTCTCGTACGATCTATCATGTGGCGCAATGAACACCACAGGCATATTTTCATCGATGAGTGCGATGGGGCCATGCTTCATTTCTGCTGCAGGATATCCTTCGGCATGGATATAGGATATTTCCTTCAATTTCAGCGCACCCTCGAGCGCAGCGGGGAAATTATACCCCCTGCCAAGGTACAAGAAATTCTTAATATCATTAAATTCGCTCGCGATATATTCAATCTGTTTTGTATTAGAAAGGATCGACTGAACTTTTTCCGGTAAAAGTTTCATTTCCCGAACGAGTTCGATGCCTTTCTCCCGCGGCATTCCCTTACTCCGTGCAATCATAATTGTAAGCAATGCCAGCACGATCAATTGTGATGTGAATGCTTTCGTGGATGCAACACCAATTTCTGGACCGGCATGAATATACACACCAGCGTCGCTCTCACGTGCAATGGAACTTCCAACGACATTGCATATTCCAATAACAGTCGCTCCTTGCGCTTTTGCTTCGCGTAAAGCTGCCAACGTATCTGCGGTCTCGCCGCTTTGGCTGATCAAAATAACGACGTCACCTTTATTAAGAATAGGATTTCGGTAACGAAATTCTGAAGCGTACTCAACTTCCACAGAAATGTGCGCGTACTGTTCCAGCATATATTCCCCGATAAGCGCAGCATGCCATGATGTACCGCATGCTGCAAAGATCAGACGAGGTGCAT
The DNA here is from genome assembly GCA_003142575.1 of Ignavibacteriota bacterium. GTDB lineage: Bacteria > Bacteroidota > Ignavibacteria > UBA10030 > UBA10030 > Fen-1298. The sequence goes on from PLMS01000121.1 coordinate 10,451, forward strand.
GTATAATTTTGTGGGCCACTTCGCTGAGACCGCCAAGCTTTACCGATCCCTCTTCTTCCAGTAAACGACCGCGCATGGAATTCTGAATTGTCTCAGGCTGTTCATGAATTTCTTTCAACATAAAATGGAGAAATCCACCTTTTTCAATTTGTTCGAGATCGAATGTGAGTTCCTGTACCTCCTTCGTAATCTCAACATCTCCAAGCGTCTTGGTAACCACACCGTTGGCTGTTAGCTCGGCAACTTCACCATCTCCCAGATAGACAACTTGTCGAGTATGCTCTATAATTGCAGCTGCATCGGCTGCAACAATATTTTCACCATCGCCAATTCCGAGAATAAGCGGACTGCCCATTCGAGCTGCGACTATTCTATCTGGTTCACGAGTCGATAGAACAACAAGTCCGTACGTTCCTCTTACCTCTTTCATTGCAAGGCGGACCGCATCAAAAAGATTTGGCGTCGATTTGTAGATTTCTTCGATCAAGTGTGCAATAACCTCGGTATCCGTGGCACTAACAAAATGATGCCCTTCCCGCAATAATTTCGTTTTAATAGCAAGATAGTTCTCGATAATACCGTTGTGGATTACGGCAATTTCATTCCGGCAGTCTGCATGCGGATGTGCGTTGATGTCGTTAGGTTCACCGTGTGTAGCCCAGCGCGTATGTCCCATACCAATATGTGCTTCCGGTAGCTGGCCACCGTTCTGAATTTTCTTTACAAGATCATCGACTTTCCCTGCCTGCTTTTGAATGTGCAATGTTCCATTACTAATGAGAGCTATTCCCGCTGAATCATATCCTCGGTATTCCATGCGTTTCAATCCTTCCAACAAGATGGGAAGCGCATTTTTTGGGCCTATATATCCAATAATGCCACACATATTCTACCTCCAATTATTGCATCATAGAAATAACCGCCATCATCCTGCCTGCCTTCCGGCCATCCCTTCTAAAAGAATGAAACATTTTCCTCTCGCAAATGGTACAGGATGAGCTGACCTCAAAATTGCTCGCTAAAACTCCAAGTTGCATAAGCTGGAACATATTCTCTTTTTTTAAATCGAGGAATGTCTTCTTCTTGTTAAAAGGTACGACTTTATTCCCGAACATCACAGCAACTTCTCCACCCACTTCATAACAACACACTCCAGCGGATGGACCAATATAGGCAAGCATTTGAGCCGGGTCCGTCCTGTATTCCGCCTTCATTTTTTCTACAGCTCGCTTGACAATGAGACCAATGGTCCCTCTCCACCCCGCATGTACAGCTCCAACTGCTTTATTGATCGGATCGAAGAGCAAGATGGGAACACAATCCGCTATGGTAACAACCAATGCCACATGGGTTGTATTTGTGATAAGTGCATCGCACTCTCTATATTCCCCCGGTGTATCAACCTTGAGAACATTGTTCGAATGACATTGGAGCGGAATTGCAAGGTCGTGTTCCGAAATTCCTACCTGAGCAAAAAATATTCTACGATTCCTTCCTACACGCGTGGGATTATCTCCGACGTTATAACTTAAATTTATTCCAAATTCGGTATCGCTCTCATTCCCGATCCTGGTACTCATTCCTGAACGCACTTTCGAAATTCCAGAAAAGATCTTGGGCAGAATAACGGTCATTTCTTCCCTATCAGACCGGAAGCCGGATTTCAAACGTCGTTCCTTTCCCACGCTCACTTGAGCAAGATATTGTCCCTCCATGGTCTTCAATGACTCTTCGTGCAATTGCCAACCCGAGCCCCATCCCTTCAGTCTTCGTTGAGAAATTCGGTTCGAATATCCTTGTTCGTATTTCTTCAGGAATTCCTGGTCCTGTATCGGAGATTTTGATAATACAAGTATGTTTTTCTAACGAAGTCTCAGCAGTTATGGTTCCAGCTTTCTGTATCGCTTGGATGGCGTTCCTGATGATATTGATAAATACTCCACGAAGCTGGTCGCGGTCGGCAACAATCATCACCATTGGAGATGCAAGCGTATGGATAAAGCTGACTCCTTGAATTTCCCGGAACAGATTTATTGTCTCTTTGAGAAGATCGTCAATATTCAGCCGTTCAAACTTGCTCTCCGGCATTTTTGCAAAGCTCGAGAATTCAGAAGCAATTCGAGAAAGCACCTCAATCTGATCAATCACCGTCTGTGTTACGCGCTGGAGTATCTCTTCCCGGTCGGGCGCCTTATCCTTAAACGCCTGACGAACATGCTGGATTGAAAGTTTGATGGGGGTGAGAGGATTCCGGATTTCGTGAGCAACCTGTTTTGCCATTTCCTTCCACGCACTTTCGCGTTCGTGTTTCGAAAGCTCTTCTCTGCTCTTCTGTAATTTGAAAACCATTTCGTTAAATGAGCGTGCAAGTATACCAATTTCATCTCGAGAGTGCGTTTCGACTCGTACTGCAAGATTTCCTTCGGAAACATCTTTTGCTGCAAGGGTCAATAGACGTAATGGCCGGGCAAAACGTAAGGCAAGCAATCCACCGCCAACCAAGGCAATTCCAAAAACGATGGCATATGCACCAAAAACATAAGCATTTCGTTGTGCTAATTCAGATTCTATTTCCTTTTCTCGATTCAATGTCGGGATTGCGAGTACTCCAACAATAGAACCGGCAATTGAAATTGGGGCGTACCCTACCGCATATTCAACAGAACCAATCTTCTCTTTCGTTAAAAAATAGCTTTTTCTTCCGAGAACCGACGAGGTAAAGGCTTCTCCGTTAAGTCTTCCATCTAAAAGTCCAGCGCGATAGAGTTCAGACCGACTGCTTGCCTGAATCGACGCATTACGATAAACTGAGAAGTCAATGCTATATTCACTGGCAAGCGCTTCGCAGAAATCATCGTCAACTCCGAGCACAAAATCTTCTTCATCTGTAATGTATGTACTAATGCGATCCTGTAATTGAGACAATTCGCGATATAATGTTGTTTCGACTTGTTCCTGCACTCGTTCTGCAACAAGTTGTTTGTTGTAATAGCTCAAAACTGCAAGAGGTAAAAGCGTAATGCATGCAAATCCGAGAAAAAGCTTGCCTTTGAATCCCAGTGTGGGCAGGACACCGCGATCGCGTCTACGAATGAACGCATACATTCCTACTGCAGCCAAGACACCAAGGCAGATAAAAAATTCCTTTAGATAGCTGAATAATTCCCATCGGACATCCAATCTCTCGAGACTGATCGACACAATTTTCTCCGGTGAATTCATATCTCTTAGAAATACGGTTTGCGTTTCATATCCATTGATTCTCATGTCTTTCCAGAGTATGGCATTGGGAGCTTTTTGAAGTTCAGCTTCAATTGTTGAAGATAAAAACCGATCCGGGGTTAATTTGCTTCCCGTCGAAAATATGAGTGTGTCCATTTGAAACTCATGAAAGGCAATTTCACGAACTATATCATTTTCAAATCGATCTCCAAATTGTCGAAGCGGTTCGGTTTCCTGGTCATGAATAAAAGTTTTCTGATGCTCCGAAAGAAGGAGTGCAAGGCTGCCCACGAATTTCTCATTTGAATCACGAACTGTTATCCAAGCACCATAGAGCTTGCCCAGCGTTTTCTGCCCTGTTCTTCCTATGATATGGACAGAATTTTCTTCCCCTTCAAACACGCGAGTAAGAATTTCTTGTTGTTCCGGCTTGCTCATTCCTACAACGAATCGATCCACCTCATCTCCTTTTTGGTCGTAAAGAACAAGAGCAGAGTTATATCCTTCCTTGCCAAGCAGCGTCTTCGTCCACAATACAAATGCAAGATTCGTTTTTTTTGCTTCCGCGATATCATTCGTTATAAATTCGTCCTTCAAACCTTCGACAGACGTCCGAATTCCATCAAGCACTACATAGGTTAACCAATTGTCCGAAGGTCGTGATAATTCTTTTGCTACAACTTCCACCTCCCTGCATTCTCTCTGCTGGAGTCTCTGATGTATCATTGGCACTCCCAGCAAAAACGAACCTAGCACCATCGATACTACTGTTCGCCATTTCGTCGATGGTACGCCTATCTTTGAATTGTCCCAACGAGACAGCAATTCCACCAAGACAACGCTGAACGTTATGAACAAGAAAGCATTGAAAAATTGCGATTGTGGAGTCCCATCTATCCATGAAAAGAGCGGGATGCATAAGAGTAAAAAGACGATGTAAAGGATTCGGATCTTTAATTCTGATGAAGGGAATTGAATAGAAAGAATTTTCCTCCCCATCCAAAGGAATACCGTCGAAACGCACAGTAATGAAACGCCCAACAATAGAACATTGAGATGCATGATCGCTGATGTTCCATCTAATAATATCTCCGATGGATTGTTAAATCGTATCGTTGAATCAAACACAAAACTTCTCAATGCCTCACTAAACCCTCGAAAAATCCAAAGTATGAAAAGAGCAATTACAAATAAAATAATGAATGCGCCAATTCGTTTAACGCGTGATCCTAATCTTGCAATGACTTCTTCCCCTTGTGTGTTAAAAATCATATGCGTGAAGAAGAGCCAAGTCGAAATTGCGAGTGTTACCATGCTGAGGATCAGTTCTCCCAATGAAGAACTTAATCCAAAGACAAAGGGAGACGCATATAAATTCGGATTGAAAAGCCAACCGTTTATAATAGTAGCCGGGAATTCCATCTCGCGCCATACCAATCTCACCAACCACAGAGAAAGAATACTTACAGCCGTCGGTATCCAATCCTTCCGGATACGCGCTATCCACAGTGTTCCGGCGTATGCAAGGAAGATACTCCCAAAAGCGAAACAAAAACCAATCAACATCGAATATACTTCGACGATAGAGGCAATTTCACTTTCGATGGTTTTTTCTTCTATAGAGAATTCAACGATTGTATTCCCTTCCCTATCAACAATAGGAATAACGAGCTCTTCCTGATTTGGTTGGGTGGTTTGCGGAATCCGGAGCGTGACTTTTACTTTCAATTTTTGTGAAAGATCTTCGCTAAGACTTACTTTTTGAACAAACCGATTTGAGATTGGAGAATTTAATTCGAGTGGCTCGCTCGCCATCAAATAATATTTATCGGAAGTAAGACATCTACCGACTGTGAGGTATGTGCGCAGTCCATTTTGTGTGACACGGACAAATTGCTCAGGAGGATTCTGACCGAGAACCTCTGCATACCGGTGCGCTATGCTCGGTCCATTCCAAGCAAAAGGATTTCCTTGCGGATCTACAAGGTCGAGTGTTTGGTCATCATGCAATCGATAGAAATTCAACGTGTGAAACGCTTTGAGGGCAGCAGGTACGCCATTCAGGTTTATACTTGCGGCAAGAGAGGTGTCGACAGAAACATTCTCAAGGATTTCGGTCAGTTGTTCAACACGGCTTTGAAAAGCATTGCGAATAATTTGTTCGTTCTGTGAGCGCCGAATGCTGCGCTCTGCATCCCATCGATGAGAAATATACGACGGGATGAAAATCCTTATTGCACACAATGCGCCAGCCAATGCAACACAAACAAAAAAGCCCCATAACGCGGGGCGGACATTTCGTATGATTCGATCTCTCATGTCGTCATCATGATCAATAAATATTGAATTGGCTGATGACCCATTGCGAGTCTTGCTGAGTCAAAGATACATACACCTGCGCTGATTTCTGCATTCCCTTTTGGACATAGATAAAACGACCGGTTGCATAAGGTGCAGAGTCTTTTTCGTGAATTCGGGAAAACTTAAATGAAACGAGGCGACGTTCTGAAAAATAACCAACAAGTACTAATACCGCTTGGTTGGCCGAGTAGTATCCATGATCACCGGAACTAATTGTCATGGAAACTATTTCACCAAGTTCTTTTTTAAATTTGTCCACTGCGTTATTTTGCAACCCATGTTCCACGTTCTGAAAAATCTCTGCTATTGGAGAGCGCTGGACGACCGAATGGACAGAAGGTGTAACTAGCGTATCATCTGCTTGAATGGTCACGGGTTGAGTTTTCACCTGTGCCTCGGAAATAAATGACATAAGCAGTATGACGAGAAACCATTTCATTATTCGTGTCCAAATTATCTGAAAACGTGGAGAAAGTCAATGAATGAAAAAGCAACCCTGTCCGTAAGGAATGGGTTGCTTCCCATCAAGTGATATCTATTCACTCACTTCAATTCATAATGAGCATTCGCTCCAGTGATTTTCTTCACGTTGGAGACGGTCGGAAGATTCCGAGTTCCGGATTCTTTTCAGTCGTCTGATATGCCCTTCCTTTCAATTCCTTTTCTGTATTAAAGTAACTCAAAGAACGTGCCAATTGTAATTTTATCAGAACCGGTAATTCTATGAAATTTAATTCTGTCATGTGTATCAATAATCAATTGAGCTGTCTTATATTCTAAACATTAAGGATTTATTGTGCAAACGACGACCTTCCATTATTAATTATTCCGATTGCTTTCCCTTTGAGTCGCCGTCCATGGAACGGTGAATTTTTGGATTTCGATTTGAATGTTTGAATATCTACCACCCATTCTTTTTCAGGATCAAACACCGTTAGATTGGCTTTTTCCCCTTCCTGGATATTTATCATCGATAAAGAAAGTATCCGTCGAGGATTGACTGAGAGTTTTTCGATCAACTGATTGAGTGTAAGATATTTTTGGTTCACCAGTTCTGTCACAGATAACCCGATAGCAGTCTCTAATCCGACAATACCAAATGGGGCTTGTGCATATTCCACTTCTTTTTCATCAATGGTATGTGGTGCATGATCCGTTGCAATCACATCGATTGTACCATCGCGTAGTGCTTCTTTGAGAGCCTGTACGTCATCTTTCGTGCGCAATGGCGGACTCATCTTTAAGTTCGTATCAAAACTCTCTACTGCTTCATCTGTAAGTGTGAAGTGATGCGGTGCAACTTCGCAAGTAATATTGAGCTTTTCTGCTTTCGCTCGTCGAACACATTCTATCGACCCTGCAGTGCTGATATGTGCAACGTGATACTTCGAATGTGGAACATAGCGCAAGAGAATGATGTCGCGCTCGATCATGAGCTCTTCAGCAATTGGAGGAATTCCAGGCATTCCAAGACGAGTTGCAATAAGCCCTTCATTCATGAGCCCATTCTTTGTCATCGTTTGTTCTTCTGCGTGTTGGATGACAGGCAATCCATACATCGATGAGTATTCAAGAACCCGACGCATCAATTCCGCGCTTGCTATCGGTGATCCGTCATCCGAAAATCCAACCGCGCCTGCTTTGGATAACTCAGCCATCGGCGCTAATTCTTCGCCTTTGCGTCCTTTCGTCGCTGCTGCGATTGGATATACATCCACAAGACCTCCTGTCGCACGCCTGCCTTCCTCTTGTACATATCGTGCAACCGACTCTTCATCGATCGTTGGATTTGTGTTAGGCATACAACAGACAGCGGTAAATCCTCCCGCCGCTGCAGAGGCACATCCCGTTTCGATCGTTTCCTTATGTTCGTACCCTGGTTCACGCAAGTGTACGTGCATATCGATAAACCCCGGAGCGATGACCTTGTTCTTGAGATCGATAGTCTCGAAGGAATGATCTGCAGAGAGCGATTGCCCAATGCGTTCTATCCTTCCAT
>PLMS01000026.1 GCA_003142575.1 Ignavibacteriota bacterium
TGAGCAGTTTAAAGTACGACTTTGCTGCGGCTGTGTTCACTTTCAGAGGAATAGCACCGTTTGAGTCATAAGCGATCTTAACGGTGATGTTCAAATTGCCGCGATTAAGAAATGTGCGAACAATATCCTTCAATTCCTTTTCACGCTGGGAAATGCTTCGCGGCAGACGCAACGTGAGATCGAGGTAGCGGCTGTTCACACTCCGCACCTCTGCACTGATATTGATGCCGTCCCTACTGACTTCTGCACGGCCAAAGCCGGTCATGCTTGCTACCACAAAGGCTCCTCGAAATAGAATTTTGCATCAAAAGGTACGGAAAATTCGATGGGAGGGCAAGGTTTACTTTTGCACATCATCTGCACGTTGATATTCACGTGTTATCCACATCGGGATTGCAATTCCTTGCAATTTTACTGATTTTGGATGTGAATTGTGGATAACTGACAAACATCAATGATTACCAACTATTACACTTTATTTCACATAGCGGTTGAATTGAATCAAGAATTTTCCGGACGAATAGTGGACGAAATCTTTACTCAATACCGCGGTGGGTTGATTCTGTCGTTTCGGGAAACTCCTGCCGTTATTCTCGTCGGTTGTGAACCAGCGAACAATTATATCTATGCGCGAAAAACGTTTGCTCGAGCGCGTCGAAACTCCACAGATCTTTTTTCCGAAGTTCATGGGACGATGATTGAGAAGATTTCCATACATCCGACAGATCGACAAATATATGTTCGATTGAAGGATGGGCGTGAACTGATTGTACAATTATTCGGATCAAAAGCGAATATTTTTTTCGTTGATACGAGTGGTATGGTGACCGATCTATTCTTGAAGAAATCGGATCTAAAGAATATGAAACTTGAATTGTTTTCTCAGATTCAACGCCCGGATATTCCAGAATCGCTCCACAACAACATCGTGGCAACGTACGGAGACCAACCACTCGCAACTGCGCTGAAACGTATATTCCCATTATTCGGCCCTGTGCTTATCCGGGAATTGTTCACTCGTGCTGGTTTGAACGGCGAACAACCGTTTGCCGATTTACTGGAGAATGAAATTGACCGATTATTAAATGGTGCACAACAATTGAAGGAAGAACTTCTTTCTCCACCATCACCGCGTGTGTACTCGAACGGTACATCGCCTGTACGCTTCTCTATCATTCCATTGCAGCATCTCAATGAATTCGAGTTTCAGAAATATGAATCTGTGTCGGAAGGCATCTACACGTTTCGTGCGCATGCATATCATGAGAAAACCATTCTCCACGAGAAGGAAGAGATCATGAAAGTGCTGGAGCGAGAACAGGACCATAGAGAGCGGACACTGAAAAAAATTGCAGCTGAAGCAGAAATGCCGAATCGGGGAGAACACTATGAGAAATTTGGGAAGCTGTTAATAGCAAACCTCCATCTCATCAAGAAGGGCGACTCTACAGCAATAGCGGAAGATTATCTAAGTGATTCTCGTGAGCTTCTTGAAATCATACTTGACCCGCATCTTACGCCTGCAAAAAACGCAGAACGGTACTTTGAAAAAGCCGGTAAATCCCGGCACGCTGCAGAAGAACAACGTCAGCGCATGGCTGAATTAACGGAGCAGCAAAAATCGGTCTCTCAACTTCTCACGCGCATGGAAGACGTTATAACAGCAGATGATCTACATCGCTTTGCAGAAGAAAATCGGAAAGAGCTTTCAAAATTTGGATTGAAAACAAAAGAATCAGGACAGCTCAAGAAAGAAGAACCATTACCGTTTCGTGTATTTACTGTTGCAGGCGGATTTCAAGTGTGGGCGGGAAAGAGTGGCGAAAATAATGATTTGCTTTCAACACGCCATACAGCAAAGAATGATCTTTGGTTTCATGCCCGCGGAGTAGGCGGTTCGCATGTTGTTTTGAAAGTTGGAACCGGAAAAAGCGAGGTGAGCAAACAAGCCATTGAGCAAGCAGCGGCAATTGCGGCTTATTACAGCAAGATGAAAAAATCAAAATTAGTGCCGGTAGCGATGTGTGAGGGGAAGTACGTCAGAAAGCCAAAAGGAGTTCCGGCGGGCACAGTTACTTTGGAACGAGAGAAGACATTGTTCGTCGAACCAGGATTGCCTCAATCCTAAGGATTGAATTTTGCTAAAAATAAGACAACTGTTACAATCGGAAATTTCCCAGCTGCAAAATTACCCTCCTGAAGATTGGAACTTGAACCTTCCACGGTTGCTCTCTTTTCATTTTGGGTATCCCTATTTCTATCCGGCAGCGGCTGAAGTCGATAAAAAAATAATCGGATGCGGAATTGCCATAGTGCATGGAAATATCAGTTGGCTTGGAACGATCATTGTTCTTCCGGAATATCGCAGAAAAGGAATCGGAAAAGAAATAACCTCTCATCTTATAGAATATTGCATAGGCAAGGGATGTACTACCCAATTATTGACTGCCAGTGCCATGGGTGAATCTGTCTATAGAAAGCTAGGTTTTAAAACCAGTGCAGAATATATATTTTACAGAAGGGAATCGATTGCTCCAATTCAACGCATTTCAAATGTGAGAGAAGTGAGACAAGAAGACCTAAAATATATCAAGGAGCTTGACAGAGAGATTACCGGAGAAGAACGATTTACTTTTCTTGAAAGATTTCTTTCCACCGGATGGGTCTATGTTCCAGAGAGATCAACTCGTATCAGTGGTGTCTATCTTCCAGATTTTGGTAGTGGGTNNGGGCTCATTATCACAAAGGATTCCGAAGCGGGGTTAGCACTCATGAAGTTGAGATTCAATCGTGGGAAGACAACAGCAGTTGTTCCATCGTTGAACACAATTGCTCGAGAGTATTTACTGTCAGAAGGGTTTCATGAGTATCGCACAGCTCCGAGAATGGTTTTAGGACAAGATGTAAATTGGAATCCCACCATGCTCTATAATAGAGCAACCGGGTACTGTGGGTAGATAACGACCGCTAAGAATTTTTGATTATTTTTTTTCCTTCTGCTCAATCTTCGCCCATGTATCCTTCAAGGTCACGATGCGGTTGAATACCGGTGCACCCGGTTTTGAGTCTTTCACGTCTGCACAAAAGTATCCCGTTCTTTCAAATTGGAATCGGTCGCCCGGAGCGGCTATGTTAAGCATCGGTTCCAATTTACAGTGTGTCAGCACCTGCAGAGAATTGGGATTAATATTGGAGAGAAAGTCTTTCCCTTCTTCCACTTCGTTTGGATCTTCTTTGACAAAGAGACGATCATAGAGTCGCACTTCTGCATTCACCGCGGCATGTGCGGAGACCCAATGAATCGTTGATTTCACTTTGCGATTGGCTGTTGCAGTACCGCTTTTGGTCGCTGGATCGTACGTGCAATGAAGTTCTGTGATATTCCCTTTTGCATCTTTTATAACTTTTTCGCATTTGATAATGTATGCATACCGAAGACGCACTTCTGTTCCCGGCGACAACCGGTAATATTTTTGCGGCGGTACTTCACGGAAATCCTCTTGATCGATGTATAATTCACGGCTGAATGGAACCATGCGTGAGCCCGCTGACTCATCTTCAGGATTATTCACAGCACTCAATTCTTCTACTTTGCCTTCGGGATAATTCGTAAGCACCACTTTCATTGGGTTCAACACAGCCATTGCCCGTTGCGTGTTCTTATTAAGATCCTCTCGGATGCTCCATTCTAGCATCGCCACATCAATCATGCTGTCTTTCTTGGAAACTCCGATCTTGTCGCAAAATACTTTGATCGAATCAGCAGTATATCCGCGGCGACGAAATCCGGCAAGAGTCGGCATACGCGGATCATCCCAGCCGAAGACATGTTTTTCTTGAACGAGTTGCAGGAGTCTGCGTTTGCTCAGCACCGTGTACGTAATATTGAGTCGAGCAAACTCGATTTGTTGCGGATGGTACACTCCTAGGTTTTCAAGAAACCAGTCATAGAGAGGCCGATGGTTTTCGAATTCCAGCGTGCAGATGGAATGCGTAATGTTTTCGATCGAATCCTCAAGTCCATGTGCCCAATCATACGTCGGGTAGATGCACCATGTATCTCTTTGTCGGTGGTGTCCCTCATGGACAACTCTATACATGATTGGATCGCGCAGGTTGATATTCGGCGACGCCATATCGATTTTGGCACGCAAGGTCTTCGTTCCATTTGGAAATTCCCCTTTGCGCATGCGTTCAAACAAATCGAGATTTTCTTCGATACTTCGGTTTCTAAAAGGGCTTTCCTTACCAGGCTCTGTGAGTGTGCCGCGAGTTGCTCGAATTTCATCTCCATTGAGATCGCAGACGAATGCTTTTCCTTTTTTAATCAGATCGACAGCCCATTGGTACATTTGTTCAAAATAATCAGAGGCATAAAACAAACGGTCTTCAAAATCGCCGCCTAACCATTTTACATCTTCGATGATCGAATCGACGTATTCCTGCTCTTCTTTCTCTGGGTTTGTGTCATCAAACCGGAGATTGAATTTACCATTGTAATCTTGAGAAATTCCGAAGTTCAAGCGAATGGATTTTGCATGGCCGATATGGAGGTAGCCATTAGGTTCGGGAGGGAAACGCGTGTGGACGCGTCCTTGAAATTTATTGATTTTGAGATCTTCATCAATGATCTCGCGTATAAAATCATTTTTTTCAGTTGTTGTCATAGTTCTTTCAATATCTATTGTGATTACGGAATAAAATACGTAAAAACCGGACGATTATCAAAAGAAGTCACTTCGATGAAGAATTTGTGCAACAAAGAGAAAGAGGGGGTAACTCAGTCGATTCTTTTACAGAGAGGCAGAGAAAGATTCTTAGCAACGGAAACAGCTAACTTCTTTCCTTCCGCACTGAATCCCCAATAGAAAAGGAATTTGATTGGATGCTGTTTCTGGATGGATTTGATTGCTTTGCACATCAAGCACTTTGCCAATCCTTTTCTTCTATATTCAGGCAGCACAAGAGCCGAGCATAAATAGACAGCATCATACTCAGATCGAAGAGAAGTTCTCTTCAATAATTCCTGCTCATGAATCTTCTTTGTAATAAATTGTTTCATCAAGTTCTGAGTTGTAGGGAAAACAAGAATCCACGCAATCGGTCCATCTTCAGTGCTCTTCTCTGTCATGGTGCTCGGATGGATTTTCCGGAGACGGGCTATAACTTTTGTGTTGACAGAGATTTGTGTCGGATCTTGTTTCATGCCGAAGACCTCATCGGCGAGACGAATCATTCTGGCAAGATTTTCTTGAGTTCCAGGTTGCATATTTCTTGGGTGAAAGGAAAGAAGATATGTGTTCAATTTCAACTATTGAAATTTATTTGAACAAGCGGTAGATTCATTCCAGTATAATTCAAGTTCGATTATCTCACCGTCAACATGACCGAAAGAGAATTGATTTACGGGAATGAAATACAGAAATAGTAAAACCCGGAACACGAATCTCCATTTGCTCAACCTTGCATTGTTGATCACCCACGAAATTGACTCACCATTCTGGAAAGAATGGAGTTTGTTTAGACTGCCGGGCGGCATCCAAGAATTTCTCGCTTTAAAAGCATTATGCAGGAATTTATAGGCAAGAATACAATTCAGCGAAAGAACGATACTCCATGATGTACTACTTGCTCTTAGGGATGACGTACGCCTTTGCCGCTGCCGTACAACCAGGTCCATTTCAAAGCTATCTTATTTCTCAAACCTTGAGCAAAGGATGGCGGCGCACCCTGCCGGCTGCGTTTGCACCGTTGATCAGCGATGGACCAATCATTGTATTAGTTGTGATTCTGTTGAGTCGTATACCAGGATGGTTTATCAACGTTCTGCAGTGTGTCGGAGGAGTATATCTTTTTTATCTTGCAGTCGATGCGTTGAAAGCATGGAGGAATTATAATATGGAGACAGTTATCCACAGTTCATCCAGCCGACAGAGCGTGATGCAAGCGGCGGTTGTGAATTTTCTAAACCCAGGTCCCTATCTTGGCTGGAGTTTAGTGATGGGACCGCTTCTTCTCAAAGGATGGAGAGAAACTCCAGTCAACGGGATTGCGCTGCTGGCAGGTTTTTATATTTCTATGATTGTCAGCTTAATGGGAATCATTCTCCTCTTTGCTTTTGCAAAAACATTGGGACCTCGAGTAACTCGGGCTTTGATAGGCGTATCAACGATTGCCCTGGCATATTTTGGTATCTATCAATTATGGTTTGGAATGAAGTATTTTTTGCACTCGTCATAAGCATGATTGCGATGAGCACACTTGAAGAACGTATCAAAAAAGTTGTGGAGGAAGAGATTGCCATTGTTCCTTATCATTCAGACTGGCCGCGAATGTTTGAACTCGAGAAGGATCATCTCTTCTCCTGCTTGCCGCATGATCTGCTGAGAAGGATCGAACACTTCGGCAGCACGGCAGTACCCAATCTGTCATCAAAACCCATAATTGATATGTTGGTGGAAGTAACATCTCTTGAAGAAACAAAGAATAGGATTGTCCCGATTTTAACATTTCAAGGGTACGAATACTTCTGGAGACCAACGCGGGGCGACGATGTTCCTCCGTACTATGCATGGTTCATCAAACGAGATTCACAAGGACACCGTACGCATCACATCCATATGGTGGAACATGATTTTGAACATTGGGAGAGGCTGCTATTTCGAGATTATTTAATCGAGCATCCGGATAGTGCGAAAGAATATGAAATAATAAAAGTTCGCTTGGCAGAAAACTTTCCGAATGACAGAGTGACTTATACTGAAGCGAAAACAGAATTTATTGTGAAAGTAACGCAATTAGCGAAAAGACATTACAGTCAAGGATAGTCGGTCACATACTCTAAAGAGAAGGAGAGCTCTTATGAACAAGAAAACGGCTGGATCTCTCTTTGTCGGCACTTGTATCATGCTTGTGATACTTCTGTTAGCTCACTCAGTTAAACCTATTATTGGTTGAGTCTTGTTTACTCTTGCGCTGGCTATTTTGGGAGCACATTCCAAGAGATTTAGAAGAGAGTGATAGAAATCACTTGGCACGAAAATACGGTTGAAATTTGATTTAGCAAACTGTAGATTGGCAGCAATGCATTTCTAAAATCTGCTGAGATGAAGAGGCGGCCAATCATAAGGGAAGGCATATGGATATCAAGGATAAAGTTGTACTCGTGACCGGCGCTTCCAGCGGTATCGGAAAAGCTACTGCTGAGTTGTTTATCAGGAAAGGTGCGAAAGTAGTGCTGGCGGCGCGATCTCTCGAAGAAGTGAAGGAACTTGCAGTAAAAATGCCGAACACTCTTGCAGTGGCTGTGGATATGACGAAGCCGCAGGAAATACAACAAATGGTGCAAGAGACTCAAGCTTTTTACGGCCGAATCGATGTTCTCATTAATAATGCAGGTCAAGAATTAAATACATCAATGGAAACTATCGACGTGGAAAATTTCGCCCGGCTCATAACTTCAGATGTTTACGGACCGCTCGTTGCCATGCAGACAACTATTCCGTTGATGAAACAACAAGGCGGTGGAGCGATTGTAAATATCAGTTCAGGAGTGTTTCAAACAGCACGATCGACCTTACTACAAGCTGAATCTGCAAAGTCGGTATTGAACATGATTTCGCTGAATACACGAACTGAATATATCGATCAAGGTGTCAGTGTATCTCTTGTCTATCCACGGGAACCGGAGGCAAATTTTCAAAAGCCTCCGAAACGGCGCGAGGTGACACATACAAAGCGCCAGACTGATGTGCATAAACTTGATTCACCGGAAGCGATCGCGGCAAAGATCGTCGAAACAATAGAAAAAGGAATAGCTGTAGAATTCCTTTGAAACCGCTGCACTGAATTCCTCACCACGCCCTCTTTGCAATAACGAGAAGCTTGATATTTGATTGAGCAAAAGGTAGATTATTCTCATTCCTACATTTCCGACATGCATTCTTTGGCGGTATATCAGTAATGCGGAGAGAGAATATCATCCATCCTTGCAATGGCTTGTAAATTGAGATACGATTATCTCAAGAAAATAAATTTTCGAGTAATTCTTTCCTTGCTATGGATTATTTATTCGGGGGCGTATGCACAAACGTCTTCTGATTCTGAATATAAGCAAGAACTGTTTCTACAAAAGCTTACGAATGGAAATACCATCTTACACAACCAACAATTGTTCGCAGAAACAGCGGCAAGCGTATGGTTTGATGTCACATATTATCGCCTCGATTTAAATATCAGGACGTCGTCAAGTTATCTTCAAGGGAAGGTTACCATAACGGGAATTTGCCGTAAAGACAGCGCCCGTTCTCTCACGTTCGATCTTGTGGATCAAATGCGAGTGGATTCGGTGCTGGTGGATGGCCGAATCAGCCTTTTCTCTCAAAATAGAAGTTCCTTTGATATAACACTCGCTCGTTCTTACAATTTCGCGGAAGCTCTTTCGATTGATATTTTTTACGAAGGTGTTCCAATTGCGACAGGACTCGGAAGTTTCTTTTTTGACTCTCACGCTGGCGTACCATGGGTGTATTCTCTGAGCGAACCGTATGGAGCAAAGGATTGGTGGCCTTGTAAAGATGATCCGGGCGATAAAGCGGACTCGGCCGATATCATTGTCACATGCGATTCGAATTTGAAAGTTGGTTCAGAAGGCATACTTGTCTCGGTGATCAACAATGGCAATGGAACCTCGACCTACCATTGGAAAGAACGCTATCCTATCGCGTCTTATCTGATCTCTGTCGCAATTACAAACTATGTTCAATTCTCAAACTGGTTTCATTATTCAGAGACAGATTCTATGGAAGTGCTGAACTACGTTCTTCCCGAACATTATAATGAGGCAATCCAATCTCTTCCGCGAGTGATCGATATGCTGGCAATTTATTCAGAACTCTTCGGCATGTATCCTTTCATCAAAGAAAAATATGGTCATGCGGAATTTGGAAGAGGCGGGGCGATGGAGCATCAAACCATGACCTCTACAACAACATTTGACGAAAACACCATTGCACACGAACTTGCTCATCAGTGGTTTGGGGATATGATTACGTGCAGGTCGTGGTCGGATCTGTGGTTAAATGAGGGTTTTGCACAATACTCTACAGCACTCTATCTTGAACGGCGCTATGGCATCGCTTCCTATTGGGGATATATGAGCCCACAATTTGATCAAGCTCAGACAACACAGAGTGCGATTGGAAATCCCGACACAGCCAACGTTCCCAATCTTTTTAATTCAGCCCTTGTCTATTCGAAAGGGGCTTCTGTGCTGCATATGCTTCGCCATGTTTTGGGAGATAGTATTTTTTTTCATTCTCTCCGTACGTACGCAAACGATCCGGCGTTGCAATATAGCACAGCGACAACGAAAGATTTTCAATCAGTCTGTGAAAGCGTTTCAGGGAAAAATCTCAATTACTTCTTTCAGGAATGGATTTATGGTGAAGGGTATCCGGTGTATAACTATTCCTGGACTTGGAAATCTTTGGGGGATTCCTCTGTGATTATTTTGGATATCGGACAAATAAGCGGTCGAAATAATCCTGCATTCTTCACCATGCCTATCGATATTCGTATCACAGCAGCTGGACGGGATACGATGCTCACAGTGCTTAACAATTTACAGCAACAAAGATTTGTTCTTAAGAGTAATGACAAACCTTCTG
>PLMS01000090.1 GCA_003142575.1 Ignavibacteriota bacterium
TGAATACCAAGTCCATGACCAAGTGAGTGAATAAAATATCGTCCATAACCAGCTTGCCGAATATGTTTCCGCGCAACTGCATCAACAGAACGGGCCGCAACACCATTGTGCACAGTATCGATCGCTTTCGTCTGTGCATCAAGCACAATTTTGTATATCTTTTTCATTTCAACCGATGGTTTCCCAACAGCAATAGTTCGTGTAAGATCGCTATGGTAGCCGCAATAGCGGCAGCCGAAATCCAGAACCACCATTTCACCGCGTCGGATGATTTTATCAGCTGCCCTTGCATGGGGTAGTGCACCGCGTTCGCCGCTTGCCACGATGGGATCGAAGGCATCACACTCTGCACCATACTTTCGATGCCAGTAGCTGATTTCTGCGGCAATATCACATTCGCGTATTCCAGGCCGAATCAGCGCCAATATTTTCTTGAACACCTTATCGGTAATTTGCGCAGCATATCGGATGAGTGCTATCTCCCTATCATCTTTTATCGCAGTTACAGTTTCGAGGATGTTTGTTTCAGGTACAAAATGCCGACCGGGCAGTAGTTTTTTTAAACTCTTCATATCTGCCACCGTAACGCACTCACTCTCGAATCCGATACGTGCTTGTTTAGGGATCAGCGATTTTTCTGTGATGAGTGGAAAAAGACGCTGCTTCGCGATGATGATGGTGAAGCCGTCAACTTCTTGCGACGCTTGAGATTTATATCGTCTATCCGTGATAAAAAATTGTTTTTCCGGAGTAATCACACATAGCCCGCTGGAGCCGGAGAAACCTGTCAGATAACGAACGTGAGCCATTTCGGTTACAAGAAATGCTTGAAGCCGAAGCTCTGTCATCGCGGTACGAACTGCGGTAAGCCGTCGGTGAATCATCGAGAGATTAGAGATGGTAATTCGGTGCCTCTTTTGTAATGGAAACATTATGCGGATGGCTCTCGCGCAGTCCGGCTTCCGTCATCCGTATGAATTGCGCCTTCTTTTTCATTTCAGAAATAGTGCGGCATCCGCAATATCCCATGGCAGCACGCAATCCTCCAATCATCTGATAAACGGTATCAGCAAGATTTCCTTTGAAAGGCACGCGTCCTTCAATTCCTTCAGGTACTAATTTTTGTATGTCATCTTCTGCATCCTGGAAGTAGCGGTCTTTGCTTCCCTTTTTCATTGCCTCAAGCGATCCCATACCGCGGTACATTTTATAACTACGTCCTTCATAGAGTACTTTTTCACCGGGACTTTCTTCTATACCTGCGAACAATCCGCCGATCATCACCGTATCTGCACCGGCAGCAATAGCCTTAGCAATATCACCGGTCTGTCTGATCCCGCCATCTGCAATGATCGGAATCTTTGCCTTAGCCGCTACTTTTGCACATTCCATAATTGCCGTCACTTGCGGAACGCCAACACCCGCCACAACACGCGTTGTGCAGATGGATCCCGGTCCAATGCCGATCTTTACTGCGTCTACACCTGCATTGATGAGATCTTTCGTCCCTTCAGCTGTAGCGACATTACCGGCAATCAACTCTACATTAAATTTTGCTCGCACTCGTTTAACCATCTCGATAACACCACTCGAGTGTCCATGAGAAGTGTCCACGACCACAACATCCACACCGGCAGCGACGAGCGCTGCAATTCGTTCAAGTGTGTCAGCTGTTATTCCTGCTGCTGCGCCAACGCGCAAACGGCCAAGTTTATCTTTACATGCATTCGGATTGCGTTTTTTCTTCTGAATATCTTTGAATGTTATAAGACCTCGTAATTTCCCATTTTTGTCAACAACTGGTAATTTTTCTATGCGATGTTTTTGGAGAATCGCTTCTGCTTCTTCCAGCGTCGTACCTACCGGCACAGTAATCAAATTACCCGTAGTCATCACTTTTGAGATAATAAGATCGAGGTTCGGTTGAAAACGTAAATCGCGGTTCGTGAGAATGCCCACGAGATTTTCCTGATTCACGATAGGTATGCCTGAGATGCTGTACTTTCGCATCACTTCCAATGCCTCGCGGACGGTTTGATGAGGTGAGAGCGTAATGGGTTTCTGGATCATACCGCTTTCAGAACGTTTTACACGGTCCACTTCCTCCGCCTGACGCTCGATTGTCATATTCTTATGGAGAATACCGATGCCGCCTTCGCGCGCCATGGCAATTGCCATCTCGGCTTCCGTCACCGTATCCATCGCCGCACTGAGGAGCGGAATATTAAGTTCGATATTCCGGGTCAGCTTCGTGCAAAGATTTGTTTCGCGCGGGAGGACCGACGATTTTGCAGGCACCAGCAGCACATCGTCGTAGGTTATCGCTTCACCAATGATTTTTTTGTTAGGCATAGTAATGAGGTTATATGTTTATTAAAATTGAATGATAAAATTCCTGTTCTGAATTTCATCACGGAAACTTCCTTGGAAGGATAAGTGATGTCTCGCCTATACCGAGTAAACATCAGTGCGATTAATTTTGCTAAAAAAATTAGGCAATAATCGACGCAAAAGCAAGAAAACGATGGATGGTATAAATATAGAAAAGCCGGCTTCTCGATCAACCCCACCATGAGTGATCAATTACCGGCTTTACAAGAAGGAGTTTTGGGAATCTTGAGTTTATTCCCAATTGTTGTTACGAATTATGAAATAGAAAGTTGCACCATAGATGAGATTTTTTTACTCAGAGAATCTATTCGGGAGAATCCCACCGTGGCACTTGAATGTTATATCGCTTGATCTTAAGATAGAGCGTCTTTGGTGTAATGCCCAACGCCTTTGCAGTTTTGACACGATTCCAATGGAGATGTTTCAATGTACGTTCGATATGAAGTTTTTCAAGATCCTCAATGGTAACGAGAGTCTCTGCCTGTGGTAGTTCAGAGAGAGCTGCGGACTGAGGAGGTGCGGCACTCAATGCAACATTCATCCATAAATCTTTTGGTTCCACTACATCGGCATGGCTGAGAGCAATTGCGCCTTCAATGATATGCTCAAGTTCACGGACATTACCGGGCCAGTCATAGGTCATCAACACCTTCAACGCTTCCGGGCTGAGGTGTTTTGTTTTTGTTTTTCGGGCAAGAAAACTTTCTACAAGAAGCGGAATATCTTCTTTCCGTTCTTTGAGATTAGGCAAACGGAGACTCACGACATTCAATCGATAGAGTAAATCCTCGCGGAACCGATTCTCTTTTACTTCTTCCTGTAAATTTTTATTTGTTGCCGATACGACACGAACATCCACCGTTCGAGTGTTGGTTCCTCCGACTCGGCGAAACTCACCTGTCTCAAGAAAGCGAAGAAGTTTTGGCTGAGTGGTTATACTGATATCACCGACTTCATCCAGGAACAACGTGCCACCATCAGCGACTTCGACAAGTCCCTGTTTTGTCTTAATGGCACTTGTGAAAGATCCTTTTTCATGTCCGAACAGTTCACTTTCCAAGAGCTGGTCCGGCATCGCAGCACAGTTGACAGCGATAAACGCCTGATTCTTCCGCATACTCTGTTGATGAACAAGCCGTGCAAAAAGTTCTTTGCCCGTGCCGCTCGCTCCTTGAATCAACACAAATGCTTCACTCGACGCTAACTTGATTGCTTTGTTAACTATATCTTTGAATATTTGGCATTCACCAATCAATTCAACCGGACGGGCGAGCTGATTCACTTCCTTTTCGATGAGAAGTTGTTTGTGTTCGAGTGCACGTCGGACTGTCGCAACAAGTTCAGCCGTTTCGTATGGTTTGCTGACAAAATCGTACGCTCCAAGTTTTGTTGTCTCAATAGCAGTTTTAACATCCACGATATTCGTCAGCATAATGACTTGTGTAGCCGGAGCATGTTCTTTGATATGCTTCAGTACTTCAACTCCGCTGATGCGTGGCATCTTGACGTCGAGCAAGACAACATCGTACACTTTTGCTTGTATAAGATTGATGGCGTCTGAGCCGCTCAGCACGGTATCAACTTCAAACTCCGGCAGATCTTCCAACTCAGTTTTGACAAGATAGGTTATCGATTCTTCGTCATCAACGACTAGAATCCGATGTTTTTTTGACATAGCGGCAAGGCTCCCTTGCCAGCTTTATGCACTAGTAAGAACTCTTTCGACTGTGGTAAGCAGATCGACGAGATCGTAGGGTTTACTTACGAAATCCTCTGCGCCAAGTTTTTTCGACTCGATCGCATTCTTGAGGTCAGCAAAACCTGTTAACATAACGACCTTGGTTTTTGGCCAGCGGTCCTTAACAAATTTTAAAACTTCAAATCCATCAACATTGGGCATTTTAATGTCCAAGAGGATAAGATCAAAACCTTTGGTTGTTAAAATATTGATAGCATCTTGTCCGTCGGCGGCACTGGTCACTTGATACCCTTCGCCTTCTAATTCTGCACTCAGGACAACACGAAGCGCTTCTTCATCATCAACAACCAAAACTCTATTTTTTGCAGGCATAGCAAAACTCCTTGCAGAATGTCTGTTTTCGATTAGAAAACCGATATCATCATTGATTCTTAATCGATATTAGCTCTGCTGATTATAGGAAGAATACTTTTGAAAAGCAACTTCTACTATGAGAAAGCTTTGATATTTCATATTTAAGAAAATTTCACCCCTGCATTGATAAATCTGTGATTGAATATTATTAGAACTTATGGTACAATGAGTCTGTATGAGTACTGTTGATTCGAATAACGCATCAAATCCCGTACGCATCCTTATGGTGGAAGATGACGTTGCGTTTTCCAGGGTTGTTCGGGCAATTCTTCAACTCTACCGACAGCGTACATTCATCATCACGTGGAAGGAGTCCGTCGAAAGCGCACTTGTTGAAATCGAACAAAATCAAGAAATAGATCTCATTCTCACGGATTATTACTTCCCAACTTCTAACGGATTGGAATTCTGCTTGCAACTGGACCAAATGGGACGCTCCATTCCCATTATCTTTTTGACTGGCGCTCGTGACTTCAAACTCGCCGTGGAAGCAATGAAACTCGGAGTTGAAGATTACCTGCTGAAAGAAGACCTCGATCAAGCCTATTTACCACGAACCATCCTTAGCATTCTTGACCGCGTTCACGTACGCAAGCACAAACTTGCGGTTGAAAAGAGATTGGCGATGGCTGAGAACCGTGCCCAAGCAATTCGCGAGTTGGTTGTCACGGTCTGCCATGAGTTCAACAACCCATTGGCGGCAATTAAAATCAGCTTCGACCTCCTTCAGCGTCAAACCATGGAGATAGTTGCGCCAGAAATGATGAGGTCTTTTGAGAACCGTTTTAATACCATTGATTCAGAAATCAAACATTTGCGCGATTTGAACTTCGAGAAAATTGATTTTCATGAGGATAAGACCTCCGACTCTAAAGAGACTCTGTAAATCTTGCATCTCTGTCTATTTTTCGCTATACTTTGAGTAGTTCAATGGAATAGAATGAATCCTTGCCAGTGGTTGTAACATAGATCGAGATGCTTGCAAACAAGAAATTAATAATCGCTCTTCCTGCAAATAAAAAACATAGAGAGTTTTAGAAAGTGTCCCGCCCAATAAGCGGGACACTTTTTTTTGTATATGAGCTTACATGTCTCCGATATTGTACAAGCGTTTGAAGAATGGGCGCCGAGGTGGGTGGCATGGGAGAGAGATAACGTAGGCCTGCAAGTTGGAGACCAACTGCAAAATGTCACGAAAATTTTAGTTGCACTTGATGTAACGAAGCAAATTGTTACCGAGGCAATCACAAGAAAAACTGAACTGATCATCTCACATCACCCGCTTCTCTTCCGACCGCCATCGTCGATCACAACGAGTGATGCTGTTGGCGAGTTAATTTTGCAGCTTGCAGAACACAAGATTTCCCTTTTTTCTGCGCACACGAATCTAGATTTTACACAAGGCGGAGTAAGCTTCGCACTTGCCGAAACACTCGGATTGGAAAACATTCGATTTCTTTCACCATTAAAAAATTCACTAGCAAAAATTGCTGTCTTTATTCCGGAAGATCATGTTGAGCACGTGATGCACGCGATGACACAGGCAGGAGCCGGTATTATAGGTAAATATTCATCGTGCGCATTCGGTACAAAAGGCACAGGAAGTTTCTGCGGCTCTCCATCATCCAATCCTTTTAGAGGAAAACGCCAAAGTCTGGAATTTGTCAAAGAGACACGGCTCGAGATGATCACGCCGCGCGCAGGCGTGAACGGAGTGATCGCTGCCATGAAAACAGTGCATCCCTATGAAGAAATTGCATACGACATCTATAATGTTGAAAATCCGAATCCCAACTTCGGAATGGGTGCATTCGGCACATTGTTAAAGCCACAGGCGCTAGGAACATTTTTAAAGTTCGTCAAGCGAACACTGGGCAGCGGAATGCTGCGTTTCACAGGCAGAACAACAAACGAAGTTCAGAACATAGCGGTCTGCAGCGGGGCCGGCTCAGACCTTCTGTCCGATGCCATTGCCGCGAAGGCAGATGTTTTTATCACTGCGGACGTGCGATATCATGCGTTTCACGCAGCGGCAGGCAACATTGCCCTTGTAGATGCAGGCCACTGGGAAACTGAACAAATTGTTTTAAAACCTATTGCGGATCGAATTCGCTCTGTCGCCCGAAAGGCGAACGAGCCTTTAACCGTATGGATCACTAAACATATAACGAACCCGATTCAAACGATGTAAGCTGTTAGATTATTGAGAGGAGTAACCGTTGGAAAATCGATTACGATTGTTGTACTCATTACAGTTGGTTGATTCCAATCTTGATGAGCTCCAGGAACTGAAAGGCGATTTACCAAAAATCGTAGCTGAATTATCGGAGACCATAAAAGGCAAACTCGCACAAAAGAAGGAACTTGATGACATCTTAAAAAAATCGATCGTCAATCGAGACAAAACAGATGTGGACATACTGTCTCTCAAAGAAAAGATCGAGAAATATAAGACCCAGCAGTTTCAGGTGAAAACCAACAAACAATACGATATGTTGGCACGAGAGGTCGATCACGCTCAGGAGAAGATCACAAAACTCCAAAGGGAAATGGACGAGCTGGAAGGTAAAGCTGAATTTGCTAAAGAGGATGCGGAGAAACTTCGACCTGAGATTGAAACATTGCAGGCGGAATTTACAGATCGCAAGAAAGAACTCACTGCCGTCAACAAAGAACACGAAGACGAAGAGTTGAAATTCCAGCACCAGCGTGAGAAGATTATCAGCCGCGTCTCGAAAGCAGATTACCAAATGTACGACCGAATCCGTAAGGCAAAAGAGGGACGTGCCATTGTTCAGGTACAGCGAAATTCCTGCGGCGGATGCTTTAACCGTGTGACACCGCAGAGAGTACTGGAACTGCGGAAAAATTCAACTCTTATCACATGTGAACGGTGCGGTCGCGTACTCGTTTCGGATGCAATAGTCGAAAGTGCAAAGAAATCTGTATGACCATACTCGCCTACACGGATGGCGCATCACGCGGTAATCCTGGTGAAAGCGGAGTGGGCATCGTGCTGAAGGACGAACTTGGCAATGTGATTGGATCACATTTTGGCTACATTGGACAAGCAACAAATAATATCGCCGAATACACGGCTCTTGCTACTTGTCTGAAGCTCGTGAAAGAAATTGAATGCGACCACCTTGTCGTTCATTCCGACAGTGAGTTGATGGTGCGTCAATTAAATGGCCAATACAAAGTGAAGGATGAAGGATTGAAGAAACACTTTCTACACATCCAAAAAATTCTTACGGCATCGCCATTCCAATTTGCAATTAAACATGTACCACGAGAAGAGAACCATGAAGCAGACCAATTGGCGAATCGCGGCATTGATACAAAAAAACGTTTAAACGTGTGAGCTTCCAGTTTGGAAAGCTCGTCGTACTTTTGGCAAAGTGTTGTTGAGAAGGCTGGACGTTGGGTCCAGAAGCAGAAGCTGGTGCGTCAGGCAGTCGCCCTATTCTGGTTATACAGGATAGGGAGGAAAGTCCGAACACCACAAGGCAAGGCGCCTCGCGTGTACGCTTAGGGCGTAGAAAGCGAGGGTCCCGCAGGCAACATCCTGCAGGAACGGAGAGTATCACAGAAAATACACATCCCGATTTCTTCGATAAGAAGAAGCCGAGAAAAGGTGAAAAGGTGGTGTAAGAGACCACCGCATTGTCAGTAATGACGATGGTCGCGTGAGCGATCCCGTCTCGATCTTTGATTGAGACGGGACAAGAAAAACCCCGCTTGGTGCAAGACCGTGTAGATCCCGTTTCCGATTTAGCGAAAGCTAAGTCGGGATAGAGTTGCCCGCTCCAGTTCACACAGGTGAAGACGGGATGGGTAGGTCGCCAAGAGAAATGGCTGCCTCGTTTCGTCGGTTGCTTCGGCAGTTAACGGAATTAGACAGAATTCGGCTTATCGACTAACCACTTCATGCTTCTGGATATATTGACATGCTGCATCCGACCATACGCATCCGCCTTCTTGCTATAATTTTTAATCATTGTACTGAAGGATACTGGTGACACCAAATCGGGAATATCGCTGGACGTTTCGCAAAGATTCAGATTTAACAGCAGAAGATGCTCAGATTGCACAATCCTTAGCACAGGAGCTTTCGATCTCCCCCATTCTGGCAAAGATACTTGTCAGTCGGCGCATTGATACATTCGAAAAAGCTCGGGCTTACTTCCGGCCAAGCATGGAAGACCTCCATGATCCTTTTGCAATGG
Organism: Ignavibacteriota bacterium; assembly: GCA_003142575.1. Taxonomy (GTDB): domain Bacteria; phylum Bacteroidota; class Ignavibacteria; order UBA10030; family UBA10030; genus Fen-1298. Next base: position 8,734 of record PLMS01000090.1, read on the forward strand.
AACAAATGGATGTAGCAGTGGAACGAATCACGCGGGCAATATCGAGCAATGAGCACATGGTCATCTTTGGTGATTATGATGTTGATGGAACAGACAGCACAGCAATGTTGTGGAAATTTCTGAAAGATATCGGAGCACACGTTGACTATTTTATTCCCGATCGAATTAAAGATGGTTATGGCATTTCTCTTGCAGGCATCGACCATATACACGACATGGGGGCAACTCTTCTCATTGCGGTAGATTGCGGCATCACTGCAGTACAACAAGTGGAGTATGCACGTTCGCAGGGAATCGATGTTGTGATATGCGATCATCATGAACCGGGGAACGAAATCCCAAATGCTTCGGCAGTTCTCGATCCATTGAAGCCATCATGTATGTATCCATTCAAATTCCTTTGCGGATGCGGTGTTGCATTTAAACTCATTCAAGCACTGGCATTATCCGAACCGATACGAAGTCAACTGGGTGAAGATGCTCCAAAGCGATTGCTCGATTATCTCCAATATGTCGCATTAGCGACCACAGCAGACATCGTTCCTCTTGTCAATGAAAACCGTATCATGGTGAAGTTGGGGTTGGAACTCATCAACTCTATTCCTGTTCCGGGAATTCGTGCACTCATGGAAACCTCCGGATTATCACCGGGAAAAATTTCTTCCGGGCAGATCGTCTTTGTGCTTGCGCCGCGTATCAATGCNNCCGGTTGGTCGGATAGGCGATGCCAACCGGGCAGTTGAAATGCTCGCCAGTAATTTATTCGACCGTGCAGTTCAAATCGCCAAGGTTATGGAAGATGAAAACTTCCAACGACGGAAGATCGATGAGGAAACATTCATTCAAGCACAAGAAATCGTGGAACGCTATTTAAACGCCGACAACGACAGTGCAATTGTCCTGCATCAAGAAACATGGCATCCGGGTGTTATCGGCATTGTCGCTTCACGATTGGTGGAACGCTACTATCGTCCCACGATCATGATGACGACGGTGGATGGAGTTGCCAAAGGATCAGCACGCAGTGTATCCGGCTTCAACATTCACGATGCATTGAAGCGATGCGAAGATAAACTCATCCAATTTGGCGGACATAAGTACGCGGCAGGCCTCACGGTAGAACTTAACAGGATTGATGAATTCCGCGATGCTTTCAAACAGGTTGCCGCCGAACTTCTTACAGAAGATTTACTCATACCGAAAATTCATATCGATGCGGAAATACAACTGTCCGATCTGACGCCAAAATTCATTCAAATACTAAGTCAATTCGCTCCATTCGGTCCGGAGAATATGCGTCCCGTGTTCACAGTACATGGCATAGAGGTGCTTGGTCAACCGCGTATCGTTGGGAAAAACCATCTTCGTTTCAAGGTACGGAGCAACACTCACGTCGTCGATGCTATTGGATTTAATTTGGGTCATTTGCTCAACCGTGTGCAGAGCAACAAAAAAGTTGATGTTGCTTTTTCACTCGATGAAGGCGAATTTGCAGGAGAAACTGTCCCGCAATTAAAAATTCGGGATATAAAGTAAGTATCCGTGTATGAAAGTCTTTCACTCATTGAGTCATCAAGCACACACGCAAGAACAGTTCACTCGACACTCCATAGTCTAAGGAGAGGAACATTGTCAGGGCACAGCAAATGGTCCACGATCAAGAGAAAGAAAGCTGTCACTGATGCACGGCGCGGAAAAATTTTTACGCAAGTCATCAGGGAAATTACCGTCGCTGCAAAAATGGGCGGCGGTAGTTCAGAAATCAATGCGCGTCTTCGCTTCGCTATCGATAAAGCGAAAGCATGCAATATGCCTGCAGACAATATTAAGCGCGCCATTCAGAAAGGTACCGGCGAACTTCCCGGGGTCAATTATGAAGATGCCGTGTACGAAGCATATGGTCCCGGTGGCGTTGCCATCATTATTGAAGCGGTGACAGATAACAAGAATCGAACGATTTCGGACATTCGACATATTCTTGAACGAAACAATGGCAAAGTTGCCGTGTCTGGATCGGTGGCGTTCCAGTTTCACAAGAAAGGTATTATTCTTGTTCCAAAGTCCGCTGTACCGGAAGACGACCTCCTCTCTATTATTCTCGACGCCGGCGCAGAAGACATGAAAGCCGAAGGCGATGAATATTACATTATGTGCGCTCCAGAGAATTTTGAGACAGTAAAGCAAGCCATCGAAACAAAAAGCATCAAGGTTGAATCAGCGGATATTCATCTTGTCGCTGACAACACCGTGAAAGTTGAAGGAAAAGATGCGGAAAATGTATTGAAGCTGATGGAAGTACTCGAAGAATACGACGACGTTCAAAAAGTGCATGCGAACTTTGATATTGACGATAAGGAATTAGAAAAACTAAATGCTGTTTGATTACTCGGATTACACAAATTGAACACAGATACTAGATTTCGCAGATTCAAAATCAGTAAAATCTGTAATCAGCGCACCATCAGCATTATCGGTGCAATCTCGAATCACAAATTATAAATTGATATGATCATTCTCGGTGTTGATCCAGGAACTCTCATCACCGGCTACGGCATTATCGAAGTAGAGCATGGTACGTACTCTGTGCTCACGTATGATGTAGTCAAGAATGCCAGTGATCGTTCCATGCCCATCCGGTTGAAACAGATCTATGATCGACTCTGCAAGATTATTAGTCAGTACCATCCGGATGAATTCGCCATCGAGACCGCGTTCTACGGTAAGAATGCTCAATCGGCACTGAAGCTAGGCCACGCGCGCGGTGTGTCGATTTTGGCTGCAGTGAATTTTCAAATTCCCACATCAGAGTATTCTCCGCGCGAAGTCAAGAAAGCAGTTACCGGAAACGGTGCAGCTTCCAAGCAACAGGTTCAATTTATGGTGAAATCTCAATTGAAACTCCGCGAAGCACCGAAATTTTTCGATGCCTCGGACGCGTTGGCGATCGCCTTGTGTCACTCATTCCGGATAATGGGCGGCAAAGCAAAATCGCGGCATACACAAACGCCAGGATTAAAATCGCATCGTACCTGGTCGGATTTCATTCACGCACATCCAGAACGAGTAATGAGGAACAAATGATTGCTACTCTTACAGGTATCCTCAAATTTAAGAGTCCAACGGAAATTCTCGTTGAGGTGCACGGCATTGGTTACACTATCAGCATTCCGCTCTCGACATATGAAAAATTGGGCGATCTCGGCTCCTCTGTTTCCCTGTTAACGCATTTTCATGTACGTGAAGATGCTATGCTGTTATTCGGATTCTCCACAGAAGAGGAGCGGCGGCTTTTTAAGCTCCTGATTTCGGTATCTGGCATCGGTCCAAAGATCGCGCAAAGCACTTTATCCGGAATGAATGTCGAGGAATTGAAATCGCACATCGTCGGCGGCAATGTGAATGCACTTATGGCTATTCCGGGAGTCGGCAGAAAAACCGCCGAGCGTCTCATCGTGGAATTGCGTGACAAAGCCGGCAAAACCCTCACTGAATCTGAACCAATTTCTGTCATCGGAATGGCAACCGCCGCAATGCGAATCGAAGCGCTTCAGGCGCTTACATCGCTTGGTTACAACCAGCAAATTGCCGAGAAAGCCATCCGGCTTGTCATGAAAGAAGCTGAAGGATCAACAATTTCTCTTGAAGAATTAATTAAACGGGCGCTCCGCCACACGAACGCCCGATAAAGCCCACACAACAAACAACGAACCATTTTCCTATGTTGTGTTGCTATTCTTTGCGGTTCTTGGTAATATTGTAATTATGAGGCAGTCCAATTTGACAATACCGGAACGACAAGAGCAGGAAACTGACCTTGACCAAACGTTGCGTCCATCGGCGTTAACTGAATTTGTAGGTCAAGAAAAAATTGTCGGGAACCTCAAAGTATTCATCTTGGCAGCACGCCAGCGATGTGAACCGCTCGATCATGTCCTTCTGACCGGACCTCCGGGACTGGGAAAAACAACGCTTGCCCATATTGTTGCAAATGAAATGGGCACGGGCATAAAAATGACATCTGGGCCTGCGCTGGAAAAACCAGGCGATCTTGCAGGCATTTTGACTTCATTAGAAAAATCTGAAGTACTCTTCATCGATGAAATCCATCGTGTACCAGCAAGGATTGAGGAATACTTGTATTCAGCGATGGAGGATTTTCGTGTAGACATTATTATCGATAGCGGGCCGGGTGCAAAAACTATCCAGCTTGGTCTTCAGCCTTTCACCCTGATCGGAGCCACAACACGGGCAGGGTTGTTGAGTTCGCCATTGCGCTCACGTTTCGGCATCACAAATCGTTTGGATTATTATTCTCATAGTCAGTTAGAACGTATCATCCGACGCTCAGCAGAAATTCTATCAATTACATCAGAGCCGGATGCAATAATGGAAATTGCCAAACGTTCGCGTGGAACTCCGCGCATCGCTAATCGTCTACTGAAACGATGCCGCGATTTTGCCGAGGCTGATAAACGATTATCGCAATATGACGGTGTCATCACAAAAGAAGTTGCTGAGTTTTCGCTCAAAGCGTTGGAAGTAGATGAACATGGATTTGATGAGATGGACAAACGCATTCTGCGTACAATCATCGATAAATATGATGGCGGTCCTGTCGGAGTCAGCACGCTTGCCGTTGCAGTTGGAGAAGAACCGGGAACCCTGGAAGAAGTCTATGAACCGTACCTTATTCAAGAAGGATTTTTAAAGCGGACTCCACGTGGAAGAGAAGCAACAGAGCTTGCCTATATACACTTTGGAGAATCATTAAAACAACGGTCCCCGAACAAAACACAACTTGAGTTGGGTAACTGATACCGCTCATGAGGAAGAATACTTTGCAAAAACACAATGGGAAGATTATTTTGCTTTTGATCGTCGGCTGCTGTGTGATCAGCATTGCGAGTTGGGAATTTCTTTTCTCCCAGAACGACCCCTCAGATGGAATCGTCTTTCGCGCAGTAGCGTTTGCGGATGCGAAAACGGTAATCGCTGTCGGTG
>PLMS01000053.1 GCA_003142575.1 Ignavibacteriota bacterium
ATCTTTTGTGTGCTGGAGAGTCTCAAAGTCGACCCTTCGCTCGCGTATCACACGCGCAATAGTAGCCCGGGTCTCATCCTGTGTTTCTTCTGCTTCCACATCGTTAATGCTCAGTTTGGCAAACTCCTCTCGCGAATATCCCAGTTGCCGGTGGGCAGCCGTGTTGAACTCAATGAACCGCGCAGTTTGCGGATCAAGTATCACGATGCCGTCAGGCGATTGCTCAAAAAGAATTCGTCTTCTGGTTGTTTCTTCTGCGAGTGCCGCTTCTGCAAGTTTGTGCTCGGTGATATCAGTAATAGTTCCGACATAGCCAACTATTTTATTCTTACTATTCCTTTTCGGAATTGCTTGGCCTATCACCCAGGTAATTGTTCCATCCTTATGAACAAACCGATAATCTGCTATAGAAGAATCGTGCGCCTGCGTTGCTTTTTTCCAGCCATTGCTCAGTTTTTCTTTATCATCACCATGAATTGCACTGAGCCATCCGGTTCCCATTGCTTCCTCTTTCGACAACCCTGATATTTGGCACCATCGCGGGTTCACATATATGGTAGATCCTTTTGCATCTGTTTGGAATATTCCAACCGGAGAATTTTCGGCAAGTACCTGAAACCGTTGCTCACTTTCGCGCAACGCTTCATCTGCCCGTTTATGTTCGGCAATCTCATTCTGCAATTCTTGATTTGTCTTTTCTATGGCCTTTGTCCGTTCTTTTACTCGTTGTTCAAGAAGCAGGGCTACCTCACGAAGCTCATCCTCACTTCGCTTAATTCTCTCCATAACACGTACATGAGCCAGCAACTCATTTTTCGAAATCGGCTTCACCAGATAGTCATCAGCACCGGCTTCGAATCCTCGAACCTGCGCATCGCTTTCTATTTCATATCCAGAAATAAGAAGAATAAGGGTTTGTTTCGTATCGACATTCGTTTTGATCTGTCGACATACTTCTATGCCGTATATATCAGGAAGTACGACGTCAAGCAAGATTAAATCCGGTTTATGTTTTTTCGTTAATCGCAAACATTCGTTGCCGGTTTTTGCCTCGAGTACTTTGTACCCTTCACTCTTCAAGAAATGGGAATGAGTACGCAAGTATTCTAGGCTATCATCCACATTCAGGATAGTAAATGACTTTGTCTTCATAGTTAAAACTTCCCTTCACTCATAAAAGATATAAAACAGACTGTCTGATATCCGTTAAGATACCTGATGCATGTGGTGTCAAGATTTTTCTACCCGCCGGTTTCATGGTGGATCTCCTGACACTCCTGCAAGTGTACTTCGCTATTTGGCGAAAATCCTGATGCTCCTTCCAACATCTGCTCTGCTTACTGTCAGGATGCCCTCCAAAAAACGGGCGGGCAAGCACATCCTGACAGCACGAGAATACTGCGCGATGCACGGAGAAATAATTTGGAAAAGAAAATATGATGTTACAGATGTTGGATTTTTTTTAAACACATGCTGCGGGAGAACTGACAACAACCGGTTAAAGCTTATTCTCGTGTGCATACTCTTTTATCCAATTCCTTGTGATAGAGAGCTACAACACTACAGATGTTAAAGTAACAAACCACTGAGTGAATAGCAATGTGCGGGTTTGCCACTTTCGGGAATGGAATGACGCTTGCATACACAGAAAATAGTTGGTTTATCAATGATTTTCCGTTTGCATTTGGTATAGCCTCTTCATAACTTATACGGAGTCATTCACCAAGAATGGGGATTTGCTATGAATAAAAACTTTAAGACCAATACATATATGTTTTTTTTCGCGATTCTTTTGAGCCATGTGCCCAACAGCATCAGCAAAGCTCAACATGTTACAGAACCTCCAATACCTATTTATATTGTTTGTCCATACCATCAAGACAGTCTTAGGAATGCTTATGAGAGTTCTATAGCGGCTAACGGTTCCGCGCTTGCCTCTACGATTAAAAAATACGATACACTGCAAATGCAGGCTCAGAAATCGTCTGCAGAAAACACAGCTCATTTCATTTGGCTCTATACATTAATTGCAGTGCTTGGTACGATGAATATTATCCTTCTTTTCTCAACTTCCCGCATCAGAAAAGAACTGACACAGTTGAAACGTTACGATCATCACCAAATGCTTACGACGTCTGTTCAACCCGTAGAATTACGGCACCTACCAGAATTTCAAGAGGCGCTATTCACGCAAGAACCAACGAAGATTCATAAACCAATACGACCCCGTAGAATAGCTGCAAAAAAAACCCGTTCATAACAACTACCATAGATATTAAACTGATTTAGTATTCTCCAATTTTCCTCAGTTACGGTTTTTTTACAGTTCGTCGTTTCTTTCATTCTTTTCTATCCTCCTGATCTATTAAATTTCAAGAGTACAAAGCCTTTGTAGAACTTACACAATTTCCCCTACAAAGCCTCCAATCCACGATTCTTCCGTGTCACCTTTTTCCTCATTTATCAGGCATTTCCTCGCTTTTTCTCCAGAAAGAGTAATCGTCCTTCTGTTGGCACGTTGAGTGAACTTCTTTATAGAACGATTAAACGAAAGGTGACTCAAATGAAGAAGATGATAACAAGTTTCACAGCAATTCTAATCCTCCTTCTCGCATCAACACTTGCCGGATACGCGGACAATAAGCTTTCGATTACACGCTCGGCGACCAATACGCTTGAAGTCCAACTGAGCAATTCTGAAGAAATTTATGGTGTACAGTTTAGTTTACGTACTTCATCAGATATCGTATTAGGGAAACTCGAGCGGGATTTTCGTACTACAGAAGAACATTGGCTTGTCGCTTCGTACAAACCTAACGATTCCGTTGTCAACGTCATCATTATCAGTATGCAAGGTACATGTCTTCCAAATGGGAATGGCGCAGTAGCAAAGATATCGTTCACAACAGAAAAACCAAATGAGATAAGTTCTGCCTCATTCGCAAATGTCATGATCACAAACAAAAATGCGGATAGCCTCGGTGTGGCAATCAACAATTTGGATTGGAGCAACAAGTCGGTATTTATCGCAAACAATAATGAATCGAAATCATTTGCTTTCGGTCAAAATTTCCCCAATCCATTTAACCCTACGACAAAAATTACCTATCGGCTGAATAAACCGGCTCAAGTGCGATTAAGTGTCTATGATATCACGGGACGCGAAGTGAATCGATTGGTCGACCGATATCAAAGTGTTGGTGATTATAATATTAGCTGGAATAGCAACGACGATAACGGTCAAAAGATGGCATCAGGAATGTATTTCGCCCGTTTGAATGTCGACAATGAAAGCGTATCACGCAAAATGGTGATGACAAAATAATTTTTTCGCCTTCTCTTGCTGAGTCACATCTGGTGGATATGTGACTTTGGAGACGGTGCAAGCGCTCCTGAGGTTTTCCCCCTTACTTCAGGAGCGCAAGTTTTATTTCAGCTATTTGTTTCAAACTTCCTGCAGGATATTTTCTCATCATCTTTTCGAAGGTGGTCTTTGCGTCATTGTTCGCACCTATCTGTTCATAACATTGCCCCATCATGAAATATGCACTCTCTCTCTTGTCAGATCCCGCAATATTCAGAACACCCGTAAATTTATCCATCGCTTGATCTATCCTATTCAAATTAAAATAGCATACCCCCATCCAGAAATGGCAATTGTCTTTCAGATCTGTATGAACTCCATTATCCAGAAGAGATTGGAAAGCTTGGATTGCTGACCTGTATTTCCGCTGCTGGTACAATTGTATTGCTTTTCCATACCCCAAAGAAACTTCATACAATTTGGGAGATGAAAGAAAAGATGCCGACGATGGTTCGATAGGCGTTCCTGTGGCATTCGTATACGATCTGTTTTGATTACTCTGTTGATATTGAGAAAGAAGCTTGAGTTGTTCAACGACATCATTGAGCCGCAGGTTCTGCTCCCGAATCATTTCGAGCAGCATTTCGTTTGAAGCTCTATCCTGAATCATTTGCAAGCCGCTCAGATTTTTTATGCTCTTCAACGTATCCGCAGATTCTCTTTTTGTCAGAGAATTTAATTCCCGAACAACATTATTCAGCTGCCTATTCTGTTCTTGGAGCAAGACCACAATTTCTTCTGACACACCTTCGTGCGCATATGACCCGGTGCCGGGTTTTGTATGTGTCATTTTGTCGACCGGCTCAAAGAATTCATCTTCTGTAGTGTTTTTTGTGTCGGTTGACGAACATGAAAAAAACATCATCGCCAATACCATTGCTATCGAGAAAGGAAAAATCACAGTGAGATGTTTCATACGACAGACCTCCATTCACAAATATTTATTTTCGAAACGTGAACTATTTCCTCACTATACCTTCTGAAATTGCTCATTGTGGGATTTTTCTTTCACTGCTTTCACGAAACTGGAAAAGAGCGGATGTGGCGCAATAGGCCTCGACTTTAATTCCGGATGGAATTGTACCGCAACGAACCACGGATGACTCGGCAATTCGATAATCTCTACCAAATCGTTGTTCATATACATACCGCTGAACACAAGACCATTGTCCGCAAGTTTTTTCCTGAATTTATTATTCACCTCATACCGATGTCGGTGTCGTTCTGTGACTACTTCTTTCCTATATGCCGCATACGCTTTCGTTCCTTTTTGAATCGTGCACGGATAAGCACCTAATCGCATCGTTCCGCCAAGATTACGCACCGACTTCTGTTCAAGCATCATATCGATGACATTATATTTCGTCTTGCGGAACTCCGTACTGTTCGCATCTTTCATTCCACACACATTTCGTGCAAATTCAATGACAGCGCACTGCAAGCCAAGGCATATTCCAAAAAACGGAATCTTGTTCTCCCGCGCAAATCGAATCGCATCTATCTTCCCTTCGATTCCACGATTGCCAAATCCCCACGGCACCAACAATCCGGTAGCATCAGACAAATATTTTTCTGCACTATACCCTTCCACATCCTCTGCACGAATCCAATCGAGCTGTACCTCCACATCATTTTCTGCACCAGCGTGAACAAATGCTTCCGAAATGCTTTTATAGGCGTCTTTTAGTTCGATATACTTTCCACACACGGCAATCCGGACTTTGCCTTTTGGATTCTTCAGTTTGTTCACAAATCTTGTCCATCGCTTCAGATCAGGTTTTGAACATTTGAGATTAAGTTTTTCAAGGACTAAGCTGGGCAGTCCCTCCTTCTCATATAACTGCGGAACTTCATAGATCGATTTAACATCCCTTCCTTCGACAACTGATCGAGTTTCGACATTGCAAAACAATGCAATCTTTTCACGCAATTCCTTGGTTAACGGTTTCTCTGTTCTGCAGATTAATACATCCGGCTGTAATCCGATTTCGAGCAGTGATTTTACGCTATGCTGCGTAGGCTTGGTCTTGATTTCGTCTGCAGATTTGATATAGGGAACCAGTGTGACGTGAATATTCAGCGCGTTACGATGTCCGACGTCGAGTGTAAACTGACGAATTGCTTCGAGGTAAGGCAAACTTTCAATATCACCTACTGTACCGCCAACCTCCACCATAATCACATCATACTTACCGGTTTTTTCGAGATTCCATATACGACGTTTAATTTCATCTGTGATGTGAGGAATTACTTGTACTGTCGCCCCGAGGTAATCGCCGCGACGCTCTCGTGTAATGACTTCATAATAGACTTGACCCGTCGTGGTATTGTTCTGGCGAGTCATATTCTCATTAAGAAATCGTTCATAATGCCCTAGGTCCAGATCCGTCTCTGCACCATCCTCCGTTACATAGACTTCGCCATGCTGAAAAGGATTCATTGTGCCCGGATCAACATTAATATACGGATCAAATTTTTGGATCGTCACTCGAAGCCCGCGAGCTTTCAGCAACATTCCTAATGAAGAAATGGCGATTCCTTTGCCCAACGATGAAACAACACCGCCGGTAATAAAAATAAATTTCACATTATTTCGTGCCATGGCATTCCCGTTTATGAACTTGAAATTGTCTGCTGCAAAATTGTTATGACACGTTCAATATCTTCCCGTGTGTCTATTGGGATACTATCGAATTTCGTTATACCCGTTTTGATTATAGTGCCTGCCTCAAGAATCCGCAATTGTTCCAATTTCTCTGCTTTCTCTAGTTGCGAAGCCGGCATGTGTGCATACTGCATCAAGAACTCCCGCCGGAAAGCATAGAGCCCGATATGCTTATAAAACGTGTGCGTCTCAAGCCATCTCGCCGTATTTGCCTCGCCGCGAATATATGGAATGGGAGCACGGGAGAAATATAATGCGTGCATGTGATGATTCAGTACCACTTTGACAACATTCGGATTCATCAAATCGGCGGCCGCATTAATTTTCTTCACCAATGTACCCACATGAATCAAGGCATCTTCAAGAAGAAGCCGGACAGCCTGATCGATCATCTCCGGCGCAATCAACGGTTCATCCCCTTGAATATTAACGAAGATACTGCCATTTACTTGAGAAGCAACTGCCGCTACACGATCACTTCCGCTATGAATATCGGGTGAAGTCAACATCACCTCACCGCCAAATCTACGAACACATTTTTCAATACGTGTATCATCGGTTGCCACTACGACACGATCCAGCAAACGGGCTTTCTTTGCCTGTTCGTATACACGCTGCACCATCGGCTTACCGAGTAAATCGACCAGCGGCTTTGCCGGTAAGCGTTGAGATGCATATCGAGAAGGAATGACTCCGACCACCATTGGTTTATCAGACATTACGATTTTTCGTTAATCACTTTCGGTACTTTGAAAAACTCTTCTGTTTTTGATGGGGCATTTTTCAATGCTTCTTCAGTTGAGACACCTTGTTTCACTTCATCAGCACGAAACACATTGCTCAATTCTATAACATGTGAAAGCGGTTCAACGTTGCTTGTATCAAGCTTGTTCATCTGTTCCACATACTCAAGAATTTGATTCAGCTGGTGCGTGAATTTTTCTTTCTCTGCATCTGTAAATTCCAACTTCGCCAATTTGGCAATGTGTTCAACATCTTTGATAGCGATAGCCATAAAACATCTCACGATTGGTTAATATAATTCTTTTCGATTGCATGGTGCACTTGTTCCATCAACTCCAATTCACCTTTTTTTCCATTCAGCCCTAAGGTGGAGATGGGTTTTCCCAGAACGACAGAAATATTCGCCGGTTTAATAATGAGAGATCCCTTGGGCATTATTGAAAATGTACCATTAATAGTGAGCGGCACAACAGGAACTCCTGCTTTCGTAGCCAATGAAAATGCCCCTCGCTTAAATGGCTGCAATTTTCCATCCAGCGTCCTTGTTCCTTCCGGAAAGAGTATCACCGAACTCCCGTTGCGAATCGACTGCGCTGCCCGCTCGATACTCGCCATCGCTTTTCGTGGATTCGAGCGCTCGATCATAATAAAATGGCCAAAGCGTAATGCCCATCCCCAGATTGGTACGTACGTGAGTTCCTTTTTAAATACAATATTGACATTACCTTTGAGAGCCACAAACACCGTTGGGATATCGAACATGCTCGCATGATTCGATACAAAAATATATGGCTTTATGGGATCAATATTTTCATATCCTAATACCGAGACTTTCATTCCAAAGAACCAAAAAATAAATCTTGACCACCACCAAGGGGACATGCGAAAATATCTGCCGTTCCGGTCAAACGGAATAGTCATTAATGCCCAGACAGAAAACACTAACGTGATAGGATAGAGAAGAATCAGTTTTGCAAGAGATACCAGCACTTCAAATTCTCCTCATAGCAAATGCCAAACAACCACCAGCTTCAGAGAAGTGATGATAATTGAGTTTTAGGGATGGTTCAAGGGACTCGTATTCCGCAGAGCGAGGGAAGAAGAAACAGATGTGTTCTTTCAGGTCCAGGTGACCTGATTCGATTTGCTCCATGGACTCATGTTTGATTGAAGGGCCATTTTCATTACTTCCCTATAAAAATAACGAAGCCTTGAATGAAATGCAACGATAGAGATGAGAATTCTTCGAAAAGCATTACCTCAAGAATCACGATGATCTCTCAGTACACCATACCAAGAGAGAATCTGCTATTCGTATAAAAGATACTTCTCCCGTTTGATTAAGAACTGTGCTCGCAGTTGGTCCATTCTGCGAAGTATTTCTTCGACCGATGTTCCGTTCTGTAAAGCTCGTCGTATATCATCCGTCCCGACCGCTTTGTCGAATGAATTGATTCTATCCGGCTTAGCCCGGTCGAAAATATTGTTTTCGGGAAAAAGATGAACCAGCGCTTCAAGAATTGCTATTTGCACTTGTTCAATATTTAGTTTATTTCTGTCAATAATATGAATCTGCACACCTTTATAGCGAATACCTGTGGTGTCCTTATAGAAAGGTATATAAGAAATCTGACGAAACCGGACACCCGGCATATTAAGATTATTCAGATAACGAGCAAGCGCGAATCCATCTACCCAGGGGGCGCCAACCAATTCAAAAGGAAGTGTATAACCGACACCTTGATTTGCCGTGCCAAGCTCACCCAAAAGTCCCGTGAGCACACAAAAGAGCGTCGTAAAAGAATGCGGGATATGCGGCGATGTCGGCACCCATGTTAGTCCGGTTTCATCCCACCACATCGACCTTTTCCATCCTTTCATCGGAATCACGGTCAGATCACATGTACCGCTGCCATTCAACCAATCCTCTCCGTTGATCATTTTTGCTAACTCGCCAGCAGTCATCCCGTAGACATATGGAATTTGATATGCACTTATGAACGACTTAAATTTCAAATCCACCATGGAGCCCTCAACACGATCACCTGTGAGCGGATTGGGTCGATCGAGCACAACAAATTTTATTTTATTCTCTGCGGCGGCTTCCATTGCCAAACCCATTGTCGAAATAAATGTATAGGAACGTACGCCGATATCTTGAATGTCATACACCAGCACATCGATGTTCTGCAGCATATCTTTTGTCGGTCGTCGCGTTTTTCCATAGAGTGAGTACACGGGCAACCCTGTTCTCGGATCATTATATCCGTTAATTTCTTTTCCAGCATCGAGATCACCTCGAATTCCATGCTCTGGACTATACAGCGCTACTAATTTCACATCGGGAGCATTGAACAAAATATCAATCGAGCTTTGTAAATCGGAAGTAACGCCTGTGGGATTGGTGATAAGACCGACGCGTTTACCTTTGAGAATATCGAAGCCATGTTCTCGTAATACATCAATACCTGGTTTTACTTTCGGTTCAGCGGAAAATAAGCTCGGAGAGAAAAATAATATAAACAGAAACGACTTCAGTACGTTATACTTCATATATTTTAAGCTCAATTATGACTTCGGAGTTTTCTTTATTGAATAAATCTGGAGTATAATATACATAAGGAATACTGCAATCCCCAGTGAAAGAATCCATCCGAGTATTGTCACCGGCGAATCGATAAGAAGAAAAAAAAGAAAGAGGATTGCACACAACAATGCACTTTTTTGAATTCGAACGAGCGGAACAGATGCTTTCTCTCCGAGTTCTTTCTCTTTTGTACCGTCTTGATATTCTACTAGTACTGCCGACTTCGTTTCATATGGCAACGGTTTTCCGTCAACCTGCCATCTTTTTATCCAACTCAAGTCGGAGAACAATTTCATTAATCGGCTAAAGCTGTCGGTCTCCATGACGATAAACATGTCTGTCAATTTCCGAGCGACATCGGAAGGTGCTCTTTCCACAAGCAGATTCAGGAAATCGATCGACTTCTTCATGCTTGATTGAAATTCTGTCGATAGTTTCTCAAATCCATCCACACCCGGACCGATCCGCTTCATTATTTCCTGAGTTCTCACGAGAAACTTCGCCTGAAAGATCAGATCCTCAAACTCACCTATCAATCCAGTCTGCATAACTATCTGCAAAAGTTCTCCGACTTCCGTAGGATAGTTCAGTTTCCGTTTGGTATATATTTCCAATTCGGCAATAAAATCCTTCATATCTCGGCGAACATTCATCAACGTCTATTTTTTTTCATTCTTTCATCGCCCATTCTTTGAGAAGCTTAACTAAATCCACATCCGATAGTCTTGCCTTCGCGTAATGTCCTGCTGCAATTCGCTGGCGAACAGCTTCAAAGAGAATCACTGCTGTTGCTACAGAGACATTTAAACTTTGAATCATTCCAAACATGGGAATTTGTACTATTCCATCTGCAAGCTGTGCTGCTTCCAAAGACACACCTTCGTGTTCATTACCGACGACAAAGGCAGTTTTCTTCGTCATATCAATTTCATACGGCACTTTCGCCGCTTCTTCAAGATGTGTTGCATATATTGCATACCCTTCTTCGTGCAGCGTATCGTAGCATTCCTTGACACTTTCAAAACATCGTTGCTCCACCCATTTTTTTGCACTCGCGGAACTCTTTTTCCCGAGATCGGGAAATTCCGTACTCGTATAGATGAGCTGCACTCCCATCACTCCTGCCGCATCGCACGATCGCAATATTGCACTGACATTGTGCGGATCATGAATATTCTCCATGACCACCGTCAAATCCGGCTGACGACGCCGCAGCACTGTTTCCAATCGATTCAATCGCCGCTCCGTTCTCATTCTACCTTCATCATTTTTCTCATGATCAGCGGGTGCGCCTGAAGCAATCCGACTGCTAACAGTACCATCAATCCTCCAAACATCTGAATAACACTCAGCGATTCACCCAGTATGAGAAATGCCGCCACAATCGCAATCACTGGCTCCATCACACTGATAATACCCGCTGTTGAAGCATCCAGATATTTCAATCCGGATGCGAATGCTATTTGCGGAATAAGAATCGAGACGATGGCAAACATCCAAAGAATTCCCCAATCACTGCAATTATAGTGCTTCGCAATAACATTCCACGGAGGATTGACGCAGAGCCAAAATATCGCCGAAAAGCCAAACATATATAATAGCAATGTCCAAATAGAATAGCGCTTGATCAATTGCTTCGTCCCAATGACCTGGTACGCAAATGTAAACGCGGACAGAGGTCCGGTAATGATCGCCCATCCTTTCAAATTGATACTTTGCATCGAACCTGAAGTAACAGCAAAGTAACAACCAACCAACGCAATAACAAGCGAGACGATGGTAACACGGTCGAGTCTGTCTTCCTTTAAAAACAGTACTGAATACAGCACGATCCACATCGGTGCGGTGTATTGTACCAGTATCGCTGTCGCCACTGATGCTTCCTTCACTGTATAGTAGTAAGTGTAATTCGTGATCGCGACGCCTAGAACGCCCAACATGGCAAACTTCCAGATATCACGAAGTTCAATTCGAAAGACACTTCTGTCTATCAACAGAAAAAAGATAAGCAATAGGACAAACGCGAGCGAAGTACGAGTCTGTACAATAATAAGTGTATCAAAGCGTGTAACAATAAGAAATTTCCCCAACGGAGCCGATCCTCCCCAGAAAAGTACGGCAAGAAATAAAAGAAGAAATCCGCGGAACTTATGAGCGCTATATTGAAGTGTATTAGTTTTGGCTTCGTCCGATATCATCAGCAAGGTTTCTGTAAAAATCTGCCTGCTTCTGATCTCCATGCATTTGGTAGAGATACGATAATCGATGCAGAAGCGTCTTCTTATCTGTTACTTGGTTAATTCCCAATTTTAAAAATTCTACCAGCCAATAGAGCGGCGGAATATTCAAGTCGGGTTCGTGGCAATCGGCGGCATTGAGATATGGCTGCACTTCATCGGGCTTTGTCTTTGCTGCTTTACGATAGTACCGCATCGCCAGCTCAAAGTTATCGTAGGATGAATATGTTGCCTCAAACACATTCGCCAGCCACATAAATGTATCATACGCGAGATCTGGAAATTCCTTAGCCAGCTTTTCGCCAAAAAGACATAACTCATCAGGACGAAGCGCAGTGTTCCAAAAAAGCAACCGATACAATGCGACATCCTGAATTCCCTGCTTCAGTGCGTCTTCAAAGACATCAAAGATTTCGTTAAAATCTTTGCCGCTAGAAAATTTATTCCGTATTTCGTCAAGCGTAAATCGAGGCATTAGGTGCAGTGAATGATTATATAATTGAAATTAACAAACACTCACTTGAAAGGCAAGGTGGAATGGAAGAAAAAAACTCGAAAACCTATACTGCCTTCAGCACCAGCATCGTAATATCATCCGACTGCGGTGTACCCTGGGTGTGAGATTCGAGTGCTTGCTGAACTCTTTGTATGATTTCCTTCGCAGAAAGATGCGTCGATTCTTTCAGAATAACTTCAAGCTGTTCTTCCGTGAATTGGTCATTACTTTGATTCATCGCCTCGCTCACACCGTCGGTGTACATTACCAAAACATCTCCCGATGAGAGTGTGACCGAAGCTTCAGCATAGGGAGTTATTGTTTTAAAGACACCAAGGATAAGTCCACCTTCCTTCAATCCTTCTACTCTCCCATCTTTTCGCAGGAGGTACGGCGGGTTATGTCCAGCGTTGGAGAAACGAAACTGATGTGTTTGTGCATCAAGAATTCCCCAAAAGAATGTGATGAATTTACTGCCACTGCGAGTATTCGCACATGTGAGATCGTTGATCTGCCCGGTGGTTTCAGAAACAGAAGTGCAATGTGGAGCAAGCGCTCGCAATGCCGCCTGCACATTTGCCATCAACAGGGCTGCCGGTGTCCCTTTACCTGAAACATCGCCAATTGCAAGGATGTATTCTTCGTTTTGACGCGTTATGATATCGTAGTAGTCGCCGCCGACTTCCTTCGATGGAATGGTCAGTGCCGCAATATCGAAACCGGGAATGGAGGGGAGCTTCTCCGGTAGAAGTCCNNAGTCCCTGCTGAA
This sequence comes from Ignavibacteriota bacterium, assembly GCA_003142575.1. Taxonomy (GTDB): domain Bacteria; phylum Bacteroidota; class Ignavibacteria; order UBA10030; family UBA10030; genus Fen-1298. Next base: position 12,863 of record PLMS01000053.1, read on the forward strand.
TTTCCCGTGCAATGTTCAGCTCATCTTCCATTCGTTGTTTTTCTATAGCATCTTTGAAGAGATGTGCGTTTTCGATTGATATTATTGCAAGGTTACCGAGCGAGTACAGAAATTCGAGATCTGCGCGTGTGTACATACCGCCGCGTAATCGCTCGCCAAGGAGAATCATCCCTTTCGTTGTATGCTGGATATGCATAGGCACAACCGCCGTAATACCCACCTGAATTAATTGCGCCGCTGCAATACGGTACGCCTTCTGTTTCAGCAAGTCTTGTGTTGTTGCGGAGTGATCGAGATCGCACAATGCGGGGAGAATGGTCTTCAAGTTTGCGCTTCCTTCAATGCGCGAATCGACGATATTTAATCCATCAGTATCCCGCAGGCACAAGGCATATTTTTTTACTCCAATTTGTCCCAGCAATGCAAATGTTAGCAACCGAACCACTTTCTTTTCATCCAACCCAATATTAAACTCTTTGCTTAAATCGAAAAGGGTATTGAGTTCCTGAATTTTTCGATCGAGATTGCGATTAGCTTCTTTCACCTGATCGATGATAAGCGCCTTCTCGATTGCTGCACCAGAAAGACTCACAAGCGATTGAATGAGCCGCTTATCCGATGCGGAATATGACGGCTTCGATAGCCGCTCACCGAGGGTAATGTATCCGACAATGCGGCGCTGTGAGAGAATCGGGATAATTAATGACTGCTGATGATGCTTCAGAAATTCAAACCATCCTGTAGTATCCTTAAGAAGTTTTGCCACAACTTGTAAAGAACGCAGCGGGCGGTCGACTTCTAAAGTCTGTCCTATGACAGAATGGTCGACCCCTTTTGCAGTAATGATCTGAAATGATTTTCCGTCCCTTTTGAGAAAAACCATACCCCGTGTTNNCTGTGTGACCAGCATCTTGCCCATGAGTGTCCGCAGGACAGTGCTTAAGATAAAATCGAGGTCAAGCGAGGAATTAACAACATTGCTGAATTCGAACAGTGGAAGAAAGTCGGATATTTCCTTTCTCTCCGCTGTGTCTGGTTGTATGCGGGCGCGCTTCATCGCTACCCCTCTGGAACAGTGGAAGCATTAGAACGATACTTGATAAGACGGACTTCGTTTCTTTTCCCCGGAATAAAATTATATTCAACTTTATCCATTAATCGCTTCATCAAATAGACGCCAAGGCCGCCGCGCCGTTTGTGACCTATATGATCTTTTAAATCCGGAGTACGGATTATTGAAGGATCGAACGCTTTTCCATTATCATAGATTCGTATTTCGAAAGAACGTGTGCTAGGGAAAATGGAGATCTCAATCTCTTGGTCTACAGCATAGTGATATGCATGTTTGATGATGTTCGTGCAAGCTTCATCGACAGCGAGAATAATATTAGCAACGTCTTCCTCAGAGAAGCCAAACGCGCGAGCTGCGGCATCGACAAATTCCCGCACTTCCACAAGGCTATCTGTCCGGCTTAATATTCTCTTCGATATGTGCTTTGCTTGTGTTTCCATTGATTCATGACTCTTCGTGTCTATCGAATCAAGATTCAATTATTTCTTGATTTCTTTAAAGCGTGATACCGCTTCTTGTTCATCTTTATAAATTTCATAAAGAATTGGAAAGCCTAAAAGATCGAAAACGTTGTAGACTTTCGGCGACATGTTGGTCAGTTTAATGTCTCCCATATTCTTGCGGATATCTTCCACATACGCCATAAAAACACCCAGCCCGGCACTGCTGATATAAGAAAGATCTCGGCAATTGACAACAACATTATACTTCTTCTCAGTTAATAACTTCTGAAAAGCGGTCTCGAGATCGGGTGCAGTATGGGCATCAAGATATCCCTTGAGCTCAATAACACTGACACCGTCTCCATCTCGATGGTGGATTTTAAAATCAGTCATGGTGGTCTCCTTCTTGTAACTCTCTCTTTACAGTTTCTTGCATCTCCGTCCTCTTTATTCTTTAGAATTTCCAAGCCATTTCACCACAACGAGCGTCACATCATCAGTATACGCTCCTTGTCCTATAAAAGTTCGAACGCTTTGCAAAATCTTGTCCTTCATCACTTCCGCTGAACAGTCCCTGCATTCCCCAGCAACTTGGACTAAACGCTCATAGCCATATTCTTCCATTTCCGCATTTCGTGCTTCGGTGATACCGTCGGTGTAAAAAATACAAATGTCTCCGTGTTTCAGCTTGATTTCGCGCTCTTCTGTCGCCTGCGCAAATTGAGAACCATTCGTTAACCCCAGCCCAATTCCCGATGGTCTCACTAATTCTGAAGAGTCACCGGAGATAAGAATCACCGGACAGTGTCCAGCACGCGCCATGGTGAGCGATGCATGGGGAACATCCAGTACAGCATAGACAGCACTAATAAACGCATTCTTTTCCAGACTTTCCATGAGTGTATCATTGGCGCGCAACAATAATTCCCGTGGTGTTGAACAAATTTTACTCAACGATAAAACAATCCCTTTCAACTCCGCCATATAAAATGCGGCAGAGACACCTTTCCCGGATACATCCCCGATAACAATTCCTATGCGTTCATCCGGAAGATTGATGACATCATAATAATCGCCGCCGACTTCGAATGAGGATTCGGACACAGCGGCAAATTCCACCGAGGGTATGTCCGGCAACCGCTGAGGAAGGAGACGCTTCTGCATCCGCTGAGCCACCATCATTTCTTGATGGAGACGTTCACGCTCAATCGATTTAGCGATGAGCCGAGAATTTTCAATAGCAATACTGACATGATCTGCAAACGTTGTCATCACATCAATATCGTCCTGATCAAAAGCGTTTTGATATTCTTTTGTTGCATGAAGAACGCCGATGAGCTTTCCATGTGAAAGGAGCGGAATGGCAAGAAGTGATCCGCGCGCGAAACCCTTCTCCTTGAGATATTTTGTCCGCCGATCAGACCAGATATCCTCAATGAGCAATACTTTTTGTGAATCTAAAAGATAACGCCTCAATTGGGTTCCATCATCGGCACCGATAAGATCAATTTCCTGCTGCGTGATGTTTTTCTTCGAAACCACATCGACAGACATCTCACCGGTCTCGACATTCACGGAGAATAATTCCAACCAGACACTGCGTGCATCGCAAACCTCCGAAGTCATCTGTGTTACCGTATTGACCAGATCATTGAAATCAAACACCTGCGTCACCAATCGGCTCAGATTATGCAGCGAGTTGAGCTCCGATTGTTTCCTTTCAAACACTTCCGCTGTTGGCAAGTGAAAGAGCGTACTAATAAATGTAACGCCGAAATAGATCGTTCCGAAGATGGCATTCAACTGAATGAACGTATGTAATGGCCGGCTATAGGAAATGATTGCATTGTTGCCCCCCGAACCACTAGCGAGATAAACATCCAGCACCGTGAGAACGATAAACATCAGAATTGAATAAACAATGGAATATATCTTTTCGCGCTTAGAAAGATAGACAATCCAATTCTGCTTGAATGAATTCACAACAATGAACACTATCGCGAAAGAGAAGAATATCGGAGGCAAGAATGTATCTTCCAGATGGAAGAATGGGAGCTCAGTACCGCATGCGGCAAAGAGAAAAACAAGGTACGCGAGATAATAGCGCCATGTTGATTTTCGACGTTTGAAAAGAATCATATCGTGGAGAGTAAACAAAACATACAACGAAACAACTCCAAGCACGAGAGCAATCAGTGTCGAAATAAACATGAAAAGCGCTGAATGATACATATTCATCGTTTCCCGTCCAGAAAATTCTGGCGGTTGGAAAATCATAGCTAAACCGACAACAAGCAATGAAATTACAACTGCAAAGAAAACACGTCCGATCTCTTTTGGTCCGTTGCGCGATAAAGCTTTACGGCGATTTTCTATAAACAAACCGATAAGAGTGAACGAGATAATCACAAAGATTTCGCGGAACAGAGTGAGACCGGCGATTTCAAATTTTACAGCAGCACGTACCACATCGTACGCGTATACAACAGGCAAAAAGACTGCGGGAATTACCAAGAGTGCTATTCGCTTCAATCTCGACACGATTTACCTATTTTGTTTTCCAGAAATGAATTGCATAGATAAGACCAGCATATATCTTGATGATACGAACAATGATATTTTGACAATTTCCATTCTATGTTTCATCCGCCAGAAGATGGTTTTGAACTTTCTCTATCTATTTCGATAGATCCGTAAAAAAGTTACAAAAAGAATGAACAAGAGTGAAGAACTATTAAACGGTGAGAGGAATGGAAATCTAAAGAATACGATTTGAATGCGTTTTTCTCTTGTAGGAGCGACATATTGTCACTCATCAATGGGAATTTGAGTAGAAAATGCAGGAAAGATGCCAATGACTCCTTTTTGACGTCGGCGATAGGCATTGGCAATCTTCGCTAAGTGTAACAATTCAATTATGAACTATACTCCGCGATGAAACGATCCACTTCCCGGGCATAGGTGGATGTAGGAAACTCCTTCTTCAGTGTTTGAAGAAGTTCGACAGCTTTTTCCTTCTTCCCTACAGCGGCATAGTTGACAGCCGATCTCTGCAAGTTTTCCGGCGCTTGCATAAGCGTCATATTCTTCGATGCAGCTTTCTCAAAATAGGAAGCTGCTTTGCTCAAATCACCTTTCGCTTCATAACAAGCCGCTGCACCTGCGAGAGCTGAAGCCGAGACCAACTTATCGCTCACGCTGATATCATTGTAGTATTCAAGAGCTTTGTCGTAATTTTTTAAGGCATAATAGGAACTTGCTAAATACAATTTCGCAAGCTGGCCTGTTTTGGTACTGCCATGCTCATCTACAATAGCCTGTAAACCCTGTGTGCCTTCTTGAGGAACACCGTTGATTGCCGGATCGTATTTGCCTTCATCGTAGTATGGTATAACCTTTGCCAACATCGTTGTTGCTTTATCATTAGAGTCAGCTCTGTTTTTAGTCCAGAGAAAACCAATGACTGCAACACCTACCAACCCGATTGCAACGTAAGAAAGAATCTTCGTGTTTTGTTCTATCCAACCGCGTGTTTCAAAATAAGCGGTGACGAGTTTGTCTTCTTTGATTTCTCTCCGAGAGACTTTTTTCTGCGGTTTAAGCATAAGAGTTCCTGATTCAATGAATAAGTAATTTGTATGTACGCCCGAGGCGATTCGAACGCCTGGCCTACAGCTCCGGAGGCTGTCGCTCTATCCAGCTGAGCTACGGGCGCAAGAATATTATTTCACGTATCAATGTAGAGAAGTTTTTGAAGAGATTCAAATGATACACTCAAAACAAAACTTTCACACCACAATCTTCTGCAAAAACGACCTCACTTTGTTCACAACAAGTTCCGGTGTTATCGCTATCATACACTCAAATGTTCCTATAGGACAAGTCTTTCCGCCATGGATCGAACATGGACGGCATTTGAGTCCTTTGGTTTCAATGACAATATCATGTGCCCCACGTGGTGCGAATCCGTATTCCGGAACGGTTGCTCCGAATATTGCAACAACCGGCGTCGCCACTGCGACAGCAAGGTGCATCGGCGCGCTGTCATTTGAAATTAATACGTGACTTCGCTTAATGAGCTCTGCTGATTGAAGTAAGGAAAGCTTTCCCGCGACATTGAAGACATTTTTTGCTTTTGACATTCCTACAATTTCTTCACACAAGGTGCTATCTTCTTTTCCTCCAACGAGCAATACGGCAGAGCATTCGGAGGAAAGTTGTTTGCACATCGCAGCAAATCTATCGGCGGGCCAGCGTTTTGTATTCCAGATCGTTCCGGGAGCTACTGTAATGATAAGATTCTCTTCGTTCAAACCAAAATTATCCAGCACTGAATCCACGACCTGCGCATCTTCAGCAGAAGGATAAAGCTGCGGCAGTTCATTTTTGTTTATCAGAAGTGATAGAGGACTGAGTAATGATAGATTTCGGTCAATTTCATGGTTAGTCGGATCGTAGTGCACAATTCTTGTAAATAACAATCGGCCTGCACTTCGATCGAATCCTATGCGAACATTCGGTTTCAGCAGCCACCCAAGCAGCGCGCTTCGTAATGAACGATGCGGAATGACAATCAAATCATAGTTCTTTGCGCGAAGTTGATTTCGAAGTCGCCAAAAGCCAATCAGTCCGCTATCCTTGCCCCTTTTATCGTATGGAATGATATTGGAAATTGCGGGATGATGAGAAAAGATATCTACAGTTCTTGGAACAACAACAACATCGATAGATGAATGGGGATAGTTTTTTTTGAGAACTTGAATAAGCGGCAACGTGAGAATCGCGTCGCCGATGAACGCCGTCTGTATAACAAGGATATGGTTGAACGATCTGTCCACTACGCCGCTTTCGTTTTATCTTGTACATGCTTCCAACGTTTATGCATCCACATCCATTGCTCGGGGTTTTGCCTTATGATAGCCTCCGTCATGTGTACCTGGCGGCGTGTCAGTTCAAGAATATTTTCATCAGAAACACCATCTAAGTCATCGCTTGGCACGTGTACAAAGCGCATGGTGTAGTTCCCATTCTCTTGTCTCACAGTGCATCCTAAAATGATCGGCGCTCCCGTCTTTAATGAAAATATTGCAGGCCCCTGAAAAGATGGCACGTTGCGTCCAAAAAAATTCACTATCACACTTTCCTTCGGAGCTGATTGGTCGGCGGCAAGTGCAACAATTCCACCCTCCTGAAGCGTTCTAAGAATTTCCCGAACATTGATACCCATCGCCACAATTTTAAGTCCGAACAATTCACGCCAGCGAGTAATGATACGATCGACTAATAAGTTCGATTGAGGTTTTGCGATAGTACACACCGGGGCATCGGAATAAACTGTGATTGCCTGAGATGCAAGTTCCCAGCTGCCAAAATGGGCAGTGAGGAAAATAATCCCTTTCTTTTTCTCCTGGAGGTGTTGTAACAATTCGATGTTCTCGATGCGCACTCTTTGTTTGATCCCGGCCTTGGTAAAATTTGGAGACCAGAGCAGTTCAAGAAATGTCGCGCCGACGCTTTGAAATGATCGAAAAGCAATTTGCCGACGCTTTGATTCCTCCATTTCTGGAAATGCATGCCGAAGGTTTTGGAGCGCTACGTTCCTCCTTGATTTGAAAAGAGGATAGGCCAATCGGGCAACTGCAAATCCGGCTTTATGAACAAGGTGCAACGGTAAACGCTGAACGATAAAAGCGGACGCTCGAAAGAAGATATATTCTATAATATGTTTTGTCTTATAGGACACAATGCTTTATTTTATTCGCTCATTCACCCATAACTTTTACGAGAAGGCGTTTCTTTCGTTGACCGTCGAATTCGGCGTAATAAATTTGCTGCCATGGACCAAAGTCGAGTTTACCATCTGTTACCGGAACGATGACCTCGTGATGAATGAGAAGGCTCTTCAGATGCGAATCGCCGTTCGTCTCACCCGTGCGATGGTGCCGGTAATTTGGGTCGAAGGGTGCAAGCTTTTCCAGCCAGTCATCGATATCCTGTATCAATCCTGATTCTGCATCGTTCACATACACTCCTGCTGTAATGTGCATTGCAGAAACAAGAATCATCCCATCTTTGATTTCACTCTTGGCAAGAATATGCTCCACCTCCGATGTTATGTTGATATACTCTCGATGCTTTTTTGTATTGAACCAGAGATGTTCCGTGTAAAATTTCATCGGATGTTCCTTTCGGTTTCCGGAGCCAGCACCACATAGCCCAACGGCAGGAGTGTGATGTTCAATGAAAAAATCTTCGCTTGAAAGCGTATGCTGGAAAATTGATCTTTCCACATCATGGACGATCCTTCCGGCATCTTCAGATTAACCGCTTTCTTCTCCTTCCCGAAGTTCATGACCGTGATAAGAGAATCGCTCCCGGATGAACGAAGAAACGAGTACACCGTTTTGTATTCCGAATTGGGAATGGAGGAATAAGAACCATGCCTTAGCGCCGGATGATCTCGGCGAAGTGCGCCCAATTGTTCATATAACTTCCTGAAATCTTTTCCTTTCGACCAATCAATTTCGACTTTGTCGAAAAGACTTAAACGTTTATTATTGCCCACTTCTTCGCCATTATAGATGAATGGTACGCCGGGAATCATGAATACGAGAACTGCTATCGCCTTTGCCTCTTGTGAACTAAACTTCTCAAATGTTTGAGCGCTTTCGATTTTCTCATGAGTTTCATCAAAACGCAAACGCAGCGATCCTTTGGGGAATTGGAAAAATTCAAATTTCAGCGAATCATCGAGCGCTGAAACTGGTTCCGTAGTATTAACAATGGACGAGAGAATATGATATATGTTCCATGAAAAAGTCAGGTCAAAGGCTTTGATATGATAGTCCGGCCGTGAATGTTCCGAGATCATAATCACCGGTTTAATCTTGTCCACTTCTTTTCGGGCAGCATTCCAAAAGTCTATGGGGATCGATTCTGCCATAGTACACTGAAAGCCATCGACATCGAATTCCTTCACCCAATATTTCATCACAGCAATCATATACTTTCGGGGTTCATGCTGACGGTAATCAAGTTGTGCGACATCGAACAAATCTATATGGGGAGAGACGATAGCTCCTTCTTCATTATGCTGGAACCAATCAGGATGTTCCATCAGAAGCTGGCTATCCCAAGCGGCATAGTTTGCGACAAGGTCGATGACGATCTTTAAGCCTTGCCGGTGAAGAGCATTCACCAGTGATTGAAAATCATTTAATGTACCATATTCCGGGTTGACCGCAAAAAAGTCCTTCACCGCATAGGGACTTCCTAAGCTTCCCTTCCTATTTAATTCACCGATAGGATGAATCGGCATGAGCGATACAATGGTCACGCCCAATTTTTTCAATTCAGGAATCCGCGCTTCGAGAGTTTTAAATGTCCCTTCTTTTGAGAACGAACGAAGATACACCTCGTACATAACAGCATCCTTGACCCAATCGGCACTCGTGCGTGCATCCAACTCTGAGTAATTCTTTTTCACACATCCAGAGTACAAAAAGGGACAACACAACAAGCCAATGACAATAGTACCTATCAAAATTTTAGTGCCCATGGAGGCCATTTTTGCTTTCTGTGCATCGATCATATCTTCCCAAATACATCGAGCAAGAGCATCTTTCCTGCTTCCGTTCTTTCAACTCGAACCTTCCGATTGATTCCTGGAAATTCTTCACCGGGATTCCAGTTTCCTTCGGCCCCGCTATTTGTGAATTTGTATTCTATCTCAGCACCCACCGGCAGGGCAAGCTCAATGGACCATATGTTGTCACCTGTAACTTTATCACCATGAGTACCATCATCGTATAATCGCACTTTGTTCGGAATCCAGTTTCCCAATTCTTCATGATTCCCAACAAGATAAAGAGATGTTCGGATATACATTCCACGCGTATCACACTGAAATACTACAGTGACCAAATCACTCTGACTTTGCGCCATCGTACTCTGAGAGTGGCGTACAATATTCGGAGTAGTCATGGAAACAATAGGCTTGAATTCACGCTTTGGCATTTTTCCGCCGGCAAGATCCGCAAACTTATAAATATTTTTCAAGTGCGTAATATAGGCAAGATCAAATGGTTTTTCACCCGCAGGAGTATTCTGGTCAGTCCCGTACCACCAGAACCAATCCGATCCCTCAGCTGCGTACATTGATTCCCATGCGCGGAATGCATACCAGGCTTTGGTCTTTTTCCTTGGGGATTGCTTCTTCGGTTGAGGTTGAGGAAGTCCTGAAGCTTCCAAATCATTTCGTGCAAGAGAAAGGTATTCCCATGCTTTATTCTTTTCAACCTGACCGATCCAGGTATCATAATTGGCGTTGATCCATGAACCAGGCCACAACCATTCAATCCTTTGAAGCGTCTCAACGGGATGTGCCGGCACCATGCGATTGGGATTACCGTTGATGTATTCGGTAACGGTTGTTGTTATCACCTGCCGCGTTTCAAATAAAGCAGTAAGTTTCCTATAGAGCGCATTTTGGAAATCCTTTCCATCATTGTCATACTGATACCATTCCCATGCATTTTCCCCGTCAAGGATGACTGAAAGCAACCGATCTGGTTCGTCAGCTTTGGGAATATATTTCAAAACACCTTGGATAAAATCTTCTGCGGCATCTTCACCTAGATAGTTTTTATACACAAATCCAATCTTGTCGGATAATTCTGTTTCTCGAAATACAACAACGACTGCATCTTTTGCTTTCGAGCTGTGCTCAGGGAAAACCACATAGGGATAGAAGCAGGGCTGATTTCCCGGTTTTGACCGTTCTAGTATCTTTTGGTCTGTCGCCACCCATTTGATTCCTTGATGCGCAAAAACCGGAATTACATCATGTGCTACTGCACCTTCACCAGGCCACATTCCCGTTGGATTTATACCAAATGTTTTTTTATAGGCTTGTACGGCTTTCGCTACCTGCGCTTCAGCATCTTGAGGGAAATGGTAACGCGCCGGCATTGTGTGGTTTGGTTGACAAAGTAATGCCAGGTCTGAATCATAAATCAACGGAAGGATGGGATGATAGTACGGTGTTGTGAGAATCTCAATCTGGCCTTTGTACTTGGCTGGATGATACATCAGCTTCTTGTGAATGGGCACAATCGCTGAGAGAATCTTGTACGTTTCAGCAATGATACGATTGCATTCTTCTTCTGTAACCGTTTTCTTCAACGTGTACGTTCCATCCATATTCTTCTGGATGATGTCTGTGAGATTCATTGTTGCACCGGTTGCCAACTTCTGTGGCCGCTCAAGAAAATCAGGATCGAATAAGGCAAGATAAAACCAATATTTGACTTCACGAATATCCTGCTGAGACATTCCCTTGGCTCCTCCTTGAGCATATTTTTCTCTCAGCAGCTTGTATTCGGGAAATCTCGAAATGACAATTTCACTTACACCAAATGCATTCCAACTATTCGTGAAAAGAAATTTTAAATCTCTTTCATTGAACTGCCCTGTCGGTTTGAGCGCTATATCAATCCACGGATCAGTTTTGCCGGCACACTGAATGAAGTACTTCTTCGCATCTACATGATTTTTTTTCACGTCTACAAATGGCGCCAAACGCTCAACGTAATACACCTGCAGCTGTAATAATAATGAAGAGGTTAAATTAACTGTGAAATGAATATTGGGATACTTCTCAAGTATTGCCGCCATATCATAATAATCCTTGGTCCCATGCGTACGCACCCACGGTCCTTGCAATTGATCGGATTCTGGATCGAGATATAACGGTTGGTGCTGGTGCCAGATGATATTGAGATAAAGAGTCTTCCCAGTCTTGGAATAAATATCTTTCAAGTGTCGATCCCTTCTTCAATCACACGCTTCACCAATGCATATATTTTGCAGACCATATACATGAAATTTCCAAAATTAAAATAGACAAAAAAGGCGTCAAGAGTTTTATCTCGACGCCTTTCAATGCACACTTAAACCGTAATTTACTTCTGGCTCAGAACTGCTTCTTTTGCAGCCTTTGCTACACGGAACTTTACGACTGTCTTTGCAGGAATATTAATTTGTGCTCCAGTGGCTGGATTGCGTCCAATACGAGCCTTTCGATCAACTAAAACCAATTTACCAATGCCTGGAAGAGTAAAAGAATTTTTTGCTTCCCGGTATGCCAAGTTCGCAATCTCTTCCAAAATGCCAACAGCATCTTTCTTCTTCAACTCAAACTTGCTTGCAAGATGAGCTGCAATCTGGCTTTTCGTCATTGCTTTTCCCATAAAAGTCCCTTTATTAATGGTGAATTATTTGTGAATTATTTTTTATCTACTGATGAGACAACGGAGAACACATGCTCGCCTTTCCGATATCATAAAAATGTTGTCGAAATATTGGGGTTTTTCATTCAAATGTCAACATAAATATTCATTTTCCTCAATGTTTTCAATATATTTCTTGATCAACTTTGGACGCACTTTTAGAGGTAAAACACTAAATTTTTAGTCCAGACATCTTTTACTGCAACAATCTGAATGAACATTTCCACTTCTGAACTCATTTCATTCAAGAAAATCTCTTCGACTTTATTAATAGACGGAGATTTCAATTCATTATTGGATGGAAAAATCCAGGAATTATTACTTGAGACAAAATAAATGGCAATTCTTTCAAAGAATCTTTTTTTTAAACGAATAGAATATTCTTGCTTCGCTGAATATTATGCGTTAAATTTGTATGGTTTTATGTCGATGGGGTCGTAGCTCAGCTTGGTTAGAGCGCCTGCCTGTCACGCAGGAGGTCGAGGGTTCGAGTCCCTTCGGCCCCGCATAACTGAAAAACCCCTGTATGGGGGTTTTTCAGTTTCAAGAAGTGTCAGAAATATTCCTTTCATCATTCCCGAGATGTCAATCATAGATTTTTCCTCAAAAAGCGCATATCTCCCTACAATTTCTTTAATACAGTTTGGAGCGATGCACTCGCTTCAAACTGTCTCGCGCTTTTCGTTGATAAGGTATTTGGCAGCGACCATTTCGATAGTGCAGGGAGATGGCTGTCCTTTATAGATCAAACGCAACGCATCAAGATCGGATTTCCAAACATAATCGCCGGGTGCAAGCAAGCAGACACTGCCCGATTCTTGCGTCATAGAGAGACTTTTATCATTGAAATAATAATGATCCTCATTGACTTCAGTGGGATATGCATGCATTAAAGGAGGAATATCGCTTGGCTTAAACCAGAGTTTGATTTCTCGTTCAGCCTCAGTATCTGTTGCCGATGCATGAATAAGATTATCGATTCGATCGCCAATGACATTTCCGGCAGCATCTTTGAGTAGAACGATTGTGCCCAAGGCACGAATGCATCCCGGTCTTTTCTCCCTAGCTTCATGAGGGTTTGTTGGACCGGCAATTGCCCGTATCTTTGCGATTGCCCCCGGACCTTGAAAGACGAACGCTATCACTCTCCGTTTCCATGGATCATTCGGGTAATGCTCGAGTCCCATGATATAATCTAAAAGTGCCGGAAAAAAGACCTTGCCTCTATGTTCGGCATAATGTTGATCGGCGAGCATTCTGCTCACCTGGACTATCTTTGCTCCGGCAAAACGCAGACCGGAGTGAACTTCCGAAAGTTGGGACAGTACATAACCTGTCAACGAATTCTTGAGAGCATCCGGTTTAATGAGCACAAGTGTTTGTTCAAGTTCTTCTTTTTGCATAATCAAATTGCCTTTCTTTCACCATATTTCTCTGTTGGGTTCTTTTTATACTTGTAGTATATGATTTTCAGGATGATTATGCAATATAAGCATCTATCATTTCACTTGATAGCTTGAACAAACGCGGTAAAGTTGTACTGCACAGTGCCTCGGGAGGATACTATTTACACCTTTCACTCATTTGTTTTTCGCTTTGCGAAAATGTTACAGGCCTCTGGCTGCATGACTCATTCTTCTGGACAAGCCGAGCTTGAATACTATGACAAAGTC
>PLMS01000105.1 GCA_003142575.1 Ignavibacteriota bacterium
GCAATGCCTTTTTGAAAAGAAGTCGTGGGTTCGGCGGCATTTTCGATTTTCATTAAAGCATTAGCAAGCGCCTTTGGATCGCGCGTGAGTTCTGCTCCGCCTGCATCGGCAAGGTATTCACGCTGACGCGATACCGCCATTGCCACAATGCGAGCAATCAATGGAGCCAAGAGCAATGTAAGAAGCCACCCAACTAAAAAGACACCACGCAAAGTCCATCCTGCACCAGGTACGCGACTCCCGGAAAATCCACCGAGAAGAGCACTCTTCTTCATCCACTCAGAGAGCAGAAGCACAGCACCAAAAAGAACCGTGATGATGGTCATTAATCGTGTATCGGAGTTGCGAATGTGACTCATCTCATGGGCGATGACTGCCTGCAGTTCTTCCCTATCGAGCATCGCCAGCAGTCCCGTAGTAACGACAATGGAGCTGTCGTCCCGACTCGTTCCAACCGCAAAGGCGTTAGGATCTGAATCCTTGACAACACTCACGGAGGGACAAGGAATGCCGGCGGCGAGACTCATTTCTTTTACGACATCCTTTAACTCCGATATGTCTACAGTTTCTGGGTCTGGCGCATCAGCATGCACGGACCAGAGAATGGAATCCTTTCCCCAATGCAAACTCGTCAAAATGGACGCGATACCAATGATAACCGCAAGAATTGTTCCCATAGGAAAATATCGCCAAAATGGTTCATAGACGAAATCCGGAACGAACCGCAAGAAACTTGAATGATAAAAGTTTAGCTGATAGAAGATGAGTAGGAGGAGGATAACTAAAAGAACCGACGAGATGGCAACTCGAAAGGCCAACTGAGAAAGCGAGTCGTCGTCGTCTTCCGCAAAAGCCTCCGGTTCTTTCCAAATTCCCGCTGAAGCGCGTTTCCGGAGGGTCCAGATTCTGGATGCAACCATCAGGAGAACGAACGGAAGCATGATGAATTTTACTGGTGAATCAACTGTTAAGAAGACATCGAACCCTACACCGACTACCGCGATGAGAATTACGAACGACACGATGAGTAACCACGTCATCCGCCGGTTATGCTTCTGTTGCTCGTAGATGTTGTGTGCATGTGTGAGAATGGGTTCGGACATTTTTCTTTTCTTATCGAGACCTATCGGGTTTCATTACTCACATGATACTCATTAGAACGAGAATAAAAAAGGCGATTCAGCAGAAACTGAACCGCCTGAAAAAAATGAATTTCCTCTGAATGTGCTTTGAGGAACTTCAATATTTACTAAAAATAAACCGCTAATGTCAAAGCGCCAGAATTTTGAATTCCAATTGCGGTGGCACTACCTTGCTTGGTTGTTTGCGTTGGAATGCCAGGAGTTGATACTTCCACATCTTTATACGAAGTCGAAGTAAAACCAAGCCCATATTCAGCTGAAAGGCTAACACCATTTGTCACATAGTATTCTACGCCTAGAAGCGCTCCGATGCTAATCGAGGTAGAGCCATTAGCATTCTTTATTGTTGTTTGGTAAAGAATAGCACCTGGTGCAGCGTCTGCAGCGTTCTTCTCTTCTGTACTCCTCGTGCCAAACAATATACCAGCACCAATATAGGGACTTATACGACTTTTAGTAAAGTGCAGCTCAATCGCTCCGCCCACGCCAAATGTATTATCTGAAGTTGTAGCGTCCGCACTTTGCCAACCAGCCGGTACATTATTAGGCGGAGTTTTTGTGCTTGATAGCGCAAACTGTACCATCCCTTTCACAGCCATATAATCAGAAAGGTATAATTTTAAACCAATTCCACCATCGTAAGATCCAGCGCCTAAATTAGAAAGACCACTGAATGAAAAAAGAATTCCTTTGCTACCTGCAGATGGTCCTGGGGGAATATCCTGTCCAAATGATATTGATCCCACAAGGATAAGGATTGTAAAAAGTATTGCAACCTTCTTCATAACTTCCTCCTATATTTTGTTGAATAAGTGGTTGGTGTGGAATGTTGTTTGTAACACAAACGTTCTACTATTCATAAAACGCAAGTCAATGTAAATATCCAGACTTACAATGTCAATACATATTCACGAATCGAATTGCCTCATAATACATGCCACCATAAGATTTTCCGAAAGTTATTTTTGTAACGAGAGATCGACTGTCGGGACTTCACGCTCGGCGGCATCTTTTACCTGAAACAAAGGAAACAGCTTAAAGCCCAATGCTGATGCAAAGAGATTGGTGGGAAATATTTCCAGCTTTGTATTAAACGTTGTCGTGATGTCGTTGTAGAACTGGCGTGCGAATGAAATTTGATTTTCCGTGGTTGTCAATTCTTCCATAAGTGGTTGTACGCTCTCGTTTGCTTTCAAGGTGGGATAGTTTTCCACGACGGCAAAAAGCTTTGAGAGCGCCGATGAGAGCATATCTTCTTTCTCAATGCTCTCGCTCATATTTTTTGCACCGACAGCCGCTGCACGAGCCTGAATGACGCCCTCAAGCGTGCTCTTCTCAAACTCCATTTGTCCT
Source organism: Ignavibacteriota bacterium (assembly GCA_003142575.1). Taxonomy (GTDB): domain Bacteria; phylum Bacteroidota; class Ignavibacteria; order UBA10030; family UBA10030; genus Fen-1298. Next base: position 2,496 of record PLMS01000105.1, read on the forward strand.
TTTACTGCATTGACAAGATTGGGTATGAGATCGTGCCGGCGTTTGAGTTGCACATCAATTTGCTTCCATGCATTTCGTACCTGATTGCGTATCTTGACGAGAGAATTGTACATACCGACGAAAAGGAGAATGAGAATAATAACGAAAGCGAGAAGAATAAAGAATGGCATGGGTTCCTCCGATAGTGGTTTAACTCGTTTCGATGAAGTATAACAATATTTTCAACATAATGGAAATATTTCTTCAAAAGAGATTTGTAAAGAAAAGATTGTTGTTTTTACCTCTGTCTCTGGCTATAGAAGGTGTCTTATCAGGTTAGGTAATTCTTCGAAATTTTGTTATTTAACAATATCTATGCTTGTTTCGGATTAGAGCATGGATTTTCTTAATTCCGCGTTTAATTTCATACACAGATATTTAGGAGCTCTGCCAAACATTGTCTGTGCGCTAATTATTAATCTAACCTAGTGGCAATATGAAATCTGTCCATTATCTGGTTCAAATCCTCAACACCTTTAGAACACTGGAAAAGTTTACCCTTGTGCTCTAATATAATATTGGCCCGACCTCTCAAACAATAAGAAGAGGACATCACATCGCAATAGGCGCCGGTATCAAGAATTCCTAAAACATCACCTTCTCGGATCTCAGGAATTTCCCTAGGATGATCCTGTGTGAAAGTATCGCCAGTTTCACATACATTACCGTCGACAGCATAAACTTTAAGATGGCCATTGGGATTTGAGATATTAATGATCTCATGATATGCATGATAGAGCTTTGGCCGGATCAAGGTTCCCATGCTGGCATCAGTATACGCATGGAGAATGCCATTCTTCTCTTCAACAGTATTCACCTTTGTTAAAAGTATTGTTGAATCGCCAACAAGGCTCCTGCCCGGCTCGATGATTAATTTATTTATCCTTACACCGCTCTTCTCGATCTCTTCACTGATTATTTTCGCATACGTATTGAAAGGAAAAGATTCTTGAGATTCTCTATACCTGATGCCCGGACCTCCGCCAACATCAAGATTCAGGTTTGTAAAACCATGCTCCTTTAATTCATTCATGACATCGAGAGTATTTTGCAAAGCGATCCTGAAACTATCAACATCATTACCAAGCCAACCAGAGCCAATATGTATGTGTAAAGTGTCAGGATGGAAACCATACTCACGGGCAGCTAAGAAAGTAGCAACAATCTTATCCTGCTCGATGCCGAACTTTATAGGAACACCATCCTCATTTTTTAAACCGGCGGTGATAACATCAGGATTATGACCGACACCAACATTCGGATTCAACCTGATGGAAAGATTCAAGCCATGAATATTCCATTCATCTCTGTGCTCTCCAAGTTTTTTAAGCTGAGAATTAGAATCAATGTTGATTTTATAATTGCCGAACTTCACAAGCTGTTCAAGATCATCTTTGGAAACAGAGGTGCCTGTAAACATGATTCTTTGCCTGAGGATTCCACGTTGCTCTGCAAGAATAGCTTCGTTCGGAGAGACAACATCCGCACCCAAATCAAGCATTGCAATGAGATCAAGAATCTGAGGGCAATAGTTTGCCTTCACAGCATAATTGATATCAACAACACCAGGATAATTTTTTGCAAATGCATCCCTGATAAGTCTCGCCTTGTCTTCAATTCTTTTTCCATGAGTAAAATATAATGGGGTAGGATTGAACTTTGCCAGTTCATCTAAATTACAATCCTTAAAAGAGCGGGACCAAACCTTGTTGTCTCGAACATCAAAACCTTTAAAAAACCACCAATATTGTTTTTGAACCATAAACCACTTGTTCTTTCATTGTCTTTAATAACTATCCAGATTCCACAACGCTCATGTGTGGAAATAATATAGTGTATAATAGGCGTATAGCCAATTTGGGAAGTATACTCAAGAATTTCTATGCAACATTTCTCAGAATAATAAATCCGGATGCAATAATCAGTGCGCCGCCGATAAGTTTTTGCGGAAGCCGATCATCGGAAAATAGTTTTCCACCGAAGAACGAAGCATAGAGTATCGATGTACGTTTTACTGCCAATACCAAGGCTATCGGTGCAAGTTGAGTCGCTCCAAGTTGAGTGAAGCGATAGGCAATGGTCAACAGAGCAATAATAAGAATGAACGGGAATTGATTCCGTCCTTTGTGCATTACGTCTCGGAATGATAACCTGCGTATGAAAATCAAAGAACCGAATATCAAACAGTATATCAGATGCTGATAGAAAAGAATTACCAGTGGATCGATTTTATAACTGCTGAGAAGTAATTTATCGGCGATAGAGGAGATAGCGAACAAACCGACCGCACCAAAAATATAATAATGATTGGTTGAGAAAATAACATCTTTGAATGGTTGAAGGATCTTTTGCGCAGGTCGTTTTTCTAACATGTACGTTCCTGCAACCATCAATCCGATGCCAAGCCACTCCCAGTGCTGAAGTGATTCGCCCAATATGGGAACTGCGAGAAGTGCGGTCACCGCAGGTGTCGTGCCGAGAAGTGGAAGCGCACTGCTGATTTGATTGTGTTCCAGCGACATCATCACCAAGAGAAATGCAAATCCGCCCAATATGCTTTTTCCGATCAGGATGATCAATGTCGTGAAAGAAATGGACGTTACATCGACCGAGAAAGGGACGAACAACGAAAAGATCAGAATAACAGACGAAACCAAGAATGAAAATTCAAGGGCGGTCAATCGAAACAAGACTTTCTTTTGTATGATCGCAGCTGTCGCTGAAAGGAGTGCAGAGCAGGATGCCAGGAGAAACCAATTCATACAATCAAATCCTTAGAAAATTTAGAGAGCGATAGTTGCAGAGAGGAAATAATTTCTCCCCGGTTCATTGTTCAGATTGCCCCGCAGTGTCGAAAGAAAATTCACGTATGCACGGTCAAATATGTTCTGAACCCCTGCGGACAATTTAAAGCGCGCACCAAATCCTTCAATCGATGTAGTCGTGAAACCGGCATTCAAGAGCGCATAACCGCTTGTTGATGTTTCACTTTTTGCAAGGTTTGTTTTGTCACCGACAATTTCACAATCAATACGCAGCGTTCCGACTTCTTTAACAAGATACTTCGCTTCAAGACTTCCCTTCATTGGCACGATTTGTCCAAGATTTGCATTATTCTTTGTATCTTCACCGCGTGTGTATGAAAGCGAAGAATGGATTTTAAACGCATCGATCGGTGCTACTTCCAACGACAACTCGTATCCGTAAATACGCGCCTTACCAATATTGGCTTTTAAATATGCCGGCGCACCATCAAATGAACCAAGTGTATCTCCCACGAGATTCTGATATGTATTATAATACATATCAGCAGCCAATGAGATATTTTGAATATGAAAATGAACGCCGCAGTCAAGTGATATGCTTTTCTCAGGCTGTAAATTCGGATTACCGACATGAGGAGGCGTCGTATTGGTTAAATACGCGTACAACTCTTCCAATGATGGTGTCCGAAATGCCGTCGAGGATAAAAACGAGACATCCAAATATTCTGAAATGTTTTGTTGAATACCTGCATTGACACTCCAGCTTCGCGTGTACGAAGTATTTTCCCGCCATAAGAGCGCGCGATTGGACGGTGTGACGATTTGACCTCCGTATTTCAGCCACAGAGTGTCGTACGTTACATCATTGTGCACTTGAATACCGTCGTACCTGCCTCCAAGAACCAGCGTCGTATATTGAGGAACGACCCTCCATTCATCTTGAACATAAACTCCGGCGCTTGTAAACGAAGAATTTGGAAGCGGCACCTCTTCGAGAATGGTATCATTTCCGAGCTTGTATGTTTCTCTGCCGCTGGATATGGAACTCTGCCACACTTCGGCACCGGCAGTGAGAGAGTGTCCATCGAGCGGTATGATTGTCGCTTCCGTTTGTACGGTTCCAGTGCTATGAACTGCATGCGGCGTCTTTGTAAGTTTTGGGCTTGCAATCAAGTTGACATCGCGTTCTATGTTTTGCTGCGAAGCCCGTATCACGAGTGACGAGAACGATTCACTGATGGAAGGAATAGTATACTCTGCTTTGAACAATTCCCGCCGTGCGAGCGAATATTTTACGATGGCTGTCGGCGGAAATAACGATGAACCGCCCGGAATTCCTGCACCGTCTGTCTGCGAACGCTGATACACAAAATCAAAAGAATGCTTGCCGAATAATTTCACACCGGCATCTGCCGAAAAATCCCAGTCGCCAAAATACGAATTGGGAACAGTTCCTGAGGGCGAAGAATAATTGTCCGCTTTGCGAAACATGCCGCTCGTGCGGAACCGATATATATCCGATCCGTCCTCCAGAGCAAGATATTCCGCGTGGGAATTATTCACGGATTCGTATCGCACCATCGATTCACCATTCATATAGGACTCGTCGCTGAACGAAGGGCTTTTTGTAATAATGCTGACAACGCCTCCGAATGCACCGGTGCCCGCAAGTGCAGAGCTTGCTCCTTTAACAACTTCAATGCGATCAATATCAAACGGATTAAACAGTGAGAGCGCTGCCGCATGATCGTTTGCTGTTTCTATACGCGTATTATCGATCATCATGACGATATTATACCGTGTCATGCCGCGGATCGAAATAAGAGTTTCCCACATTCCATCACGCACGAGAGCGATGCCTGGCTCGCGGCTCAATGCATCGGAAACAGTGATATTGGAATTTTCAACCAAACGGTCGTTTGTGACGATAGTGAGAGGATAGGGAGTGTTCTTGAGATAATCCGCGGTGCGTGTACTGCGAACGATAACCTCCTGCGAAGGAATAAGAGCCGACTGCAATTCGATAACGAGTGTATCACGGTCGGCAGATGAGAGGGATATTCGATGTTCGATGGCTGCGAAAGCTATGTGACGTACGGCAAGCGTATACCGGCCTGCCCCGAGCTGATCAAAATGAAAGCGTCCGTTCTCATCGGTACTTGTTTGTTGTCTTATTTCGAGAAGAACGACAATGGCTTGTGATACCGGTTGATGTGTCGCAGCATCAACAACAGATCCAAAAAGTGACACGGTTTGTGAATGCGACAATGATATTGGAGCACCAAAAAGAAACACAAAAAATTTTATCCAATGAAAGTATTTCCATTTATTCATTATGAATCGATAACCTTGGAATTTAAATTGTGAATATAATTTTCCAAAAGAAAAATTTAGTTATATATCTCAACGATTGCAATGAAGAACCGTTTGGAATATAAACAATACATACGGATGTTTAGGGAAAGTATATAAAATGTTACTGTTGGATTAAATTTCAATTATTGTTCAATAGAATATTTTCAAGAAGTGACAGAATAAATGAATTCTGTTAACAGTATTGTTCATCTATTTTTTTCATCTTGAATAGCTTTTCCTGTTTTTCTTTTCTTTCTTCTCTATATTAGTATTGTGTATTTTGGTGTTTAAGAATCTATATTTGCTGGTGATTTTTGTAAGAACTTTGAGGATGAAACCGTTTCCGTTTTGAGCAATGATTAAGTGTTCTATCAAAACGTAGTGATTGCAAACGAAGTTGGAAGTTTTCTAACCTTCAGATCTTACCACTATTATACTCTGCGCGTTACTTGTAGGGAAGTAGTACGCTGCAGATTGCCGGTCGTTTAAGTTCCGAATACCAAGAATATAACGTGATTTTATATCATTCCTAAAAAAAATGAGGGCTTTTCGCTCTCTATTCTTATGGAATGAAAGTTGCAATAGGAATATTCACTGTCTCGAAACGAAAATTTTTAATAAGGAGCCGCTATGGAAGGAACACAGACGTTGTCGCGGGAATTGCAGCAAATCGATTCGGTTGTCACTAAAAACAAAGGCCATCATGGCGAACTATTGACCATTCTCGAAGAGACGCAACTCCTCAATGAGCAAAAATATCTTTCCGAGGAAGCCCTAAACCACGTTGCACTGAGAACGGGTGTTCCTCTCTCCAGAATTTACAATGTCGTTACATTCTTTTCATTCTTTAATCTTAAGCCGCAAGGTCAGCACACGCTTATAGTGTGCCGTGGAACCGCCTGCCATACGAAAGGATCAAAAGCGCTTCTTGATGACATTGGACTGATGCTAGGATGCAGCAAATCGTTGGAAGAAGGAGAATCGTTCTTTACTACACCGGACAATCGATTCACAATTTCCACGGTGTCATGTTTTGGCCAATGTGCGCTTGCACCGGTTGTTGCAATCGATGGAGTTATTTACAGTAATGTGACCACAGCAAAACTACAAAAGCTGATCGGTAAAATTTCTAAGGAGAAGAAAAAATCATGAAGATTGTTGACGCTTCAACATTAGAAAAAATCCGGCAGCAAGGTCTGAAGAAGCTTCTTCCCGATGTTCCTAAAATTTCTGTCGGTATGGGAACCTGCGGGATGGGCAATGGTGCGAAAGATGTGTACGAAAGCCTGCAGAAAGCCATGAAAACGCAAAGGGCAAAGATTGAACTCTCCATAACAGGTTGTTTTGGTTTTTGCGCCGAAGAGACTCTGGTCAATTGTTATATACCGGGGCAGCCGCTGGTCATCCTGCATAAAGTAACACCGAAGGATGCCGAGAACATTGTTTATGGCTTATCCAGAGGAATGATACCACAAAAAAAAGCGCTGTGCAGGATAGAGCAATGGGATTTCTTTACTTCGAAGGTTGAATTTGGCACAGGATTAAGCACTGTGCCGTTATGGAAAGAAATCCCTTTCTTCAAAGGACAAAAGAAAATTGTTCTCCGCGATTGTGGCCTTATCAATCCGGAAGATATTGAAGAATATATCGGTGTTGGCGGTTATAGTGCACTCATGAAGACGCTCGCTCATCTCACGAGAGACAACGTTCTCGAAGAGATCAAGAATTCAAAACTTCGTGGACGAGGAGGAGCCGGGTTTCCGACAGCGATCAAGTGGGAGATGATGAAGAAAGTTGACGCCAGCCAGAAATATATTATCTGCAATGCGGATGAAGGCGATCCGGGCGCATATATGAACCGGAATGAGATCGAAAGCGATCCTCACGCACTCATCGAAGGAATGATAATCGGTGCCTACGTGATGGGGGCATCCGAAGGCGTGATGTATGTGAGAGCCGAGTACCCGCTTGCCGTCGAGCGATTCAAGAAAGCCGTTGCCGCTGCAAGAGAATACGGCATTCTCGGAAAAAATATTTTCGGCTCATCGTTCAGTTTCGATCTTTGTTATGTGGAAGGAGCCGGCGCTTTCGTATGCGGCGAAGAAACCGCGCTTATTGCATCGATTGAAGGAAGAGCCGGGCGCCCTCTGCCTCGTCCTCCGTACCCAGCACAAAAAGGATTGTGGGGCAAGCCCACAAATATCAATAACGTAGAGACGTGGATCAACGTTCCTGTTATTGTTACGATCGGTGGTAACGAGTTCGCAAAATTCGGAACGCCGACCAGTACCGGTACAAAAGTTTTTTCCCTCGTTGGTAAAATAAAAAATACCGGACTGGTGGAATTACCGCTTGGCACACCGCTGGAAAATATTATCTATCAAATGGGCGAAGGCACCGGAAACAAGAAAAAGATCCGCGCCGTACAAACGGGAGGCCCTTCGGGGGGGTGCATACCCGTCGAACATTTTAATACACCGGTCGATTATGAATCCCTCACAAAGCTCGGTACGATTATGGGCTCCGGCGGAATGGTTGTGATGGATCAGGATAATTGTATGGTGGATGTTGCGCGATACTTCGTTGAAGTGACATATTCTGAATCATGCGGCAAATGCACACCGTGCCGCGAAGGGCTTGCGCAAGCGCTCGCCATTCTCAATAAGATTACACGCGGCGACGCAATCATGAAAGATCTCGATACGCTTGAACGATTGGCGTACGTTATTCGTGATTCCTCGCTCTGCGGATTGGGACAAACGAGTTCGAATCCTGTACTGTCCACGTTGCGGTATTTCCGTGATGAGTACGAAAAGCACATCATCCAAAAACGATGCAAGGCGGGCGTGTGCGAGAGTTTATTTATGGCTTTGTGCGAAAACAGCTGCCCATTACATATGAACATTCCCGGCTATTTGCAGCTTCTCAAAGAAGGAAGAATTGAAGAAGCATTCGAGTTGACCCTGCGTGACAATCCTCTTCCTGGAACCGTCGGAAGAATTTGTTACTTTCACTGTATGATGCGGTGCCGCAGGGATACGATCGACGATCCCGTTTCGCAGGGAGAGATTCATCGCTATCTTGCCGACACGATGTACAAGATGGGCAAAGAGAAAGCGATCTATCAACGATTGATCAAAGAAAGACTTTCACCAACCGGAAAGAAAATTGCCATCGTCGGTGCGGGACCAGCTGGATTGACGGCAGCATATTTTCTCGTTCGTCTTGGTCACAATGTTACGGTGTATGACAGCCATGCTAAAGCGGGAGGAATTCTGCAATATGGCATTCCTGCATATCGGCTGCCGAAAGACAGTCTGAACAAAGAGATCGATCTTTTCAAAAAACTTGGTGTCAAATTTGTCTTCAATACGCGTGTTGGCAAAGAGTTGTCTTTCAAGATTCTGCAAAAACAAAACGATGCGATTTTCCTTGCCGTGGGTGCTCAGAAAGATATTGAACTTGACATCTCGGGCAGACAGCTTAATGGAGTTATTCAGGGTTACGAATTCCTTGAAAAGTTTGCCAGCGGAAAGAAGCTTCGTCTTGGTAAGAATGTCGTAGTGGTTGGTGCAGGCAATGTGGCGATCGATGCCGCACGTTCTTGTCTTCGATTGGGATCCGATGTAACGGTTGTCTATCGTCGTGATAGAGATGAAATGCCGGCAAATGAACATGAGATTAAAGACGCCATCGATGAAACCATCCGATTTATGTTTATGTCGGCGCCTCATCGAATCATTGGTGACTTGAAAGGAAAAGTGACAGGGCTCGAAATTCACAAAATGAAGTTCGACGGTTTCGACAGCTCGGGAAGAAAGAGACCGGTTGAGACAGGCGAAACGGCAATTATTGAATGCAGTGCGATTATTCTCGCGATTGGTGAAAAAGTGGATTTTGAATCGGCAAAAGAGATCGGTTTGGACCTTCGAAAAAATGGCGCAGTGAAAGTGCATCAACCGAGTTATCGAACCAACCTGCCAAAGGTCTATGCCGGCGGTGATGCAGTGACCGGGCCGGCAACAGTTTCTGAAGCGATGGGAATTGCCCGTAATGCCGCAGAAGCAATTGATTTCGATCTGATGAAGGAGAAACGGTTCCACCGGTTGTTCAGGGACTTCAAATATAAAGATGAAGTTATGCCGGAACCGGAAGGCGGAAAAATGGTGAAGCCGAAAATGCTTCCCGTGAAGGAAAGGGTTTCAAACTTCCAGGAAGTTCTTTCTGGGTACAGCGGAGAAGAGGCACTCCATGAGGCTACTCGCTGCCTGCGATGCGACGTCAAATGTCAGGATCAGGACTAAGAGAAGGAAGAAAAAATTCTATGGAAAAGAAAATGATCAATATAAAAATCAATGGAAATGAATTTCAAGTTCCTGAAAGCTTGACGATCCTAGAAGCGTGTAAACGCGCAGGGATAAGGATCCCGACTTTGTGCTTCCTCGAAGATGTTGCTCGTAATGCTTCTTGCGGCGTCTGTGTGGTTGAAGTGAAAGGTGCACGATCATTAGTGCGCTCTTGTTCAGCCTGTGTGAACGAAGGAATGGAAATAGCAACCCACACACCGCGTGTTCGCGATGCAAGAAAAACCAATATCGAACTGTTGCTTGCCAATCATCCAAAAGATTGCCTGTCGTGTCTGCGCAATCAGAATTGCGAGCTCCAAACAATTTCGGCCGATCTAGGTGTGAAGGAAGTGCAATTCGTCCGTACCAAGAAGGAAGAAGCGTTGGATGAAACCTCACTCTCCATTATCCGAGATCCGAATAAGTGCATTCTCTGCGGAAGATGTATCGCTGTGTGTGCCGAAGTGCAGACGGTGAGCGCCATTGGTCTTTCTAAACGCGGGATCAAGACGAAAATCTCCACGTATATGGAAAAGGGACTCGGCAATGTTGCTTGTATCAATTGCGGACAATGCGCATTGGTGTGTCCTACCGGAGCAATCGTTGAACGCGACGATACCAATGCTGTTTTTGAAGAAATTATAAATCCGGATAAAGTTGTGATTGTGCAAACCGCTCCTGCAATTCGTGTCGGCATCGGTGAGGCGATGGGAATGGGTCCCGGCGCACTCGTTACAGGCCAAATGGTCGCAGGATTACGCAGGCTCGGTTTTAAAAAGGTGTTCGATACGCAGTTTGCAGCTGATCTCACCATTATGGAAGAGGGGCATGAACTCATCAAACGAATTACCAATAAGGGAGTTTTGCCAATGATCACCTCCTGCTCGCCAGGGTGGATCAAATTTGCAGAACATTTCTTTCCCAATTCACTCGCACATCTTTCCACATGCAAATCGCCTCAGCAAATGTTCGGTGTGATCGCGAAAACGTACTATGCTGCAAAGATGGGAATTGATCCAAGAAAAATTGTTGTCGTTTCGATCATGCCATGCACAGCAAAGAAGTACGAAGCGAAACGCCCTGAGATGATGAGTGCATTTGAGTACTGGAAAGAAAAAACAGCAATGGTGAACGACGATGCGTTCTATGATGTTGATTATGTATTGACGACGAGAGAGCTTGCGCGGATGTTCAAAGAATCAGGAATTCAGTTCTCCGATCTTCCGGTGGAGGAATTCGATCATCCACTGGGTGAATCCACAGGTGCCGCGGTCATCTTCGGTNNTGAGGTAGTCACGGGAAAAACGCTTGCCGATATTAACTTCATCGCAGTCCGCGGCATGGATGGAATTAAGGAAGCAGAAGTGGATATGAATGGCACGAAAGTAAAAGTTGCGGTCGCACACACGCTAAAAAATGCGCGGCGAATATTGGAACAAGTAGAAAAAGGAGAATCTCCGTATGCCTTTGTCGAAGTGATGACGTGTCCGGGAGGATGTCTCGGTGGCGGTGGCCAGCCGATTCCCACAACATGGGAGATCAGGAAGAAAAGAGCCGAATCGATTTACGAGGAGGATGTCAACAAACAAATTCGCAAGTCGCATGAGAATCCACAGATCGCTGTATTGTATAAAGATTTTCTGAAAGAGCCGTTGGGTGAATTGTCACATCACCTTCTCCATACAACATATGAGAAACGCGGACTGTTTGTATGGAAAACGAACGGCGAGGCGAAGAAAAAAGTTAAGGAACATGAGCACTCGTAGGTACATTCAATTTTTACCCGCCATTTTGCGCGTTGTCTGCGTCCCGCGCATTATGCGGGATTGGCCGGGGAATGTCCCTACACAAAGAATAACATCTCCACGAAGGCTCGGAGCAATCTGAGCCTTTTATATTTCATACACCATCTCCCCTCAGTAATCGTATTCTCTTCCTCGCTTGTTCCGCGTAGAGTGAATTCGGAAATTGTTCCAGCAATTTCTCATAGGCTGTTATTGCCAGTACTTTATTGTGTAGGACATTTTCGGATATTTCTGCAATGCGGAATTGAGCCCTGTCTTTGAGAATACTCAACTGAATCGAGTCAGCGATAAAACGAAATGCCGCAATCGCTTCGTTCGTCTGCTTCAATTTCAGATGAAGCTCGCCAATTTTCATCATTGCGTCATCTATAAGCAATGTAGTTGGGTACTGCTTAACAATATCCCGGAAACGACTGAGAGATTCGGGATATTTTCTTTGGCGCATCTGTAAATCGGCTTTTGCAAATTCTATCAATGCCGGTAAAGAGGAGGTTTTATTTTCCTGAATAAAATATTGGAGTTGTAATGCATCGTTTGTAAGATCGGTGTCGAGGTTTGTGTCGAACCGCTTCAACAGTGAAAGTGATGTGTCGAACTGTGCTTCAAAGTAATTCAATTCAGCCAGTTTGAATACAGCCTGATCTTGATAGACGACAAGCGGGAGTTCTGCAATTCTCTCGAATTCCTTACGAGCTCCGACAAGGTCGTTGCGCGCTATCTGTACCTCGCCGTTTTTGATTGCGGCATCGTAAAGAATATTCATTGTATTGGGAAATTCTTTGATCTTGTTAAAAGCGCTCAGTGCGCCGTCGAGGTCAAAGAGTTTTTCGAACTTTATAATACCGATGCGAAATAATGACTGCACGGCAAGGTCGGGATGATCTTGTGAAGCGGCAATGGATTCATATATTTGAATTGCATCCCGGTATGTTGGCTGCGATTTTGGTGCAAGAGTGTCGGCTTCATTGCTTAATTCTTCAAGAGCGCGAGCATACCCAAAGCGTGCATACGGAAGTAACCCGCTTTTATCGAAACGGTCGATAATTTCCTTGAATGCCTCAGACGCAGCTGCCGAAGCGTGTTCCTGATTCAACTGTTGTGCAAAATTGAATAATTCGCTGCCGTTGGCGTTGGTGAGACGGTCGATAATGCGATAGTGTTCAAGGGCAGAATCGTACCGCCGTTCTTCCATCAAGAGCCAGACATACAAACGATGGAGCGCAATATTATCTGATGAGATTTTCACTTCTGCCTTCACGATCTCTGATGCCGCCCGGAGAGCTTCCGGTTTGAGAATGAAGGCACTGAGCCGCGATTGCACGAACGATAATTGATCCGGATTTTTTTTCACGAGACGAAGATATTCTTGAGTTGCCGAAGTGTACTGCTGCAGTGCAGCATAAAGGGTTCCCAGTTCGTCTGCAAAGAGGACTTCACTTTTGCTCATCGTTCGCCCGTCAATATACGTACGGATACACTGTTCATATAACCGGTGCTGCATCATTTCATTGGCAACAATACGGTAGGATTGTACGTTGTTGGGATCAAGGGACAGCACAACTCTCCAGACAGAATCCGCGACAGTTTCGTTCCCTGAATCATAATAAAGACCGCCAAGCGTTGTCATGAGGTTGCTATCGCGCGGATGGGTGATGAACCACCGGCGAATTATGCCAATTGCTTTATCGTACTCTTTCAGTTGAGTATAACTCCGCCGGAGACCATCAAGGAAAATATAATTCGCAGGTTCGGATTTGTACAGTTCCTCGTATAATGTGACTGCGCGCTCCCATTCATCTGCTTCTTCAAAATTTTGCGCGAGCCGAAGCTTCATCATTTTGTCAGCATCTTGGGAAAAGGCAATGTTGAACAATACAAAGGTAAACGTGAACAAGAGAACAATATTTCCGATTTTTTCTTTCACTACTTCCCTTCTCCTTGTTGTTTGTTCCTTATCTTTCCATCAATATACAAAAAGGAGAACCGATTTGCGAAACAGTCGTTATAAAGAGGATGGAAATGGCTTCCTTGACATGCCTACCGATTTTGATTACCTTAAGTTTGAACGTCATGAGTCAAACTCCAAAGAATATAGCCATTCTTGGCTCAACCGGTTCGATAGGTCGCAACAGCCTATCGGTCATTCATAATCTTTTAAACCGATTTTGCGTTACATATCTTTCCACCAACACGAACATTGAGCTGCTCCAAAGCCAGATAGCACAATTTAAGCCGCGCGGTGTCGTTGTGTTGGATGAAGCAAAAGCCGCAGCGCTGCGAATAATTGTTGGTGATTCGGTTGAAGTCCTGACCGGACGCGATGGTCTTCTGGAAATAGTTCGGCGGGATGATGTCGATATTGTCGTCAATTCCCTTGTCGGATTTGCTGGATTGAAGCCGACCATCGAAGCCATCAAACATCGCAAAAACATTGCACTCGCCAACAAAGAAACTCTCGTCATAGCAGGACAATTAGTGACTTCCCTGGCAAAGGAATATGGCGTCTCACTTCTTCCTATCGACAGCGAACATAGCGCCATTTTACAATGTCTTGCCGGCGAGCAATGGAGCCGCATTGCCAAAATTATTCTGACGGCATCGGGCGGACCATTTTTGAATATGCCGAAGGAAGAGTTTGCTTCTATTACAGTGGAGAAAGCTCTGAATCACCCTAATTGGAAAATGGGAAATAAGATCACGATTGATTGCGCAACGCTGATGAACAAAGGGCTGGAAGTGATTGAAGCGCACTGGTTGTTCGACTTGCCGATGGAACGCATCGATGTAGTGATCCATCCGCAATCCATCATTCATTCGATGGTCGAGTTCATTGATGGTTCGATCAAAGCACAGCTTGGCTTGCCGGATATGAAAATTCCAATTCAGTATGCTCTCACCTATCCTGATCGTGTTCAACTCAGTGGAGGCAGAATCGATTTTCCGAAACTTCACACGTTGACATTTTTGACTCCGGACCGCGAAAAATTTCGCTGCCTGCAATTGGCATATGATGCGATTGCTTTAGGTGGAACTGCTCCCACCATTATGAACGCCGCAAACGAAGTTGCAGTGCAGGCATTCCTAGAAAGAAAAATTGCGTTTCATCGAATTCCCGAACTTATTGAGCAGGCACTTGCCAAACAAATAAACCATCTCTCACCTGATTTAGATCACACGTTTCAGAGCGATCACAAGACACGGGAATACGTACGAACTTTATTGTAGCCTCCAGCGTTAAAAGGCATACAAGAATTGAACAAGAATGAATTAGACTTATGACCATACTAAGCACATTATTCTATTTTATTATTACTATCGGCATTCTGGTACTGGTGCATGAGTTTGGACATTTTCTTGCCGCAATTTTGTGCGGAATGCGTGCCGAAGTATTTGCTGTCGGTATGGGTAACAGGTTGTTCGGCTGGAATAAAAAAACGAAATTTTCTTTCGGCAAACTTGCCAACGATCTCGATCTCGAAGGGAATACCGACTACCGTGTTGCAATGTTTCCTATTGGCGGATATGTGAAGATTGCCGGTATGATCGACGAAAGCATGGATACGGAATTCTTGAAACAAGAACCGCAACCGTGGGAATTCCGCTCCAAACCAAAATGGCAGCGCGCTATCGTACTTTCCGCAGGCGTGCTCATGAATCTTCTTCTCGCTGTCTTAATCTTCTGGGGAATTATTTATTACCAGGGCAAGACGATCCGTCCGGTAACGGAAATCGGTTACGTAACACCAAATAGTTCCGCGGCTCAATCAGGTCTGCATGTTGGTGACGAGATTCTCTCAATTAATGATCATCCGATTCAACAATGGGATGAAATCGAGAGCTCCATCTATACAGAATCAGTGACGCATGACCTTGTCTTTCACCTGAAGCGTTTAGGTGCAGCCATTACTGTTACGATTCGCCGTGCAGACGTTCCTGATCTTTCAGAAGAGCGATTCGGAATAAATCCGATTGGTGAAGTTCCACTTATCGTCGATGTTGACAAGGAAAAACCTGCAGGAAAGATAGGCCTTCAGCCGGGAGATACGATTGTCGCGGTCAATGGAGTTCCAGTTAGCGCCGGAGTGCTTCCTGAACTCATTCACTCAAATAAAGGCAAAGAAATTCTCCTTGCATGGGCGCGCGGTGAACAGAAGATGACTGCAAAAGTGACTCCGAACTCGGAGGGCAGAATTGGTATTCAAATCGCAAGTGTCTATCAAGGACCGTTCAAACGACAACAATATGGATTTTTTGAGGCGCTTCCGGCTGGCGTTCAAGAACTTCAATTTACCAGTGTTCTCTTTCTTTCAAATATATACCAATTAGTTGTCGGCAAGGCTTCACTCAGTAAATCGATGGGCGGACCCATAAAAATTGCACAAATGGCAAAGAGATCAGCAGACAGCGGATTGATAGAATTTTTTGGATTCATCGGTTTGTTAAGTATTAGTCTTGCCTTGCTTAATATTCTTCCATTTCCCGCGCTTGATGGTGGACATCTTGTTTTTTTGGCCTATGAAGCTGTATTTCGACGGGAAGTGCCAAGTAAAGTGAAAATTATTATTCAACAAGCGGGATTTATTTTATTGCTTGTGTTTATGGCGTTCGTTCTGTATAATGACGTCATAAATTTTTAAGACACCTCCCTGTGATAGTTGTCAACATGCATTATTGCTTCATCGATTAATATAAAGTCGGCAAATCAATAATCCAAAGGAGTTCTAGGCTATGAAAAGCATCCGTATGAAATTACTCGTGTTCATATTCATTATGCTCACCTTGGGACTGTGGTTCGCGCGAGCAGATGCTCAGAACACTATAACTACTACAATCAACATCAATGAGTATGATATTCTTTATCTTACCGACTTTATTAATGCGAAGACACAGAAGTTGAATTCTGCCGTCTCTGGATTTTCTGTGGATCTTGTTGGAGCACAACAAGTTCCGCCACTACAAATCCGCATCTATATGAAAGTGCTCGTTCAGTTGCGGGGTGATGCTCATCCTGGACAATTGTTAGAAGGACTTTCAAACCCCTTCAGTTTTAACGGAAGGCTTACGCTTACTGCACGTGACTTCGTGGCGGCTGCAGGTGGAATCGCTGTACTCTATCCACTTTCTGGGAACTCAAATATCGAGAATTCGGATATTAAGAAAAAAATAGCAGATTTTGCACAAACGACTGGAGCGGCACCTCCAGGAACATATCAGATTACTGTAAAAGTGCTTCCACAAGGTGCCACGGATCCAAGTAATTCATATGGAGGGGACTCAAAAACAATCGTCATTCCGTATTCAGCAGTGGATGAAATCTTTGTAGAAATCAATGATCCCAGGAATGGAAGTTACTCCAATAATTTAGCGCCGACATTCAGTTGGACATCTGCAGAACCTAACGTAACCGTTCGTGTCTATGAAGCAGGATTGAATCATCACTCACCTCAGGATGCGCTCACCGGAGGTAATCCGTATCTAGAAGAAAATGTTGTTGGAACAAATACACTTACATATCCGGCAAATGCACAACGTCAACTTCAGGAAAATAAAGCGTACGTTCTTCAAATAGAAGCGAACGTCTCATCCTCTCGTGGTCCGATGAAAAGCGTGAGTCAGCCGGTCGTTTTTCGGATCACGAATGATAATCTCGGAAACATCCTTGATTATTTTTTAAATTCTGTTTCCGGGAACGCATCGGCAACTTATTCCACACTTCGAGCAGAACCAACGAAATGGATACCGTGGTCCCCCTATGGGAACATTACATTAAATGGTACTATGCTTTCAGAAAGCGACCTGCAAGAGTTACTGAAAGAGCTCTCCACTCAGCAAGATGTGAAACTCGAACTAAGTGTTGAAAACCAATAAGCGCTAAAGGAGAAGACCATGACAAAGAAGATTATCGTAGTCGGTGTTTTTATACTCCTTGGAGTGCTTTCGCTGGGGCAAGTAGGAAAACAAGACAAGAAAGATATCTCTGCCTACATAGTGAAAGTCATTCGGGATGTAAATATGAAATCTCCTACAAAGGGATGGCAGAAGGCAGTTCCGTTGAGCACGTTAAAGTCCGGCTATGAAGTGAAAACGGATAAAGGATCCTTGGCGATGATTCTTTTTGCGGATCAATCGAAACTGATTCTCCGTGAAAAATCTATTGTCACCATTAAGGGTGAAGTGAAGGGAAAAGAAATTCTCAGCCGCAGTGTTCATATGGATCGCGGGAATATCATTTTCGATGTGAAGAAAGCAGAAACGGAACAATTCCGATTCTCATCTCCCATTTCTGTTGCGTCCATTCGTGGAACGCTGGGCGGTTATGTTTCCGGCGGCAATGCGGATTCTCTGACTATCGCTGAGGGTCTCGCCGAATTTACAAATTCCATATCCGGTAAAAAGGGATCTGTTGGTGCAGGACAAACCGGTGTTGCTGACAGTACCGGCAAATTCAATGTCGGCAAAGCAAATGCGCTGACATTGAATAATATAAGACAGAGTCAAAACTTGGGAGATATCGACTCTGGCGGTATTGGTCCGGAGTTCGGTCAACTTAAATCAAAACAAACCGGTTCAGTGCGTGTTAACTTATCTTCGTTTCAAGGAAAAGCAATAGCTGCCAGTCTCTTTTATCGGATGCAAAATGTACAAACGTTTACCGAACTTCCCTTGACCATTACAGGGCAGGTTGCAACGGGTCAATTGCTAGCGAACAAAGTAAAATATCCAAAACTTGAATATTATCTCTCAATAAAGCTGAATGATGGCTCTATTATACTCGTGCCACAGGATGGAACAACAAAACCTGCTTTTGTTCCGGTAGAGGCGGTTCGGTGTGAACTTCGCATACCGGGTCAAACCGGCTCTTTGCAAAAGAAAGTAATCGTATTAAGATGGAATGAATAAGGATACTACTATTTCAGGTCTTGCTTCACATAGATGCTTTTTTTAAATTGAACGGCAGGCGTAACAGAACCTGCCGTTTCTTTTTGTCTTCGATTCAAAAATTCAAGTAGTACACATCATTGAAGGTAATTGATATGAACAAGACCCTCTCCAAAACCCTCGTCTTCTCGCTCTTACTCATTGCGATATTTTTTCCGGTTGTATATGGGCAGGTCAGTCAATATGTTATCGAAGTCAAAGTACCGGCAGCCAATGAGAAGACACCACTTTCACTGAGCGTAGAACTGACACAGAATACTCAGATTCGCAGAGTAGTGTTACACTATCGGGAATTTGGAAAAACGGAATTCAAAGAAACGGACATGCTCCTCACCGGGCGTACAGCAATTGCAACAGTACCAGCCGAGGCAATGACACCGCCATACATTGAGTATTATATCAGCATGCAGCTTGCCGATAACAAACAAGCAACATTTCCCTCTGAAAGTCCTGAAACGAATCCGCAAAAAATTCAAGTCAAAGAAGTAGATGTGAAAGATCTTGAAGTGCGTTTCCTAAGTCCCGAACCCGGTGAGACACTAACGGCAGAAGATCTTGCCGTTGCTATATCGTTGATGTACGTTTCAGACATCGTTGATAAAAGGCGTACTCGCATTTACCTTGATGGGGCAGATGTTACAAGCGAAGCGTTACTATCAGACGATGTGCTGCTGTACAGCCCAAAGAATTTTGACAAGCCGCTCAATTTTGGTGCACACTCAATTAGAATAGAACTGAAAGATACGCTGGGAAATGTGTACTACACGAAACAGGAGAATTTCAATCTTTCCACAGCCACAGCTCTGGAAGAACAAAAATCTTTGCTTCAATATACCGGTAATGCACAGGCTGAATTCCGGAACGAGAAAGTTGATTCTGCTACGACAAAATATGTACGCGCCGATGTGCATCTGGGAGGTTCGTATAAAGACTTCCTCTTCAGCGGTGATATGCACTTGACGAATGAAGAAAAATCGTACTTACAGCCGCAGGATAGATTTCTTGCAACATTTCAGGAATCTAACTATGCAAAAGTGCAAATTGGGGATGCTTATCCACAGTTTCCTTCGCTTATTGTGAGCGGCAAACGCGTGCGCGGTATTACAGGTTCAGTCACACTCGGTTTTTTTAATCTTGATGTGTCGTACGGAAAAACGGATCGCGCTATCGAGGGCACGATCATTCGAGATACAATGTACACCGATTCTTCTTTAGCAGCCGCACATCCGAGCGAAGCAATACCGCTCGGTGGACTTCAGTACCGACTCTTTAATTCTGGCACATATGCGCGCAACTTTTTAGCCATACGTCCAAGCTTTGGCAGCGGGGAAAACTTTCAATTCGGCCTCACCTATATGAAATCGAAAGACGATATAGGTTCTATTGCGTACGGAACGTATCCAAAGGAAAATTTAGTTGCAGGTGCTGATTTATTGCTTGCATTTGATAATCAGAAGGTGAGGTGGGCAAGTCAGGCAGCATTGAGTCTTGAGAACAATGATATCTCACCAGGCAGCTATACTGACGAAGAGATTGATGAATTTGAAGGTGTCAATGATCCATTGAAAACACCTCAACAAATTGAGGATGCCAAGAAAGAAGCCGATGATTTAAAAAAAATTGCTAAGATCGTACGTTCCCTCATCACCGTTAATTCCGGCTTGTCACCGCTGAACCCGATAAAAGGAATGCCATCTCTTGCGGTCGAATCGGAACTATCGTTGAATTACTTGAATAATTTTCTTCGCGCCATGCTGTTCCGGAGAGGTATTGCATATGCATCGTTTGGCAATGATTTTGTTCAGAATGATATTGCCGGCATCAATATCTCCGACCGTGTCCGGATGTTCAACAACAAAATCATGGCGAGCGTTTCGTACGAAACAAAAAGCAATAACACGCAGAATGATGCAATGACACCGACAACAACGTACAATACATTGAATACATCTATAACAGCGTATCCAAGTGCAGAGCTTCCATCGTTCACCATTGGGTATGGTCTGAATACCCGCACGAACCCTATCGATCTATCTATCGACACGACACAAATCGATTCACTCAGCATTGCCAATGAAAAGACCGACCGGTTTTTTATTGCCACGAATTACGATTTCCAAATGATTGTGCGGAATAGTCTGACGGCATCTGTCAGCATAGCAAACAAAAAAGACAATACATTTTATAAACGTGATCAGGACAATTTTAATTTTTCTACTTTCATGTCCTCGTTTTTTTCCATTCCACTGCAGACAACCATTGGAGTCATTGTAAGCCATACTGCCGCGTATTCTGCGTGGGATTCAGTACAACAAGTATATTTGAAGACTACACAGAAACAAACGGTGTTTAATTATCAAACTATTTCACTCGGTGCACGATATCGTATAATGAACGACCGGCTCAATCTACTGGCAACAGTGGCCCCATCGTTCGGTGATTTCAAACGGCTTCTTCTGCAAGCCGGCGCCGAGTTTCAGATAAGGGAAAATCATTATCTTGCCAGTCATTTCGATTTTATAAAGAATTCGAGCAGCGCAAGTGATGTAGTCTTTAGTATCTTATATCGGTTTATGTTCTGACGAACTAAGTGAAGTAACGAGGGCTTTGTGTCTATTCTTTGGTGAAGAGACACGAAGCTTTTCCTCCCGTTCATCTCAAAAGGAATCAGAATTATGGCTTCCTATGAATTCAAGAAAAAAATCCTGCCCCTTCTTATAAGGACTGCAATTGGGTTGGGCATCGGTGTGTTCGTTGTCGTTCTCGGGCAAGGATGGCTTTTCGAATTGAACTTTTTGAAGAACATCGATCTGCTGACGATTGATTTTCGCTACCAGAGCAAGTACGAGCGTGAGGCACAGCAACGCGACCTCAGCAAGGATGGTAATGTCGTGATTATCGGGATCTCTGACGAGGATCTTGTAGCATTACCGGAACCGTTTCCATTTCCCCGGTCTTATTATGCTCATCTCATCGAAAATTTGAATCGAGCCGGCGCCAAAGTGATCGTGTTTGATATGACCTTCGAGTCACCAAGCAAGGGTAATGCGGGCGACAGTATCATGCGTGCAACATTAAAGAAGTATGATAATGTTGTACTCGCCACAAAAGTGCAAACTGGCGGCACAAGTGAAAAATACGACGTGCGCACTACCGAACGATCCTATGATGATAATATCTTCTATGGTGTCGATAAAAACATCGGCGCCGTAAATATTTATAAAGATCGAGATGATGTCTGTCGTTCTTATTTTCCAATGCTCGATGTTAAGGGATATTTAACTCCATCACTCGGGTTTGCAGCTCTCAATCGAATTTACAAATTCAAGCCGGAGACATGTGTTGGCTTAACAGATCAATTCTTTATCTACCGGGACCGTTCTATTCCACGATATCAAAGCTCTACATTTTTGCTTAACTATTATGGTCCGGTAAAATCATTCCCCTATTATGATTTCTCAAAAGTCATAGACGATTCATCGTTTAAAACGAAGGACGAGATCCAATACGAAACGGATCTTAATTCGTTCGACGAAGAGATGATGAGTAAGTTCAGGAATAAAATTGTATTGATCGGCTCTGTGATGCCGGAAGAGCGCGATTTCCACAATATTCCGCTGTACAAAGAAGAAGGCGGCAAAAAGAACTATGCCATGTATGGCGTAGAAATTCACGCTACTGCTATTCAGAATGTGATCGACAAAAATTTTATCTCGACGTTTGATCCGGTTGTCGAAAGTATAATTATCATTCTTCTCTCTCTGCTTAGTTTCGTTGGATTGCTGGCGTTGAAACAGATTCATGTGCGGCATATCTGGCTGCTGGAAATCTGTGCTTTTCTTCTCACAGTTGTACTCATCGGTGCAGTATTTGAAATTTCCATCATTACTTTTATCAATAGTAATGTGTTGATGAATGTAGTGAATCCAAGCTTTGCGATTGTGCTTGCGTATTTCGGCACGGCAGTTTATCAGTACCTGACCGAGCGGCAGCAAAAAGCAGTCATCAAGAATATGTTCGGTCATTATATCAATCCGGCTGTTGTGAACGAGTTGGTTGCAAATCCGGAAAAGGCAAGATTGGGAGGCGATCGCTGTGAACTGACGGTGTTCTTCTCTGATATCGCAAACTTTACGAACATTTCCGAACAGTATCATAGCAGGCCGGAAGAATTGGTAGCGCTACTCAATGAATTTCTGGATGAGATGACCCGCCTGGTGCTGAAGTACGAAGGAACACTGGATAAGTATGAAGGTGACGCGATCATGGCGTTCTGGGGCGCTCCACTTCCGCAGAAAGATCATGCCCTTCGCACATGCCTTGCGGCGTTGGACATGCAAAAACGATTAGAAGTGCTTCGAATCAAATGGACCAAGGAAGGGAAACCGGCGCTCTCGGTGCGTATGGGGATTAACACCGGTATTATGATTGTCGGAAATATGGGTGGCAAGGATCGATTCGACTATACCGTGATTGGCGATAGTGTAAACCTCGCCTCGCGCCTCGAAGGCGCCAATAAGCAATACAAGTCGAATATTATGATCAGTGATTTTACATATACACACGTTAAAGAAAAAGTAGTTGTACGGGAGCTTGATTTGATTCAGGTAAAGGGTAAAAATGAACCGGTGAAAGTGTATGAACTCCTCGGAACTACCAAGATGGAGATGACCAACAACAAGCGGCAATCTTTGGAGCTGTACCACGAGGGACTGAAGCTCTACCGTGCACGTCAGTGGGAAGAAGCGAATGCTTACATGCAACAAGCGTATTCGCTCGACGAGACCTGTTATGCCGCACAGATTTACTCCGAACGTGCGAGCCTGTACAAACTGACTCCGCCACCGGATGATTGGAACGGTATCTTTGTTATGACATCGAAATGATTTTGTGTATGTGAGTACTATGAGAAGTTGAGAAAGCCCGGTTCCGCGAAAACGGAATCGGGCTCTGTGTTTCTTACATCTTTCCAGCCCATCCACCAGGAATATAATACGCAATCTGTCGACCCCTGAAATACACAATAAGCGAATCCGCTGTTACTGCTTCGATCCCAGTCGTAACAGAATTTGGTGTGGTACTTGTATAAATTGTCAGCTGCAAACCATCCTGGTTTCGCTCGAACAACGTTTGAAGATTCGATTCACCAGATGTTCTCATTGATAAAGGAAGCTCGGCAGTCAGAGCACTCCGAATGGAAACAGTCCGGGTTACATTTCCTTGTTTAATGATAAACGAAGAACTATTTTCCGAGACAGTTCCTCGAAAAACTCTTTTTTGTTCTACTACTTTTCCGATAATCCATAATGAACGCTGTGAAGAGTCATCGCTTTTAAGAACAATTTCATGCGATCGTGTTTTGCTTTGATTAAAATCAGTAAACCATCGGATAGTAAACACTGCGCCGAGCATCAAGATAATTGCAGCGGCAAGACTTGCCGCTTGTATCCAATCGAATCGCTTTCCTTGCCCACGCTGTATCCATTGCTTCAGCCGAAGTTTCATTTCTTTGCGGCCGACATATCGTATCCCCGCAACAAGTTCTCGTTCTTCTTGTACAGCGCGACGGCATTCTTCGCATTGATTCAAGTGTGTGGTACAGAAGACTCTTTCCGATTCATCAATCCGATGAAGGACAAACGCTTCAACTTTTTCCGGGTCAGACGCCCAATGCTGTGAATTCTTTTCCTTCATTGCTCGTTGTTACCTCCAAGCACTTTCTTCACAAGTCGTTCCAGTATTTTCTTGCATTGATATTTTTTTGATTTTACTGTATCAGCATTTGCAAAACCGAGTTTTAATGCAATTTCTTCCATCGATTGTTCCTCCCAATAATAAAGAAGAAGGATATCACGGCAGGGATTCCCGATCTGTTCCATCGCATGTTGAACAGCGGTAACACGCTCGTTTTCCTCCAATTCTTCCTGAGGCGTTGCATCTTCCGCTGCCACTTCAAAGGCTTCATTGGCTGCAGGAAGTTCCCGCCGCCGCCGTGCCAATCGCCGAAACCATATGTTTTTTGCTGTAGCATATATATACGTGCTCAATTTTGCCTGATATTCGAATGAACCGCTGCGAATTTTCTCCCAGAGCACTACCAATGCTTCTTGAAGAATATCTTCTGCATCATCCTCTGTACCCTGATTTCTGAGAACAAGAGAGATGATGGGCCGACGGTTCTTCTGAAAAAGCTCCGCCAATACTTGATCATTGCCGTTTCGTAACGCATCCAGCAGTTTCGAGTCATCATTGAGAAAGAATAAAGGTGTTTGCATTTACCTTTCGTCTGTTTATGTCATTCATAAGTAGAAGGTGAATGGAGATTGCAGCGAAATGATACAAAGAATTAAATCCACTTTCAAATAGGAGAGATTGCCATGAAAACGCTCACTACCCCGACCCCATACGGATATCAGGAACTCCGCCAAGTCCATCATCGCTATATGATACTGGCAATGGTGATGGCAATAACAATTCAATTGATTGCTATTGGGACATATCATCTTGTTGAATGGCTTAAACCGGTCGATACTTCAGTCTTTGCTCATCCACGAATACCTTTTTACCTTCTTCCACTTCCTCCTTCGTTTATGAATCCAAAACCTTATATAGGCACAGTTGCGATGCCGAATAAGTTATCAGTTGGTATTCCGATACCTGTGCCTGATTTTGAAGTGAATCCGGATGTAGAATTTACACCTGGGCTTAATACGCCGAATCCCCCCGATCAAAATACTCCTGGACTTGAAGGAATGGGCACTGGTAATGAGATAGTTATTCCACCGGATCCGAATGATCCTTCACCTGATATATTTCAACCTTTTCAAAAGGAGCCTGTTCCGATTCTCACTATGGCTCCGCAGTACCCGGATGTTTCTCTCAGAGCAGGCCTTGAAGGAATGGTTTTAGTAAAAGTGTTGCTCACGAAGGAAGGTAAGGTGAAGAAAGCGATTCTTGTTAAATCTGATGGCGAGTTGTTTATTCAACCAGCGATGGATGCTGCAATGAAGTGGGTCTTCACTCCCGCACTGATGAATGGCAAACCGGTTGCTGTATGGGTATCGATACCGTTCCGATTTAGGTTGACAGGGAAGTGAGCAGATGTGTAATTGATTCGTTGAGTATGGAAACCATAAAGAACTCTGATCGTAGGATCTGGGTTCTTTTTTTAACCAATTACTTTTCGATGGCGTTCATAGAAGGATCCTTTCGAATTTCCTTTATGAATTCAGGAGAAATCTGTATTCCGTATTGCATTGCTTTTTGGCAGTGAAGCCATGCTAATTCATTTTGACCTGATTCATAATAGAGAACTGAAAGGTTATGATGTGCCTTGCCCATCGTAGAATCTAATTGCAGAGCTTCAAGCCATGCTTTCTCGGCCTTTTTTCCTTCATGAGCACTGTAATACAAGATACCGAGATTATAAGGGACATTTGCATCTTGTGGCTTATCTTGAATTGCTGCAAAAAAATTATCTTCAGATGAGAGAAGCAAACCTCGAGCAAAACAAACTATTGCGAGAGAATGGTGCAACTCTGGATCAGTATGACTTGATCTCAGTTCGTTTTTTAGATCATCAATGATTTTCCATAAATCCTCTTTTGACACTGCAGTGAGGCTATCTTCCGAATGTCGTGATATCCCTTGCAGAGCGCATATTTCCTGGTCAAGTTTTTTAGGAATATTCATTCTTGTGATAGTATTGTACCGTCTCGGATCATTTGGTGATGTCGCCGCATCGTATTCACTGAGAGTAATACAATTTTTGAAATTGAAGGTGTGGATAAAACTGAAACATCCCAAAACACTGAATACAAAAATGAAAACGAAAGGAAAGAATTTCTTGAAAGATTCCATTCTCTTTGTATAAGAAAGGGAAAGAAGCACAAACAATATTCCCATAAAAGGAATATAAACTCGGTGCTCATAAAATTTTGGCGGTGTAACAACAGCCAAATCGTAAAAAAATGTTGGAACAAGGAATGCGATGAACCACATAATCCCAAAGAAAATAAGCTTCCAGTCTCTTCGTTCAGATAAGAAGAGAGCGAGAGAAAGGAATCCAACAGAAATGAGTCCCAAAGTGATGTGAATATCCATTGCAATGGGAGCAAAAGCAAGACTGAGCGGCCAAAAAATTTTCCCGAAATAAAACAATGCAATCCAAAGATTCGATAAAACCGTTTTTGCTGCCAGTAGCACGTCTCCAATAGGTACGAGTTGTGCGGCGGACCGAGTTATGTGCCAGTTGACGAGGATGATTCCCCAGCCCACTAGAAGGAGAACCGTCGTGAGCGAGAATATTTTTTCTCTTTTCAGACTAAATGAATACAATAAAGCAAGAAATGGAAACATAATAGCAGATTCTTTTGTGAACATAGCAAGCATGAAACAGAGGAGATGAAGAATGTACCACTTCAATGAAGTGGTTGATAGAAATTTTGTGTACGTTATAAACCCGGAAAGAATAAAAACTGCCAAGAGAGAATCGTTCCTACCTGCGATCCATGCAATTGCTTGAGTTATTGCAGGATGCACGCAAAAAAACAGTGTGCCAAAGAAAGAGACAGATCTTTTAAAGCCGAGTATTTGAAGAGCAGAAAAGAAAAGACAACAGCTTGCACTGTGCAAAATAATATCGATTAAATGGTAGCCAAATGGCGCTGTTCCGCTTATTTGTGCGCTGAGGATAAGAGAGACCGTTAACATGGGTCGATATAAGGTTCCGCCTTGCCCTTGATGACTCACATCTTCTAAAAAAGCATGGCCGATATCCGAAAGCTTATCGATATGTGAAAAGCTTTCGACGATCAGATAGTGATCGTCAAAATGAGTGTATTCAGAAAATGTGAATAGTTGAATATAAAGCAAGAAGCTGACAAACGTCAGCCACATATATGGGCGCCATGAGCGGAGAAAGAAATCGCGAACTCGAGAGTGCTTATCCATAGCATTCATTTTAATGATTTCCTGTGGTTCAACTCAGGTTTTTGATGATAGTTTCGTGACTAGAAATTTTATCCATTGCCCTCAAGATGCTTTTAGGAATTTACAATGGCTAATATAATCAACGATAGAAACAATTCCAATCGAACATAAGAATTGTGACATTGTGGTGACTCCTCACTCGGAGTACTGATACATCCATCCACATTGAATCCCTTCAACCCTGCAATTACTTTGTGCAGAAAAAGGAACATGAACTTATTGCATTCTGCGGGCAGGTTTTCTTATTTGTTGTCCAATATCAGACGGATTGCTTTGGAGAGTTCTTCAATTGGGTAGGGCTTTTGGAGGAATGCATCGACCGGATCCTGCCATTGGGAAACATCCATGTCTCGATCACTATACCCGGTGGAGATGATCACCGGAATCTTCGGATCAATTTTCTTCAATTTCTCAAAGGTTTCTTTCCCGCTCATTTTTGGCATGTTGAGATCGAGGATGACAACGTCGAATCTCTTTTTTTTCTTGAAGAGATTAATTGCTTTTCGCCCGCTGTCAACTATTGTCACATGATACCCCAGGCTTTCAAGCATTCCGCCGATGACACCCGCAACATCCTTTTCATCATCGATAATAATGATCTGTCCAGTGCCTCGTTCGAGTTTTGAATGCTGAATGTTTCTCCGGAGATTTTCTGATGCAGGCAATATGGGAAAGTGCATAGTGAATTGAGTGCCATGCATGGGTTCGCTTTGAACAGTAATGAAACCATTATGAGAGTTTACAACACCATATACAACAGAGAGTCCAAGTCCCGTTCCTTTCCCTCGATCTTTCGTTGTGAAAAAGGGCTCAAAGATATGCTGTTGAATGTCCTTATCCATCCCAATACCCGTATCAATAACAGAGACAGCAATGTAATCACCTTTCAGAATTTCCACTGCACCAGGAGTGTTTTCCTCAATGTGCTTTTTTTGACTCTGTACCGTAATAGTACCACCATCTGGCATTGCATCGCGAGCATTGATGAGCAGGTTGAGAAGTGATTGCTGCAGTTGTCCATCCTCTCCACTAATGATACATACTTCCCTTATCAGATCTTTCTCAATACTAATTTTTTTGTCAATGCTGCGCTCAAAAAGTCGAAGGGTCTCTTCGATGATGTCGTTGACGATGACCGGTCGAAATTGAATATTCCCCTTACGAGCGAATGTCAATAATTGCCGTGTCAGGGCGGCTCCTCGTCGGGCAGCAGTCTCGATGATGTCGGCGAATCGATACCAGCGGTCGTCCTGTTTCATCTTCCGTTTCATAATAGACGTGGAGCCAAGAATGGATGTGAGGATGTTGTTGAAGTCATGGGCAACACCGCCTGCAAGATTCCCAATGCTGTCAATGCGTTGCGCATGGATAACCTTGGCTTCGAGATTTTTCTTTTCTGTGATGTCACGGGCAACGGCGCGAACCAATGGTTGTCCGGCTTCATCTTGAATGATAGAGGCGTTGACACTGACATCAATCAACTCACCGTTTTTTGCCAGCATTTTTTCTTCGAGCCCTTTGATCTCAAGATTTTTTTCAAAAATGTCGTGCAATAAACGTTGTGCTTCACTGTGGTATTCCGATGGATAGAACTTAAGAATGGATTGGCCAATTATTTCGCTTTTGCTATATCCAAGTCGTGTTGCTTCTGTCTGGTTACAATTAGTGATGATACCAGATTTATTCACAATGCGGGACATATCCGGGGAATGTTCAAAAAGATCAATGTAGCGCTCCTCTGATTTACGGACCCGCTCAAAGAGCGTCGCATTCTCCATGGCAACGCCAATTTGGTTGGCAAACGTCATAATAAAGTCGATTTGTTTGTTTGCGAAAGCTTCTGGATTTTTACTTGCCAAGACGATCAATCCGGACATTTGGTCCTTCATCATTATTGGCACAGATGCCCATGATCCAATGCTGCCATATTCCCATTCGGAGTTCTTGCTTGCGTCTGATTTGATTTTTCTTGGACGTTTAGCAATCCGCGGAGAGTGAATCCAAAACATTTTTTCCTGATGTAGATCGTCCACCGCTTCAATAATTGAAATGTCCAGTTCCTCTGTCCCTCGTGAAGCTTTGAGCAAAAGCAAGTCACCCTCAACGCGATAAATCCATCCGTATTCCACATTGAGCAAACGTCGCATTTCATATAATGCATTTTGAAGAAGGAATTGAACGTCAATAGCTCGATTGACGGATTCGGCAAATGTGTTTAAGGCAAGCAGTTCTTGCTTTTGTTCTTCGAGTTGTCGTCCATACTTCAGCGAAAAGAAGACGATAATAAAACCAAAGATACCGACAGTTAAAACACTTCCGAATAGTAGCCATTCGATTGTACGACCGCTTGTTATTCGTACAACCCAAATAGTAGCGAGGGTTACCACGACAGCGACAGTAACCA
The DNA here is from genome assembly GCA_003142575.1 of Ignavibacteriota bacterium. GTDB lineage: Bacteria > Bacteroidota > Ignavibacteria > UBA10030 > UBA10030 > Fen-1298. The sequence goes on from PLMS01000105.1 coordinate 32,140, forward strand.
CAATTTGTGCTTGATCGACAGGCCCAAGAGAGACGCGAAATTTCCGAAGATTTTGGAAGCTTACCATATTATTTTAAAAGAGGAAGTATGGTATTTGAGTGATTGTGCTTCCATAAGACCCAATTCAGGCAATAAGGGCCTGCTATACGTGTAAATGCTTGGAAAGAACAGAACTCACGTCGTCTTTGTTGAATGGCTTTACTAAATAATCAACGGCTCCAAGAGTACGCGCCACTTTTCGGGCGTCATAATCATCAATCGCTGAGAAAAAAATAACAGGGGTGGAAGATGCTGTCGGAATCCGTTTCAGGTTGTCCACCAGATCAAAACCATTCATATCTGGCATACGTACATCACTGAGGATTAAGTCTGGCTTATAGTTTGTAAGTGCCTTCAGTGCTTCTTTCCCACTTCCCGCAGTATGTACATCATAGCCACAATTTCGGAGAATATGCGAGCTAATCTTGAGCCACGTAGGCTCGTCATCGATGATGAGAATATGTTTTTTGTTTTTTGCAGCCATTCCATTGTCTTTCTTCTATTCAAGATACGAAGGAGGAGATTGGAAAGCAAACCGGACTTGAAAATGGGGAATATATGATAAAATTGAAAGTTGCGGTATTTCCGTCCTATGTAATCTTGACTCTATGAGGTAATTTGTTCCGCCTCTTCAAGAACTTTATAAAGCCTTTCACGCGAAAAAAAGGGAAGATGAATTATAGTTCGATGCCATTCGTTTGGTATGGAAGTTGGAGATATTATACTCGTTGAATGAACTGAATAATTAACATAATTCACTTTATCACTAACAATTTACTGGAGGTTTCATTATGGGACAACAACAATTATTGCTTATCATCCTCGGCGTTATCATTGTCGGTATCGCAATTGCCGTTGGATTGAGCCTGTTCGCTGCAAATAGTATTCAGGCAAACAAAGATGCTATGATTAATGATATTAACAATATTGCCGCAAACGCCTATCAGTACAGAATTCGTACAACATCTATGGGCGGTGGTAATAATAGCTATGTAGGCTATGCAGTTCCACTAAAATTGTCGGCGAATGCTAATGCTACATACGTCGCAGTGAACACTGCTACCACGTGTACAATTACAGGTACATCTATACCAAACACCCCCAACGTAGTTATTGGAGTATGCGCCATCGACGGTAGCTTGGCCTTGACTCCTGGTACTTGGTAAATAGCTGAAAAAGGCATAGGAGTTTTTTACTATCATCCCAACCGTCTTCTGCGCGAAGATGGTTGGGTTTTTTTATGTACCCAAAGTCAAGGCCGGAGGTGTAAAATTGTATCACGCGAAGCGTGATACATTATCAGGCTTCGAGGTAGTTATTGTTCACTAAGCGTCTTGCCTATCTCCGAACCTTGACTACCTTATATTATCACTATGCCCGAGCCGGTGAAATTGTAGATTTTCCTGTTCGATTCATCTTTTTTCAAAAATTCCCGACGTACCAGAAGTGGCCGCCGGATTTATTTTGTTTGTAAAAGCTTAAGACTATTTCAACCGATGATTTTATTATGTACCTTCAAGCACATTGCACATGACATCATTGTCAGAAATGAGGAAGAAAAGATGATTGGAATAGAAAGCAAGCGGGCAAAATCCATTTTTTTCATATTTTTCCTTTCCGGTATGAGCGCGCTCATATACGAGGTGGTTTGGCTTAGAATTCTTATCAGAGTGCTTGGCTGTACTGTCTATGCAACGTCAACCATTCTGGGATCGTTCATGGCAGGTCTGGCATTGGGAAGCTATATGCTGGGGAAATGTGTGGATCGTTCACCGCGCTTGCTGCGCTTATATGCATTTCTTGAACTCGGAACTGCCCTGTCTGCTTTCGCCATGCCTTTTGTATTTGCATTGCTCGTACCGGTTTATCGGTGGGTCTTTGATCTCACCAATGAATCTACACTTTCGATCGTCCGTGCATGCCTCGTCTTCCTCTGTCTTATCGTTCCGACAACGTTAATGGGCGGAACATTGCCTGTCTTAAGCGGCTTCCTCGCACGCGAAAAATCGCAATTTGGGAATCGAATAGGAACCTTGTATGGAATAAATACTCTGGGTGCAATTGTCGGAGTCCTCGGAAGCGGATTTTTTTTTATCGGCTATCTGGGCGAATTCAATACAATCCTCATCGGTATAGGGGGAAATCTTTATGCAGCCTCTGTCGCATTCTACTTGAACCGGAAACAAGTATCTGTCCAATCCATATCAGCAGAATTGCAACAAAACGTTCCAGAGCAAAAGGCAGGAAAGACTGCGATATCTCCATATTCTAACCGTGTCAGACTGATCGTTATGATAGCCTTTGCTGTTAGTGGATTCGTTGCTCTTGGGTACGAAGTGGTTTGGACACGCATTCTTCCTCTCTTTCTCGAAACATCGATATACGCTTTTAGCGGAATGTTAAGTATATATCTGATCGGTATAGCACTGGGTAGTTTATTAGGAAGGAAATTTATAGATCGTTTGAAAGATCCGGTGTATTTATTTGCCATCCTTGAAATAGCGATTGCATTTTTTGCTGTAATTGGACTGTTGCTGCTTGTCCCTATCGATAGAAAAAATCTCAGTGGAGTACTTGCGGCGAGCGTACTCATTTTTCCGGTTACGATTTGTCTCGGGATAATTTTCCCGACGGTTGCACGATGTTTTACAAAAAGCGAGGAAAGTATCGGCAAATCGATTGGCCAGATTTATTCAGTCAATACAGTAGGATGTATTCTTGGTTCCCTTGTGTGTGGATTTATATTTATTCCAGTATTAGGTTCTGCGGGAACGATATTGGTGTTATCTGGGATCAATCTCCTCGTGGGAATAACACTACTTCTAACCGGCGTACGAACATATCGCCAAACACGCCGACTTTCCTTTGCCATTGCCGGGATTATCTGCACACTCATAGTAGGACAAATTGTTCATGACCCATTCTATGAGATTACCAAACAGCGAATTAAAATGTTCGGCGATGATGGAATTATTTATCTGCATAGAGAAAGCATAGCGGCAACCATAACTGCATTCGGACATTTGCAAAATCCATTGTGGAAGCAATTATGGATTAATGGAAATGGTATGACGGCACTCGTAACTGACACAAAACTCATGGCACACCTTCCTATTCTTCTGACTGAAAATCCTAAGGATCTTCTCATAGTGTGTTTCGGAATGGGGACCACGCTTCGATCGGCTGTCGTCCATGAGAATATTACTATAGATGTTGTAGAATTGGTTCCCGATACATATGATGCCTATGAATTCTACCATCGGGATGGACCTGAGATTTTGAAAAACCCCCGGGTAAATCATTTTGTAGATGACGGACGAAATTATTTGCTCATGCGTGATAAGTCGTATAGCGTTATCACTATCGATCCGGCTCCTCCCATTCAAAGCGCAGGAACGGTGAATCTCTATTCACGAGAGTTTATCGCGTTATGCAAGGACCATCTTGATCCGAACGGCACTCTCTGCTTGTGGGTTCCGGAAGCGCACTATACTGAAGTACGTATGATTATGAAAACATTCCAAAGTGTGTTTCCTCATACGTCACTCTGGAAAGGGCCTGTGTGCGATGGCTTTTATTTAATTGGTACTCAAAAGCCGGTCCAGGTACCGCTAGATCGTTTTCACCAGGCGTTCGAAAACAAGAAATTTCTGGAAGATATTAATGAATGGGATAAATCTGTTTACTCTGGCGATGCGTTAGCGGACCTTTTCATATTGAATGAGACCGAACTTGCTGATTACCTTCAGGGTGTACCAATTATCACTGATAATTATCCGTACACAGAATTTCCTTTATGGCGCTCAATATTAGATCCAAACAGACGTAAGTATTGCAATCCCTTGAATCTTCTCCGCTGGAAAGAACAAAGGAGGGTTAAAGAAAACTGACGGTTCGAAATCTGTTAGCTCACTAAGCAATTTACGGCAGAGTATCCGGAGACAAAACAAGCGACAAAATATTTCGGAATAGGTAGTCTAACACCAAGAGAGTAGCGAGATATTGCAAGCAGTTGATATTTGCACAAGAATATTATCCATTTCATTCCATCTTAAATTCATCCCTGAGAATAGATCTGAAAACAGATTTATTTTTATTGTTCACTAAGCGTCTTGCCAATCTCCGAACCTTGACGTACCTTATATTGTCACTATGCCTGAGCTGTCGTTCCTATTTTCGCAATATGGGCGCGTTGTTGATCTGCTGCCTGAGATGGTACTCATCCTGGATGATGAAAACAGGATTCTTGACACCAATAAAACAGCAGCAGATGAACTTGGAGTCGTTGCCCAACCTACTCGTCCGAAGTATATCTTCGACATCATCCCCGAAGATGAGCGGATTATCTTCAGAAGAGTGCTTCCATTTTCCGACCAATTGAATTTTGAAACAAAATTTTGCAAGCGGGACGGATCGACCATCGATGTGATGGGTCTAGTGCGTCTTTTGCGGTTGGGTCAGGCAAAATATTGGATTCTTTTCATTCGTGATGTCACGGAAGAAAAGCGAAAGGAGCTCGACCTTCTTCGTTTCTCCAACGTCATTCATAATACCATCAATCCTATTCAAATTACTGATGCCGACGGAATGATGGTGTATGTTAATCCGGGATTTGAAAAAGTGAGCGGCTATTCCAGTGCGGAGTTAATCGGAAAGAACCCGAAAATTCTTCGCAGCGGAAAACATAGTAAAGAGTTCTGGTCTGAAGTGTGGAGACACATCATCTCCGGAAAAGTCTGGGTAGGAAGAGTCGAAAATCGACGAAAGGATGGTAACCCTTTCTTTACAGAATTAGTGATTTCTCCCATCGTTGATTCACATGGTGCAATTGCAGGTTATCTGGGAGCTCATCGGGATATCACGGAACAAATCATTCTCGAGCAGCAGCTTGTTCGATCACAGCGAATGGAAAGTATCGGCACGCTTGCGGCTGGTATTGCCCATGAAGTTGGCAATCCATTGACCGCCATCTCGTCGCTCGTACAGGTTATTCAACGAACAAGTACTGATGGATTTTCCAATGAAAAATTGGAGCTCATCAATAGTCAGGTGAATCGTATCGCCCGCATTATTCGTGAGCTTGTGGATTTCTCTCGTCCATCCACGCATGTGGTAAAACCGACCAATATCAACCGCATTGTCAAAGAAGCGCTGAACATTGTTCAGTACGGAAAAAAAGTGAAGGACATCACATTTACACTCGAGCTTGATGAACAGCTTCCGGAAATAGCCGCCGTACCGGATCAGATCGTTCAGGTCTTCATCAACATCCTGATGAATGCAGTTGATTCATTGGATGGCCGCCATGGTATCATCACTGTGCACAGTCGAAAGAATGAACACGAAGTTGAAGTGACGGTACGGGACACCGGAAAAGGGATTGAACCTTTAGCATTAGAAAAAATCTTCGAACCGTTTTATACCACAAAAACAACAGGTCAAGGCACAGGGCTGGGATTGTGGGTAAGTTACGGCATTGTCAAGAGCTTTGGCGGTGATGTCTTTGTTGAAAGCATCCCAGAACAGGGAAGTATATTCACTGTATCTTTTCCATTGAAAGGTGCATAATGGCGCAGCGTATTTTAGTTGTTGATGACGAACAAATAATTCGTGAATCCCTCTCATTTATTTTGAAGAAGGAGGGGTATAGTGTTGAAGAGGCAGGTAACGGTAAGGATGCATTGGCGAAACACGAATCGAACGCATTTGATATCATCATTACAGATATCGAAATGCCTGAGATGAAAGGTGTTGATTTGCTCAAGCAGATTCGTCAGCGGACACCACAGACATTGGTCGTCATTATCACGGCATTCGGGTCTGTTGAAACGGCAGTGCAAGCATTGCGTGAAGGTGCTGCGGATTATATTCTGAAACCGATTAACTTTGATGATCTGTTGTATCGTGTAAAAAAATTGTGCGACTATCATGCGCTGATTATTGAGAATTCACTGCTGCGCCAAGAACTTCAGCGAACGTATGACTTCGAACAAATTATCGGACAGAGTATGCCGATGAAAAAAGTGTTTGAGGTTATTAAGCGTGTTGCTCGCAGTGAAGGTACTGTATTGATTACCGGCAAGAGCGGTACAGGAAAAGAGCTTGTTGCGCGGGCTATTCACTATAATAGTCCGCGGCGCGAAAAACGCTTCGTACCAATCAACTGTGGTGCAATCGTTGATACGTTATTTGAAAGCGAACTCTTCGGACACAAAAGGGGATCCTTCACCGGTGCGACCATGGACAAAGAAGGTTTATTGAAAGTTGCCGATGGCGGGAGCGTGTTTCTTGATGAAGTGAGCGAGATTCCAATTCAACTTCAGGTGAAGCTGCTGCGCGCCCTCGAGCAAAAGGAAATTACACCCGTCGGTATGACAGATCCGATCAATATTGATGTGCGCATCATTGCCGCAACGAATCGAGATTTACGCAAAGAAGTGGAAAACGGTAAGTTCCGCGACGACTTGTACTATCGTTTGAATGTCGTCGAAATTGATTTACCATCGCTTACAGAGCGGCCAGAAGATATTCCTGTCCTCGCGCAGCATTTTCTTGAAGCATTCAAAAAACAAATGAGCAAACCGATTCAAGGTTTTACCAACGAAGCAATGCGTGCCTTGCTCCAATATCAATGGAAAGGCGAGGTACGGGAGTTGGAAAACGTCATCGAACGCTCCGTCATCTTTTGCGACGAGGATTTCATCGGAATTGACCATCTTCCAGAATATATGAGGCCTGCGGAAGATATTTCTAACGTTTCTTCCGGTCACGGGTCGTTGAAAGACGCAGTAAAAAGCTTCGAACGGCAATTCATTCAGCAAACGCTTGCGGCATATGGACAAAACAAAGAAGTAGCAGCAAAAGTGTTGGGTGTCAGTCTTTCTTCGCTTTATCGCAAAATCGAAGAACTACAGATACCTGCCCGTTAAACCAGATTCTTATGATTCCATCCTCGAGTCTTTCAAAGATAAAAGTGTTGGGTCTATTTGGCTGCGATCCCTTCTAATTTGTAGGAAACCCTCCTGAGGTAGTTTCCCAAAACCAGCAAACCATGCACGGTGGGAAGCACAAGTCACACAGAATCATCCATAAATTGGAGGTGTACGCCACATTGGTATTGGCACATTCCTTGAGAATAATCACTTCAGATAAACGGTCATTCATCTTTACTGAGAGATTCATATGAAGTTACGTTGGTGGATTGTAGGAACTATTGCCGTGGTAGCAAGCGGTGTGCTTGTTATGAAACACTTTGCGGAGAGCAAGGAAAAGTATCTCCGCCTTGTCGATAACAACAATCAAAAGAATTACGATGAATTTCCGGCGGATATCTATGAATCGGAATTTGAAGGCACAGAATTTCTGATTTAATTCCGGTCGGTGTAAGTCCCAAGTAAAAGAGAACTTATGTCCAACCATAGCGTACCTGTTTTGAGTGAGAGACAGCAGTTGTCGCGGTGTGCCACGATGATCAAGAAGCGTGTGCTTGTTTTCAGTCCGGATGCAGACCTTGCACGGTTTCTCCTGATGAACCTTGAGGATAAGTTCCAGATTATTCGTGAACACCGGTTGGAACAGTTTGAACAAGCGATCAAAGAAATCTCACCAGATCTTGTTCTGATAGACCTCTTTACATTTTCAATCGACATCGTCAAACAACTTGATATTGTACGCCGAACAGCAGTCACGGTTCCCATCATTGCGTTGCGTGCCTATATGTCTCTTACGCCGGAGATCAATAAGTCCATTGACGATCTTGCCGATATTGTTTTTTATAAACCGGTTGATGGTGAACTTATTACGCAAGCGATTGAAGACTTATTGAAACAGCACCATCAGAAGACAGCATGACAATTGCGTGCTTGCAGAATTGAACTTGTGGTAGTTATAATAATTCATGTTATAGAATCACACAGCAATCTTGTAGGTATCCTGTGAAAATTTTCATTTTTGAACGCGCCGAACTTGACACTCTAGTCGAAACTCTCAAACGCCGAGGCTTCAAAGTCATCGGACCAACTGTGCGCGATAGCGCAATTATTTATGACGAACTTACCGACGCCAACGACCTTCCTATTGGTTGGACAGATGAACAAACGAACGGCACATACCGTTTAAAACGAAGAGACGATGCCGCCGTATTCGCTTGGACTGTTGGCCCGCAATCATGGAAGAAATTTCTTTTCCCGCCTATCCAAAAAATATTTGCTACGCATAGAAGCACAAAAGGGCTTGATTTCCCGAATTCAAAGAAACAGGCGCCGCAAGAATCTCCACCGATAAAGTATGCCTTCTTCGGAGTCCGTTCATGCGAATTAAACGCGATTGCTATCCAGGACAAAGTGTTTCTTGGCGGTCCCTTTATTGATCCTCTCTATCAACGAAAACGTACAGGCGTATTCATTGTTGCGATAAATTGCAGTCAAGCAGGTGGAACATGTTTTTGCGTTTCGATGAATACCGGACCAAAAGCAACAACCGGATTCGATCTCGCACTGACGGAAATTTTGAACGATAAACATCATTACTTTGTCGTGGAAGCTGGAACAGAATTAGGAGAAGATATTCTTAAAAGTGTTAAATGCACAAAAGCAACAGAGGAAAACCTTGCGGCAGTCAAGAATATCACCGAACAAACCGTGGCGAAAATGGGTCGCTCACTCGATACCGCTAATCTGAAAAATATTCTCTATCAAAGTTCTGAACACCCACGCTGGGAACGAACTGCCTCACTTTGTCTCACGTGCACAAATTGTACGATGGTCTGTCCGACGTGTTTCTGTGCCACAGTGGAAGATATAACCGATCTTGCGGGTAAACAAGCAGATCGTATACGTAAATGGGATTCTTGTTTCACACTCGACTTCTCATACATTCATGGTGGAAGTGTTCGCACAACTGCCAAAGCACGCTACCGGCAATGGAT
>PLMS01000056.1 GCA_003142575.1 Ignavibacteriota bacterium
CGTTAAGCATTGCTGGTGGTGGTTTTTCGTTTTTGTTATTCAGTTTTTAGTACCTATAACTTTGATACTTATTAAATTGGTTATTAGCATGAACTTGTTTCGTTTTGTGCATTATGAAAGTTATCGTTGCCGCAGCTTAGCGCCGGTCCGTTAGCCAGCAAAACTTGAATAACAGAAAGGAAAAGACAATGCGATCAAAAATGATGGTAATCAGTCTCACTATGTTATGTATTTCAGTTGCAAATGCGCAAGAACGTTATGGCATAGGAGCTTTCATTGGTGTAACTAATCGTGCGGTCATTTCATACAATACTCCTTCTCAATGGCAGTTTGGATTTCAACTTGGCACTCTCTATACCGAATTTGATAATTTAGGCACTGCACATACGGCCATATTTGTTAAGCGATTTTTATCACAAGAGAAAGTAACTCCATATGTAGGCATTTCAACTGGATTACAGTCATTCCAAAGTCCCGTATTTATTTGTGGCATCCCAATAGGTCTTCAGACCATGCCAACCAATAATCTGGCAGTGTCAGCGGAATTGGCTCCGACGTTTTTCGCATATCACAAAACAGAGTTGGTATTGGGTGCATCAGTGGGTGTCACATTTTATTTAGACTAACTGTCTTTGCTGGCTAACCATGCGCTCCCCGCTAAAATACAGCGGGATTTCGCAGACAACGCTCAACAAGCTAGCTGACGGAATGAGCGTGGTGCAATTTACATGGCGAGTAAAGTTATTGTGCTTAATAATTTAATTATCAGCATGAACTCATTTCGTTTAGTGAATTACGAAAGTTATCAGCGCCGCAGCTTAGCGCCGGTCCGTTAGGCGCCGTATATATAGTATAAATACTGTTATGTAAATCTAGCGGTAAATAATATTGCAAAGGAGTGTTGTAAAAATGTTTGACAAATTAGTAAAGATAAATTGCTATTCTAAGAATAAGATATTAAGACAAGCAGCCGGTAATTTGCTGGAAAAATTCTATTGTTGCGAAATTAATTGCACTGAAATAGACAAAAGCGTATTGTTTGCTCATCACGCACGCGGGTGTACGATTGCTGCTTCGAAAATTTGCGCAAACGTTGTAATTTATCAAAATGTTACTATTGGATCGAATTTGAGATTTAACAAAGTTAGTAATCAGTGGGAAAATGTTGGTGTTCCGATTATTGGTAAAAACGTAGTAATTGCCGATGGAGCAAAAATATTGGGACCAATAATAATTGGAGAAAATTCTGTTGTAGCAGCCGGTGCGATAATTACAAAAGATATGCCTGCTAATAGCGTAGCGTACGGCGTGAATCAATTTAAGCCTAAAGATGCTAACTACGATTTAGTATATAACTCGAAAATGATAAACTTTGAGAAGATTATAGAAGCTAATAACAAATTGATAGCAAAATTTAGCGGGAAAAAGTAATAATATAAAATGCACAAACGGCGCCTAACCAGGCACTCAAGCTCGGCTTGTCCAGATAATTGAATCGCGCAAAGCGCGATACTAAATTTGAATGAGCAGGGTACGTTAAGCATGGCGAGCATAGGTTTAGTACAGAATTGAAAGTTATCAGCATGAACTTGTTTCGTTTTCAGCAACTTGNNGTTTTGTGTATATTGAAAATTATTAGCGCCGCAGCTTAGCGCCGGTCCGTTAGGCAACGCCCTATAACATATATGCAAAATCTATTCAATGTTATCGACAAGATTCGAATTCAAACCGCAGATTGTCAGATCAGTATGGCAAAAAAGTATTCCATACAAGAAGGCGATGCGCCTCTGGGTGCGTTCGCAACATGTAATCAACAAGCAATAATCGCTTTGGAATTACTCAGTCATTACATGAACATTTGGTCTAAAGTACCTTCTGCTTTAATAACCGACCCCGACAGAATGCTCCGCGAGAATACCGAACGGGTCATGACACTGACTAAAGCAATGTATGTTCTCTCAATATCTGGCATGGAATTCAGTGCAAGGAATGCAATTTTAACTTTTAGAAAAATTCCTCCACAATCTGGAAGAGTTCATTTGCGTAAAATACTTGCTGAGTCAGCGAAGGCAGGATTAATTGACTCTGAGACAGCAAATAGATGGGAAGGCATAATCGAGGTTCGCAATATGATCGTTCATAATAATGGTATTTCTGATATTTCCAAGACTTATTTTTACCCCAATGGGCCCACCATTTCTTTGAATGCTGGTAGAATGACTCGTGGAAATCTCATGATTTTTGCCGAATTGACATTGTGGACCGTTCAGGCATATTCAGATTGGTGTCAAGCCCTGCTTAACTAGAAATATCGGCGTTGCCTAACCAGGCGCTTCCCGCTAGAAAGCAGCGGGATTTCGCAGACAACGCTCAACAAGCCAGCTGACAGAATGAGCGTGGGTACGTTAAGCATTGCTGGTGGTGGGTTTTCATTTTCATTATTAACTTTTCAGTACCTCGTTGGTTGAGAATTAATTAATTTGGTTATCAGCAAAAACTTGTTTCGTTGGGCGCATGTTGCGAGTATCCGTTGCCGCAGCTTAGTTGCCATCCGTTAGGCAACACACTCAACAAGATAATTATAAACGCTTTTTGTATATTCATTTTACTTTAAACTCATATTATAAAGGAGAACAGCATGAATACTTACTTATTCCATAATTCAATCTTACTTATTAGTATTTTTCTTTTATTCATTTCTGGGTGCAGCAAAGATTCGTCGCCTACGGGACCAAATACTCCAAGTGTTGGAGATCTATTTCCACTGGTTCAGAACCACGCGTATGTATTTAATGACTACATGGTTGACGGGCAAAACAATAAAATATCCGGAACAGATCATAGAGATGCGATGGTAGTTGGTCCTTCAAAAACAATCATGGGTAAATCTGCTAATCTCATCATTGATAGCGTCTATTATAGCAATGGAGCATTACAAAGCCTCGACACTATATATATAGCTAAAGAGACTGATGGAACAGTGAGCATTATGTCTAACTCGGTTATTTTCATGCCATTCTTGCAACCAGCCGCAGGAATTGGGAATGTGTACAACATTTTTACTTTTGACACAACACTCATATATCAAGGAATTCCCTACCACCAGTCATCCAAGGTGACAGGAGTATTGAATCAGAAAGAAAATGTGCAAGTCTCCGCCGGTTCTTTTTCTGCATATCGTTTTGAGCTTATCGAAAAGGATAGTACAATAATTGGGACACAACTAACATCATCAGAATTTAGGCAAACATATTGGTTTGTAGAAAATATAGGTCCTGTTAAAATATTTCAAACAAGTTCAAGCTCAGGAATGAATAATACCGTCCAGGAACTCATCAGTAAGAATTTTTAAATAGTAATAAGTGGATTAACTTGGTTCGTGTAGTGCATTTGGAATAATTGTGCTTTGTTCGCTCAATATACTTTTTTTATTTCTTTAGCATTAGGCGTTATAATTTTAATCGTTAGATCTGTCTGGTCAATAAAATATTTATAGTGTTGCCTAACCAGGCGCTTCCGCCCAGCAAGACGGCGGGCAAGCAAGCTGACGAAATGAGCTCACTACAATTTGCATGGCGAGTATAGGTTTTGTTTTAATGAGAATGTGAGTACAATGAACTATAGAAATAGAAACACGCTTTGCGTGTTACAGTTACAGGGCTCCGCCTGTTTTGTGCATATTGAAAATTATCAGTGCCGCAGCTTTTTATCCGCCGTGCTTTATCTTTGGGCGGAAGCGCCCATCCGTTAGGCCGTGCGTAAGGAGAAAATATGTTTCTTCGAACCATCTTAATTTCATGTGTCATATCCGCGCTCACTTATCTTCCTTTGTGTGCTCAGACTACTTGGATGGACAGCCTATCATTTAGTCTGAAGAGTGATCATGAATTCTACGGACTTAAATTAGAAAACGACACACTCAAGATTATATCAGCAAAGTCCTTCGCTTATTATCCTTTTGGTGAGTTCGACAGACCCAACAAATTGAAGTCAAGTCTCGGCAAGCTATTTCATTTATCCTATATACCAATATTCTTTTACTGTGATAAAAGTGGACCGCTAGACACTCTTTTTCGGTTTCAATTCAAAACAAGTGTACTCGACTTTTTCTTTACTGGCCTTTCCGGTGAAAGTCCACCAACGATGGAAGTTGCAAAGGTTATTGTCAATGATGCAGGGATTCGATTTGTAAATGGAATCGAAATTGGAATGATAAAAACGAATCTTTTCAGTAAGGTTCTTAGTCGCAAAATGCCGAAGGAAGTTCGCGCGATTAAAACAATTGAAGTTGCTCGAGCACTTGATGGTCAAAGATGCATTTTTAGTTTCATAGGCGAAAGACTCTCACAAATTCAGATATATACGGATTCTCAATATTGTGAAAAATAAAATGCGCACGGCCTAACCAGGCGCTCAAGCTCGGCTTGTCCAGATAATTGAATCGCGCAAAGCGCGATACTAAATTTGAATGAGCGCCCGCCCAAAGATAAAGCATGGCGGGTAAATGGGTACGTTAAGCATGGCGAGTGTAACGGTCAGTACAAAAATGAAAGTTATCAGCGTGAACTCATTTCATTTGGTGCATGGTGAAACTTTTCAGTGCCGCATCCCGATTTATCGGGAGCCGGTCCGATAGGCGAAAGGGGATATAAGGAGGTAATTGCATGCATAAGTTGAAAATTAGTAAAGCTTTTACATTGATAGAGCCGGGGCCTGTCGTCCTTGTCACAACAAATGATGGAAA
>PLMS01000046.1 GCA_003142575.1 Ignavibacteriota bacterium
ATAGAAGATTCCGAAGGTAAAAAAGAATTCATCACTGGATGATTCACCTTCGGAATTTTCATTATGTAGCATAGGGCACGATTTTTCTCACGTTCTACTTGAATACCAAGCACAAATTGACGGATCCAATTCTTCTTCTCAAGAAATGAAGCCGTATCGAAGGCCTGTTCAAAGTTGCCAACCTCCCTTGTGATGTTTCGCGCTAAATCTTTCACATCGTCCTTACTGACAGATGCGTTCTCAATTTTTTTCTTTTCTTGAACCAATCTATCATGTTCAGCCTCGAGTTGTTTCACTCTTTCAAGAACCGTATCAACTTTTACACCCTGGCTGATTGCATCAATGATATTATCCATTTGAATTTTATTTGTAGCAAGTGCTTTTTCAATACGATCTAATGACAAACTCTTACCAGTGTGCCTTGCTTCAAGCTGTTTCTCCACTATATGCCGAAGCTTACTTTCCAAATTCGATGTAAGAATATTTTCTTTGATGCTATTAATAACAAATGACTCGATCTTATTTTTCTTAATAAGAAATGACGAACAAACAGATCGTCCCTTGTTAATGTATCCACTATCTTGATAATAGTGAATTCCTGACTTGTAGTATCGTTGGCCAGAAAAATTGAAACCACATTGACTGCATTTAATGAGACCCGAAAGGAGATATACACTCTTTACAGTATTAGTGCTGCCAGTTCCGAATTTTCCTCGATTTGTATTGTTTGCTCTTTCAAAGAGCTCTTTAGAAATTATTGCAGGATGTGCATTTGCCTGAATAATCCAATTCTCTCGATCATTAATATAGCGCTGCTTAGAAAAACTTAGCTTCATATGGCTTTGTGGATGTTTATTATACACTCGCGCACCATAATAAGCCATATTTGTAATAATTGATCGGATCGTTCCTTGACACCATTTCTGATCTTTATTTCTCCAACGACCACGTTTGGGACAAGGAATACTATCTTTGTTAAGTGTATCAGCTATTACAACATATCCGAGACCAGAAGTTTTCATCTTGAAGATACGTTTGATCGTCTCGACCTCAGACGAATCACCGACTTCCCATCTTACCTTTTCTTGGTTATTCCTAATCCATTCTCCTTGTCTCATAACTCGCAGCTTATTCCCATTATCTTTGTCCATTGCTACTCTCACATAACCATACGGAGCTGTGCCGCCGCAAGAATAACCTTTGCCTGCATTTGCGATGGAACCACGAAGTGTTGCTCGAGATAATTTTTTGGAATATTCTGATGCTTCTGCACTTTCAACAACTTCAGTGACAAAGCTTCCAATATCATTTTCGTTTTTAGAACTACTATTAATAACTCGAACTCGCACAGTATGGCGCTCAGCGTGAACTTTCCAATAAGTGTTTTCTCGAGGATTGTTTGGACGCCCCCAACGGGATTCATCGTAGACTAAGATATATTCGAAATCGGGTTTAGTCTCAACCCGTTTCATCATACCCATGAATGCTGAACGTTTCTCGAATGATGTCCCGCTTTTACCTTCATCTTCGTACCAACGGAGGATAGTGAAATCATTTTCCGAAGCCCACTTCTGTATTTCATTTTTTTGCTGCTTTAAAGAATCATCCTGCATGTCTGTAGAACAACGAACATAACCGACTGCAATTTTCATTGGTGCCCCTCTTCAAAGAAGATAATACTGTTGCTGGTAATTGTGTATCGTAATTAACTCTATTGCGGAGAATAAATCAAGTTGATATTTCATCTTCCTGATGATTTGATTGTATAGTATTTCTATTCTTATACCAAAAAGATATAAGCAGCGCCGCTAAATCTTCAAGAATGATATCAACTTGTTCTTCTGTAAATGTACCTGACTCCGTACTCTCATACTGAATTTGATCACCCTTACTTGACATATTCTTTTTCATATATCTATCGGTATTTCTGCGGCCTGAATAGGAAGAATGTCCTGAACACACGGAACACGAGATATGCAATGAATCCGAGTGCGGAGAAATAGATATAGAACTCGCGATTGTCGGTTCCGATGGAAAAGATTTTAAATAGAGTGAACATTGCTACTCCGAAAATGTAGATCGGTCCCATGTTGAAATAATGCCCTTCATCGACTTGTCGGAGTTTGCGGATCTCTTCGGTATCGATATACTTCTCGCGTGAACCGTGCCAGAGCATATTCTTGATGTGGAATGGATTGCCGTTTGATGACTTCAGTATTTCTCTTCGATAAAGCTCACGGTCGATGATTCGTAGATTGTAATTGTCGAGGAAGTAGTTGATCATCTCCATACAGATAGAATCCGGTAACGGCTCAAGGTCTATCTTCACGAACGATGCCCAGATGCGTTTGAAAACAAAATTTTCCTTCATCTCAACAACTGCCGCACAGATAACTGCGATATTGAGCAAGGTTTCAATGAATGCTTGTTGACTCGGAGATATCCGGTCGAGGTTATCAAAGAAGATCAGATAAGTCTCTTGGGATTTCGAGATTCCTTCAAAGATGGTGGCTTGTAGGCGAACACTGCCAAGTCCAGTCAGTTTCTTCTTCACCATAGTCCAATCGCTGCGCTCTGAATC
>PLMS01000040.1 GCA_003142575.1 Ignavibacteriota bacterium
ATCCTTAAATATTATTTTAAATATCCCTTGTTCAAACGTCCTTAAACAGCATGATATTCGATATCCAGGGACATAATACTCGCAAAAAAATCTGGACAACCTATAGTTTTATTCTTCTTAACCTCAGCGAATTCGTTACTACACTTACGGAACTCAATGCCATTGCTCCGGCGGCAAACATCGGGTTAAGCAAGCCCATCGCTGCCAGCGGTATGCCGATACTATTATAAACAAATGCCCAGAAAAGATTCTGCTTGATCGTGCGCATGGTCTGCCGGGAAAGTCGAATTGCCCGGAGAACTCCTCTGAGATCGGATTTCATTAAGGTAATATCCGCTGTTTCCATGGCTATATCCGTGCCGGTTCCTACGGCGATGCCTACATCTGCCTGCGCCAGCGAAGGCGCATCGTTCATTCCGTCGCCGACCATTGCCACGATCTTCCCCTTCGACTGAAGCTCCTGAATCTTCGCGGCTTTTTCCTGCGGCAGGACTTCCGCAAATACTTGGTCGATGCCGGCTTGTGCGGCAATCGCGTGCGCGGTGCGGGAGTTGTCGCCCGTGAGCAGAACGAGTTCGAATCCCATCTCTTTCAATTCCGCCGCCGTTTTGTTCGATGCCGGACGAAGCGTATCTGCAACGGCAATCATGCCGATAAGTTTTCCATCTGTGGCAACAAGAATCGGTGTTTTGCCCTGCTCCGAAAAGCGGATGATCGCACTCGATGCAGGCGCGATATCTATAGATGCATCCCGCATCATCTTCTCGCTGCCGACAGCCGCCTTCCGGCCGTTCACAATTCCCTCAACTCCGAATCCTGTATGAGACTGGAACGAAACTGCTTCGTCCAAACCGAGAGAACGATTCTTTGCTTCCCGCACAATGGCGCTACCCAGCGGATGCTCGGATTTATTTTCCAGCGAAGCAGCGAGGCGCAAGACAATCTGTTCATCGGTACTGTTGAAGCCCAGAATATCTGTTACGGATGGCGTACCGGATGTGATGGTGCCGGTCTTATCAAACACAATGGTATTGATCTTATGCGCCCGCTCGAGACTTTCTGCATTCTTGATCAGCACGCCGAGCGACGCCCCTCTGCCGGTGCCGACCATAATCGCCGTGGGAGTTGCAAGTCCGAGCGCGCATGGACAAGCGATCACTAACACGGCAATAGCATTCATCAGTGCGGCGGCAAAGCCAACGCCAAGTAATAAATACCAAACGACAAATGCCGCAAGAGCAATCACCATCACAACGGGTACAAAGACCGATGCAATTTTGTCGACAAGATGCTGAATGGGAGCTTTGGAGCCCTGCGCTTCTTCGACAAGTTTCGCAATGTGAGCGACCACTGTATCGGCGCCGACAGCGGCAGCGCGGAATTCAAAACTTCCGTTTCGGTTGATCGTACCGCCGATAACTTTATCGCCGATGCTCTTTTCAACAGGAATGCTTTCACCGCTCACCATAGATTCGTCGATGGAAGAATTTCCCTTAAGGATCATGCCATCGACCGGAATGCGTTCGCCGGGGCGCACGATAACAACATCGCTGACAGCAACTTCGGCAATCGGAATTTCAATTTCTTTATTGTCTTTGATGATCCGCGCAGTTTTCGGTTGAAGTCCCAAGAGCAGTTTTATGGAATCGGACGCTTTATGTTTTGCGCGGGCTTCGAGCATCCTTCCCATCAAA
Source organism: Ignavibacteriota bacterium (assembly GCA_003142575.1). Classification (GTDB taxonomy): domain Bacteria; phylum Bacteroidota; class Ignavibacteria; order UBA10030; family UBA10030; genus Fen-1298. The sequence continues at coordinate 1,695 of PLMS01000040.1, forward strand.
ATAAGCGCAATAATGACAGCCGCAGAATCAAAATAGACGTCATTCTTTGTGCCCGATGGTAACCATTGAGGAAAAAGTACAACAAAGGCGCTATAGAGAAATGCCGCTCCGGTTCCAACCGCAACCAGTGTATTCATGTCCGCCGCAAAGTGCTGAGCCAATTTCCATGCCGGTTTGAAAAACCGCTTCCCTGAAACGATCATCACCGGTGTTGTGAGAATCAGCAAAAGCTTATTCACCTCATCCATCGACAAAGGAACGAGGGACATAAACCATGCGGTCATGCTCAGCATATTGATCAGCATGATCGGAATGGCGAGTATGAGGCTGAAGAGAAATTCACGCTTTAATTGTCGGTAGGATTTTTCTTGATGGCTTTCTACGCTACCTTCCGAAGGTCTCATTGTTTGAGCCAAGATACCTTCGGAAGGTTTCCGGGGAATTACAAGTTTATACCCCGAACCATCAACAGCTTTTGCCAGTACATCGAGAGATGTCCGCGCCGGATCGAAAGAGAGCGCAACCGTTTCTGTTGCAAGATTGACGTTTGCGATTTGAACCCCGTCAATCTTCTTGAGTGTTTTCTCAACCCGCGCAACGCAACTGGCGCACGTCATCCCTTCCACCGGCAGCGTCAATGTTGAAATATGCTGAAGGGCATCGCTCATTGCACAGAAACGAGTTTGTATCCGGCTTCGTTAATCTTTTCGGCAATCAACGGTTTGACAACTTTTTCATCATCGAACCAAACCCGTGCTTTGCCAATCTGCACGTCTTCAACTTCTAATCCATCGATTGTGTCGAGAGCTTGCTTCACATGCGACACACAGTGACCGCAGCTCATTCCTTGTATCGTTAATTCGTGGGATTTCATAGGTTTTCCTCTTTCTTATGTTAGATGTTCAATTTGACAAAACGGCTCTTTTCATTATGAACAATGGAACCAACAAGATGGTTTCAGAGTTTTTTGCATTCAAGATACGCAGAATGAAGGATAGATTACAACACCGACTTTCTGGCGTTCATACTGTATAATAGAAATATGACATACAGAAATAGCTCAGTTGGTAGAGCGCAACCTTACCAAGGTTGAGGTCACGAGTTCGAGACCCGATTCCCACTCAACAATAAAATCCTGCTGCCATCACTGAAAAGGTAGTGGTTTTTTGTTACGAGGCTTGTTCAAAGATCGAAGCTTCGTGAACATCTTCGATGTTGAAATGTTGGATGTATTCGGCGATTCTCAATAAATTCGGGTAAAATATTTTCTTTCAAATTTATTCCATATTGCCGGAATGGCAAAATTGGGTGATGCACAGGACTTAAAATCCTATGCCCTGCAAAGGGCTTGCGAGCTCGAACATCATCCTCGACACCAATGCAAAAACGTGTAATGTTGTATCTTTTCCATATCTTGCTAATAGTTGATAATTTAAGGCTGAAACAGTATCTTGCTTCTGTTTTAATTTCATGAACTTTACCAAGTTATTTCTATTCATTAAATTATTCCAAATCATATCATGTGTTCAGCAAAGGTTGCACTAAACCGTCGTGTTATTACCCAGAAATTCACATAAATAAGGAGTATCTATGAATTGGGGTCGTACGTATCTCTTTCTTGCCACTGCACTTTCAATTATTGGTATCTCAACGTCTGTATTTTCTCAGAGTGCACCTATCACTTGGGGTGAAATACCACGGGCGGATCTTGAAATGAAATCCTTTCCGAAAGATACCAATGCATCGGCTGTCATTCTTTGTGATTATGGTGAATCTTTTTTTAATGATGATCTCAATATTGTTTTCAATCGCCATTTGCGGGTAAAGATTTTAACAACCAAGGGGTATGAATGGGGAACAGCATCGATAGGGCTTTATACGGAAGACAATACACAGCGTATAAATAATATCGAAGGGATTACGTATTCTCTCGATGAACAAGGCAATGTTGTTAAAAATGAATTGCAAAAAAAAGAAATTTTTACTGAAAATATTGACGACAAACATACACGCTGTAAATTTACATTGCCGGCATTAAAACCCGGATGTGTGATTGAAATTCGGTATTCGATTAAATCCACCAGTTGGTGGTTGATGCAAGATTGGCGCTTCCAGCATAGTGAACCGGTTCGTTGGAGCGAGTACTGTGTTCGGTCTCCTGAGGCGATTTCATACGCTGCTCTTACGCATGGCTATGAACCATTTGCTGTCAAGACGATAGAAGAGGTAAGGCAGCAGTTCTTTGGAAGTGCAGCAAGTTATCTCGGGCAAAATAGTGTTGCATGCCATCAAATGCATTGGGTTCTTAAAGACGCTCCGGCATTACGTGATGAACCGTTTATTACAACGATAGATGATTATTTCAATAGAGTCGATCTTCAACTTGCTGAATATGCGTTACGTTTAGGTGGCACTAAAAAAATAATAACCGATTGGAAATTGTTCAACAATGATTTGTTAGAAGACAAAAATTTTAGCGAGTGCATCGATGTCACACGCCGTGTACGGAAGCAAACTGAGGAAATAACTGCCGGACTGGCTTCGTCGGAAGAGAAGATGAGGGCAATTTATAATTGGATCGCGCAATCCATTGTTTGGACGCAAAGTAACAGAATATATGCTGAACAAGATGTAAATGATGTATTGGATTCTAAAAAAGGCAGTAACGCCGACATTACCTTCCTGCTTCTTTCGATGTTAAAAAGTGCCGATATACAAGGAGATCCGGTCATCCTTAGTACAAGGAGTAACGGAAAAATTCAGGAATTATATCCTATTCTATCTCAATTTAATTATGTGTTAGCAAAGGTTTCCATTGAAGGTCAGAATTATTATTTAGATGCCACCGATCCGTTACGGCCGATGGAATTGTTGCCGCCCAAAGTAATGAATGTGAAAGGATTTGTGATCAAGAAAGATGGAGGAGATTGGGTGACACTATCATCATCAAAACAGTACAGCAATATTTCTCTTGCTGTGATTACTTTGCATGCAGATGGGACGCTCAATGGAACGTTGGAAGATTCCTATAGAGACTATGCAGGTTTATCGACTCGGCGTGATTTACAAGATAAAAAAGATTTGGACGTTGCAAAAAAAACCTTTGATACAGAACAACAAGGTATTACCATTGACACTGTGAATATTACGGGAAGGGACAGTATCAATCTACCGTTGACATTAAAGGCATGGATAACATCACAAACATATGCCCAAAGCAACGGCGATAATATCTATATAAATCCACAGATATTGCATCGTATGCAGGAGAATCCTTTCAAAGATCGAACCAGAAAATATCCCATTGATTACGCGTATCAACAAAGTTACAAGACTGTAGTTAATCTTACTATCCCTGACGGATTTGAAATAAAAGAAAAACTTGCAGACAGAGTGCTTTATGTTGGTAGCAAGCTTCTTTCTTATTCTCGAGAAGTCATTGCCGAGAACAATCACTTACAAATTGTGATTAACCGGGAAATTCATGAAATAGAAATTCCTGCAAAATATTACACCGATCTAAAAAGCTTTTATGAAAGTATCGTAACAGCGGAGGCGGAACAAATAGTGCTCACACGTATCAAAAAAAACATTGAGTTGACTCCACCTGCCGCGCCACCGGCAAAACAAAAACCAGTAAAGAAGGGCAAGAAATGAGACATCGTTCTATTTTTTGTTTTGTTCTTTTACTTTTAGTAGAAAGCATTTTATACTCTGCAAGCACCGGCGGTGATAACCCAAAATATGATGTGTCAAATATTCCTGCTGCATTGCTCAAAGATGCAGATGCCGTTGTGCGAGACTACAGCATCCGGTTTGAAGTAAAGAACAAACAAAGTGCTGTATATAAAGTCAAACAAGCAGTAACTGTCTTCAAAAAAGAAAAACGAGATTATGGGTATCTTGGACTTAGCTATAGTAAATTCTCCGAGCTTGAAGACTTAGACGGGACTATCTATAATGCCCAGGGGAAAGTGGTGCGTGAGCTTGAAAAGAACGACACAAAAGATCACTGTGCATATAGCGGCTACTCTCTTTTTGAAGATTCTCGTATGCGTGTTGCAGAACTCTATAATGATCAATATCCTTATACCGTAGAGTTCACGTACGAGTATTCCTATGATGGATATCTGAATTGGCCCGAATGGATGTCCCGAACTACGTTAGATCCAATAGAACAAAGTAGAATGGAGGTCGTGATTCCGAAAGGTGATACATTGCGATATTGGTGTAACAGCGATTCGGTTCAACCAAACATCTCTATTGATGGCAGTAAAAAAGTGTATGTATGGGAATCACATGACTCCCCAAAGTTAACGAAGGAAGCGGCGGGCAATGAGATTGAAGATGTTGCTATTGTCGTTCACCTTGCACCGTCACAGTTTGAGTTTGGAGATTATCCAGGAGATATGCGAACATGGAAGGATTTCGGTACGTGGGATTATTCCTTAACAAAAGGACGAGACCTCTTGCCGGAATCTGCCAAGCATGATGTTCATTTACTCACCGATACAATCACGAATATTCGGGTAAAAATTAAAATACTCTATGAATACATGCAAAAGCGGTCGCGGTACATCAATGTAACATTAGGTATTGGCGGCTGGCAACCATTTGATGCAACGTATGCTCATGAACATGCCTATGGCGATTGTAAAGCTCTTTCTAATTATATGGTTGCACTTCTGAAAGAAGCAGGCATCAGTGCATTTGCTTTTGACGTTAAATCCGGAAAAGTAAGTTATCCATTCATTTTGGAGTTCCCCAGCGCTAATTTTAATCATGTCATGGTATGTATACCGATGAGAGACACTCTATGGCTTGAATGCACAAATCAATCCATTCCATTCGGACACATTAGCAGCAGTACAGAAAATCGCGGTGTATTATTACTGACGCCAGAGGGAGGAATTGTTGCTCATACACCCCGGAGTACCCCACGGCAAAACGAACAGCGCAGGAACGCAACGGTTGACATATCGTCTCTTGGTTCAACAATTGCACATGTTACTGTCACGAGAAGAGGTGACCAACAGGATTATGTGCGTGATGCCTTGTTTGATGAATCTCCGGAAGAACGCGAGCGCTGGGTGATTCATGATCTTGATGTACCCAATGCGACACTCAAACAATATAGCATTTATGGATTAGAGTCACATGATCTGACAATTGGTATTGACATGCAGATAATGCTGCCAAGGTTTGCATCTGTTTCAGGAGATCGGTTATTTTTTCAACCGAATCTCATGGAACGAAAGACGTACGTTCCTCCCGATGTTCCGCAGCGGTTCGCGCCGATTCGATATGAATATCCATACCATGATGCCGATTCGATCTATTATAAATTGCCTTTCGGTTTTCGAGCGGAATCTATTCCTACAGAAGTACATTTACAATCATCGTTCGGTGATTTTCATGCCAAAACTCTTGCACTTGGAGATACGGCAATTGTGTATACACGTTCGTTTGAAATTCGCGAGTATTTCATTCCTGCCAAAAACTATGCAGAGTACCGAAAGTTCTATACTGATGTGGTAAAATCAGATAGAGCGCAAGTTGTGCTTGTGAGAAAAAAATAACATCACCGACAGCAACACCGGTAATCGGAATTTCAATTTCTTTTTTAGCTTTGATGATCCGCGCAGTTTTGGGTTGAAGTCCAAATAACTTTTTTAATGGAACCAACAAGATGGTTTCAGAGTTAATATATATATAGACAAAGAGCAACGGCGATCATTTTCATCGTTTCTTGACAATCACATGATCTTATAATACTTTAATATTGAGATGAAAATCAAGATTTACAAGTTTATTCTTCAAACGAAAAAATACCTGCCGCTTTTCATGCTTGTCGTGCTGCTTTCAAGCATGGCTATTGCATCTTCTCATAATCACAAGTGTACTGAAAATTCAGATAATTGCATCGCTTGCAGTTTACAGCATTCATTCTCTACTATGACGATTGAATCGGCAGCCCACGGCGTTGAACTCCCGCGGCCGCTGCCTGAATCTCTTGTCACCCTGAACGAGAGAATTTCAGATCCTTCTCAAAAAATCGTTTGTTCTTCACACGCTCCTCCTCAATTCAGCTGATCACTTAATAATGAAATTTCCTGCATCCTTTTGCTGCCGTTAAGTGCGGCGGGATTCGGGACATTTGATGGTGCACCATGAGCAATCCTGTTGTTGTCATTGCCCATAGTGTCTTACAATAATCTTGAGGAGTTCTCATGAAGTTGAACAAAACATGTATTTCGGCAGCGCTTCTATTATTATTTCTTTGGCCGGACGGATTGCTTCGGGCGCAATCGAGAGAAGGATCTGCCTTCGATCAATCCAAATATGTTCCGGATATCGCGCTCATTCTCGATGTCTCCGGTGTTGACCGGGACATGGCGGATCAAAAATATTACTCTCTTACCATTCCCGGTTTCAGCTTTCCGTTTCTGAACCAGCCGAGTTCTTCCGGATTGAATGCACACCGCGGAATGAATTTCAATTACGGTGAGCTATCGTTGTATTCCGTCGTCGATCCGTATTTCGACCTCTTTGCCGTTATCGACCTTGCGCCGGAGAGCGCCGGCTTGGAAGAGGCGTATTTTACGACAAGGAAACTTCCGTATGGATTAAAGATAAAGGCAGGAAAGTTTCTCGCGAGCTTCGGTAGGGTCAACGAGCAGCATGAACATTACTGGGACTTTGCTAATCGGCCGCTCATTGCAACGGCGCTGTTCGGCGAGGATGGACTGAATGAAATCGGCGCGCAAGTCACGTGGGTTGCGCCGACCTCATTTTATCTTGTTCTCGGTGCGGAAGTTTTGAACGGTACAAACGAACAAAGCTTCGGTACCATGGGGTTCAGCGATCCAAGAGACAGCGTTGCCATCGATGCCGTGCAGGGACCGAATCTTTATATAGGATTTATCCGATCGTCATTCGATATCGAGGATGCTTCAATCTTGTTTGGTATCTCCAATGCGATGGGAAGGACAAGAAACGATCAGGGTTATTCTGGAGGGAGGGGAAATGCGGTCGATGCAAAGACCGATATTGTTGGCGGCGACCTGACCGTTAAATATTCTCTCGATGCAATCCGCTTTGTTTCACTTCAGAGTGAATATATGTATCGCGTGATGAACGGAACGGAATACACGGATAATTATTTCTCGAACATCGTTTTTCCGACGAGCCAGCTGGACAAACATCATTCAGGATTTTATGCGCAGGTTGCCGCCAAGCTCGACCAGCTCTGGGAAATTGGCGTGCGGTACGATCTGCTGCTGCAGAACGATGTCTCACTCAGTGGAGCGGACCAACACATGCCGTCGAATCTTCCGCGGTATTCTGCAATGATCGAATATAATCCTACGGAATTTTCACGGATTCGCCTTCAGTTCGACAGGGATGAGAGCCGTTACATACAATCTTCCGGAGGATTGTCCTGCCAACCGTATACACAAATTATTTTACAAGCGAACCTGACCATCGGCGCTCACGGCGCCCATGCATTTTAAAAAAATATTTCTCATTTATTTATGGAGCATCATATGAAACTATCGAAAATCATTCCGTTGTTACTGTTGTGCATGCAAACAGCATTCACGGGGCAGCTGCAGGTTGTAGCGACCTACGGTTACATCGGCGACATCGTTCAGCGCATCGGCAAGGATCGTGTGGAAGTGGTTGTTCTTGCGCGGGGAGATTATAACCCGCATATCATTATTCCCAAACCATCCTACATTGCCAAATTGCGAAGAGCCGATCTTCTTATTATTAACGGAGGACAATTGGAGATCGGATGGCTGCCGCAAATTATCAAACAGGCGAACAACGGCGCCGTGCAGCCGGGGGAGCGAGGATTTCTCGACCTCTCCATGCATGTGCATCTGATCGACGTGCCGACGAGCGTCTCGCGTGAACTCGGCGATGTGCATCCGGAAGGAAACCCGCACTTTTTCATGGATCCTGATAATATTCCAGTCATTGCAAAAGCTATAACCGAACGGTTGAGCGAACTTGATCCCGATAATCAAGCTTTCTACGAAGCGAACAATAAAGAGTTGTACGCTCTCTGGCAGCGAAACATGAAAGTGTGGGAAGAGAAATTGAAACCATTCAAAGGAGAAAAGGTTATCGAATATCACAAGATCTTTGATTATTTCTTAAACCGGTTCGGATTTACGATTGCCGGCACCATCGAGCCGCTTCCCGGAATTCCGCCGACGACAAAACATATTGCCGATATCGAGAAATTGATCGAGCGGGAACAGGTGAAGTTTATATTTCAGGATGTATATAATCCGCAGGATGCGTCATCGTATTTATCGAAAAGACTCAATGTAAAACTTATAGTTCTGCCGCATGATGTCGGAGCGGTGAAAGAGGCCGACAATGTGTTTAGCGTGTTTGATGAGATCATAAGGAGAATAACACAATGACCGACATACTTCTTTCAGCATTTCTTCTCTCAGTCGTTTTACTCGGGATACATTCTTACTTTGGCCTCGAGATTATTAAGAGAGGAATCATCTTCACCGATCTTGCCATCGGCCAAATGTCGGCATTGGGAGCCGCGCTTTCTATTCTTTTTTTCGACGGCCTCTTTATCTATCCGCTCTCACTTGCTTTTGCTTTACTTGCAGGACTTGCAATTGCGATTGCATCCAAGCGTACTGTATCGCACGAAGCATTCATCGGACTTCTGTATGCATTTGGAATTTCAGGCGTATTTATTATCCTTTCCAAGTCGGCTCACGGAATGGAGATGTTCGATAAGCTGATGGCATCCGATATTCTCTTTACACCATGGCCAGACATTATCGAGACCGCGATCATTTATGCCCTGCTCGGACTGATACTCGTCTTCGTGTATCCCCGCATGAAAGGATTCTGGAAAGATACCCTCTTCTTTGTTTCGTTCGCGGCTACGGTCACAAGCTCTGTGCGATTGGCTGGAGTGCTCATTGTTTTCGCGCTCCTCGTCGCGCCAGCATATGTTGCACTGAGGATCAATAAAGGAAAATTACTTCTCACTGCATGGATCATCGGAACGGCTGTAAATTTAGTGTCGATTCTTGTTTCCTACAATCTGGATCTACCTACAGGATATACACTTGTGTTTTTTCATGCGCTGCTCGCATTGAGCGTGTCAATTATATTTCCGGTGACGAAAAAGAAGGAGCAAGAGGCGACGTAGCCGTTTCCATTCCTATGGAACTATTCTACGACATTATCGTTACCATATAACAAGTTTATCAGATAAAATGATAATTCTAACAAGAAGTAAAATATTCGCACTCTTCCTTATTGCCAGCCATCTTTTAGGCTTCGGGCTTCATTCCTTATTTCACAATGATCTCATAGTTTTCGCCGGTTCACAGGAACACCAGGTTTTCCCGCATGAAGACGCCGATCACTGCAAACACATTCCGTTATCGGAACATTCCGAGTGCCCAATATGCCTCTCTCATCAGAGCAGAATTGCTCCTGATCAAAACCCATTTTATAGCGGTCAACTTCAGATTGTAGGTAAGACGGGAATTGTTCCAACGGCTCCATCTCTTCAAATCGATCTTTTTGGATCATTCTCTCGACGCGGTCCTCCTTTTCTTCTCGGTTAAAAGTATTTTAACAATTTTAAAAACAGAACTCCAGAAGGTTTTCTTTTAGGAGTTTGCATCTATTCTTATATCGAGGAGAAGGAAATGCGTTTAATTATTATTCTTACAACCTTGGTTGTATTCTTCACTTTTACTTTTTCACAAAATTTATCAAACCCAATAGCATATCATAATTATTTATTGAAACCATCGTCCGAAGAACCAGATAAATCAAATTTAGATCCAAGTGGGAATGAACGCGGCATTCAATGGAAAGTTACAGTAATCGATTCGAGCGGAAATGGGCCTATTGAGCTCGCACGTGTCGTACTAAAACGAAATGGAAAATTTATTT
>PLMS01000123.1 GCA_003142575.1 Ignavibacteriota bacterium
AATCTTAATTGTATTTCTCTCTGCTCTTCGCTATATTTCCCTTGTTATTATAGACCCAGAGTCCTCGTGACCTTTTCGAGTCCGGAGAGACCTCAATCGTAGACGGCGATATCAAACTGCCGACGGTTGAGGTCTTTTCTATTTTCACTCGATGGAAAGGAACTCAATGGACTCACTCAAAGGTTATGAACGAATCACGCTACTCTTTGGCAAACCCCTACCGATTCTCAAAACAACACAGCAAGTTTTGCTCAACAATAATGGAAGCATCCGGGCTGTCAACGAATCGGGATTAATCATAATCCAAACAAAGAAACTCAAGGGTAACATGCGAGAAGTTGCCCGTATTAATACGCGGGTTCTACCACCTACCATCGAATTTGCACTCGAAGAAATTCCAGAAATATAAGACATTTATTCCAGCGCCTTTTCCATCCAGGTTAATCAATCATTCACTATCACAGGGAGAAACACGTGGCAAAAAATGGTAATAGCGACAATTCTCATTTCACGACTCGAAATAAATTCGATGAATTCTATCGTCTGAATTTCCTTCAATCAGAAAAAGGAGTTTGGTTGGCTCAATTTGACAAGCCTATGCCGATTAATATTCCTATCGAACAGCAAGAAGAACATTTGATGAAGCATGCATATCTTTCCGATTGCAATATTACGTTCGTGAAAATGTACGGTTATGAGGATCCTAAAGAAATGATCGGTGCACGATTTCCTCAATTATTTGATAATGCTGAAGCGTCAAATCTGGAAAATCTCCGCACATTCTTGAAAACAAATTACAGGGTTGTCCAGATAGAAACTTGTGAAATCGGAAAAAATGGTATAAGAAAATATTTCCTCAACGATGTTGTCGGAGTCATTGAAGACAACTATCTTGTACGAGTCTGGGGAATGCAGGAAGATGTAACTCTCCAAAAGTCGGAATCTGAACCAGAGAATTCATTGGAGAAACAATTGACTCCACAGCAATTGAATGTCCTCAGGTTGACAGTTGAAGGAAAGAAAATAAAGGAAATAGCTGCGGAGCTTGATATAAGCCCTAAAACAGTCGAGTATCTCCGAAAACGCATCAAAGATAAATTCGACGCTGAGAGCATTCCGGAACTGGTCGCACTTGCGATTAAATTTGGTATTGAGATCAGAAAAAATTAGATATTCTCACAGTTAGGGATTTTCCTAAGAGTTGAGGGAAATCCCTAACCCCATTAGGGAAAACCCTAATTGACTTAGGGAAAATCCTCATCACGTTAGGGATGATTTTCCTTGACAAGTTTTTCTCTTGGCTGTATCTTGTAGGCACGGCCTCCTCAAATCCATTGTTTAACCAAAAAATATTTTTCAGTCGTAATCCCGTGTAATGGAGTCGTTTCTCTAAAACCATCGGGAGTGTCTATGCGTAATATACGATTTGCGCCAACTAGTCAACTACGGATATGTCGTTTACTGCTACATATAAAATATGTACTGAATAATGTCGGATTACATAATAGGGGGGAGTCCTGCAATCAAACGCATCAGATCTCTCCTCACAAAGCTATCGGCGGATACATCTCCGCTTGTCATAACCGGCGAACTGGGAGTCGGCAAATCTCTTTTATCTTCCCGCATTCACGCCAATTCCTTATTGAAAGACCGTTCTCTCGAATCCATCAACTTCCAGACTTATAGTGAACGCGACCAGCGAATCAGACTACTCGGAGGCAGCCCTCCAGAGCTTCCAACATCCCGCCGCAGCGTTCTCGAAATGCCAACCACCGTCGTCTTGAAGCACATTGATTTTGCAACAAAGTTTCTTCAAGAACGATTAGTTGAAGCGATTCCGAAAAGAGAAATCATTCGACTTGGTACGAAGGATCAGCGGCCAATTCGATGCAAACTAATCTTTGTTTTCAATGATTCTCCGAATGAGCTATTTCGAAAGGGACATTTCATTCCGGGACTTTCGAAGATACTCTCGAAATTTCAGATTATTGAACTCCCACCATTAAAGAAAAGGAAAGAAGACATCCCGGAACTTGCACAACATTTCTTCACACAGTTTCAGATACAACGGCGAAAACAAATTGATTACAACTTCATCAAGTTGCTCCAGCGCAACAGATGGAATGAAAACATTCTCGAGCTCAAATCATTCATAAAGACTTTCGATATGCCTCCCGATGAAATCGCAATTCAGCAAAAGGATAGGATCGAACTTGCTAAAATGAACCTAATGATCGACGAGGGGACAGAATTTTCGTTGAAAGATTCTGTTTCAAGAATCGAAAAAACCATGGTTCGACAAGCGTTGAAGAAGCATGCTGATTGCCAAGCGAAAACAGCCCAATCTATCGGTATGACCGACCGTTCCATCGGGCGGTTAATGAAATCGAATCCCTACTAAAATCTTATATGATAACTTGATAAATAAATTTTTGAATAGATTTACCAAGATGTGCCCTCTTCCCACCGGCACAAGTTAGACTTCCTAATATTCAGCGCCTGGTAGCCCTGAGAGATTTTTGTGTCTGATATACCTTTTAGTTACATTTCAAATGACTGCCACAAGTAATAAGTGCCACACGGAGTCGTCTATTCTAAGAGATGTTGTATAGCAATATTTCAGAGCAGATCCATGGGAGCATTTCTATTTATTTTGTTTGTTGTAATATTAATAATAATCATTATTAATAATTCCTCGTCAGGTGGGGCGCAACAGAATCAACGCACTCATGCTTCATATCCTCCCCCAAAAATTAATATTCCCGTTAGATTGACAGTATCCTTTGGAACTGGTTCTACCAATGATAATGATATTGTTAAGGGTCCAAGAGCAAATCCGGACAGTCTATGGATTTCAGTTGGGCAGATTGTTACCGTTCATAATTATAAAATTCAGGGTGGATTGATTTATGTTGGTAAAAATTTAGTAAGTGAGTATGGTCGTATAGATCCAGCATTAATAAACCCAGAATTACCGATTGACACAATAAATCCAGATCGTACAGGTCTCTCATTATCCTATTGGCCATCATATGATGGATTAACTCCAAGAGCACGTGCTGCATATTTAGAGTGGCTCTCGCAAGGAAGAAGAACCCCAGAAACTAATATTGGAAACGTTTTTCTTTTTTTCTATGGTTTGGAACGCAGAATCCTCCGTGATGCAAGAACGTCAGATAAGGCCAAATCAGAAGTTAAAGAGATAGTCAATGAAGTTGAAGAATTACTTAAGATTTATAATGGTAACAATTCGTTTTGTAATTATGCCAATAATTTTCTTGAGTATATAAGGGTTGCATTCCTTCCTGATACCATCAATCTAAATCCTTCACGTCTTGTGCGAAGTTGGTATTTTCCATTAGATCTTAAATTAGCGCTCGCTGGTTTTGCAGAAGCTTCAAAACCCATACCATTTGAATGGGCTCTTGCTTGGGCAGAGAATGATCCACAGAAATGGTTTCGCACTCCAGCGCATCGATGTAGAGATGAATTCTTCCAACTTTTTGCATTACGTTATCGTGAAAAATATGGGGATGGACTCATAGTAAAACCAAATACTGCAAAAATTAAGATTGAGTATAGACCTGCAAGCATGAGTTTTGGCGACACATCTTTGAAAGAGCTTGATAAGCCAGATATCACAGTCCTTGCCGTTCCACTTCGTCAAATTCATGAAATTGCAGAAAGCTGTATAAATGATCTGGATTCGTATAGTCGATTTATAGGAAGGCGACCTGGAGATGCAAAAACACTCGCCGCTATGGCGCTTCTGCCAGATGAAGTTCTTTTGGCAACACAAGATAAAAAAGTGAATGATTTCAAACAGTATTTGAATATTGCTGCAAGTAATTTGACAGATTTCAGTACGATTAAAGCAAATAATTTACTTCGTTTATTCAATTTCGAGAACAAGAACAAAATAGCGAAGGCTGAAGCGGTTTCGATTGCTCAATTGCTTGGAAAGTTCGGTTATGCTGTTATTCCTGATATTAGATTTCAAGAGGGACAGATAGACCCTCAGGGATCAGTGGTGGTGTTTAAATCTAAGTCATTAACACAATCTGTTTCAACAAAAGCGTATAGTGTTTCAATAATGATCATGAATCTTGCTGTTGCAGTAAGTGCATCAGATAATGATATTAGTACGAATGAGAAATCGATTCTTGAATCGCAACTCGATCGAATGCTGGATCTTACCGATTACGAAAAGGAACGATTGCGAGCATATCTTCAATGGTTGTACCAATCCCCACCGGAATTTACTGGCTTGAAACGAAAGCTCGGTGAATTAGATGCCTCTCAAAGAGAATCTATCGCAAGCTTTGTTGTTCATGTTGCTAACGCGGATGGTGTCATTCAAACCGATGAAATCAAAGTGTTGAAGAAAATATATGGTTTACTTTCTCTCGACCCAGAAAATATCTATTCCGATATTCATAGATTTCAAACTTCTCAGAAAGAAGAATTAATAACAATTCAATCAGGGATTCAAAAAGAGACTGGATACGCCATACCAAAACGTGAATCTGGCGAGAAAAAGGTTGAACTTGATGAACGCTTAATCCAAAAAACTCTGAGGGATACAGAAAAAGTCCAAGTAATCTTGGCTGAAGTATTCGGGAATGAAGGAACGCAAACAATAACAACCGAATCGAAACATATTGGAATAATTGGTCTAGATTCTTCTCATTCGAAATTACTGAATCTATTGTTAGAGAAGGGAAAATGGGACCGTGAAGAATTTGATTTAATTTGTGAAAAATGCGAAGTGCTTCCCGAAGGTGCAATTGAGACTATTAATAGTCGATCTTATGAGATATTCAATGATGCACTCATTGAAGAGGGAGAGGGTTATGAAATTAATATTAGTTTGGCAAAGGAGATAAAACATTGACAGTTCCCAATACCATTCGACCAAAAGAACGGGATGCTATACTTCAATCTCTTCGTGCAGGTGTTGTGCCACGGATAGGTCTACAACATATTCAGGTTGGTCGCGCACAAGAATTACAATCAATGCTTGGTGACATTGAAAGACTTAAGGACGGCGGATCATCAATACGTTTTATCATCGGGGAATATGGTTCGGGGAAGACATTTTTTCTCCATCTCATTCGGTCAGTCGCGCTCGAAAAAGGATTGTTGACCTTACATGCAGATTTAACACCCGATAGACGCATCCACGCGACAGGTGGACAAGCAAGAAGTCTTTATGCAGAACTTATGAGAAATCTTGCATCAAGAACGAAACCGGAAGGTGGTGCTTTAGCAAGTGTAGTAGAAAAATTTGTTACAAGTGCATTATCCGAGGCAAAGGAAAGCAATAATAAGGTAGAAACAATCATTCAACAAAAACTGAAACAATTGAACGATATGGTTGGAGGATATGACTTTGCAGAGGTGATCGCAGCATATTGGAAAGGTCATGATACCGGTAATGAACAATTGAAGTCAGATGCAGTACGTTGGCTACGTGGTGAGTTTACGACAAAAACTGATGCAAGGGCTGCATTGGGAGTTCGTACTATTGTTGATGATTCAAATGTCTATGATCATTTAAAACTCTTCGCACTTTTTGTTAGGCTATCGGGATATGGGGGCATTCTTATTGGACTAGATGAACTTGTCAATTTATATAAACTCGCAAACTCACAAGCACGAAATGCAAATTATGAACAGATACTTAGAATCCTTAACGACTGTTTACAAGGAGGTGCAACTGGATTGGGATTTCTGATGTGTGGAACTCCTGATTTCCTGATGGATACAAGACGTGGACTATATAGTTATCCAGCATTGCAATCCAGACTTACCGAAAATGCATTTGCTAAATCTGCTGGTGTCAGTGATTATAGCGGTCCCGTTCTTAGACTGTCAAATTTATCTGCAGAAGATTTGTTTGTGTTACTGAGCAAATTAAGACATGTTTTTGCTAATGGGGATCAAAACAAATATCTACTTCCTGATGAAGCCTTAAAAGCGTTTATGCTTCATTGTTCAAAACGTATTGGTGAAGCATATTTCCGAACACCTAGAACGACGATTAGATCATTCGTGGATCTATTATCGATTCTTGAACAAGACCCCAGTCTCGAATGGAAAAACCTGTTAGGTCAAATAACGATTGAGGCTGATGTAAACCAAGAAACTGTTTTGTCTCTTGCTGAAGATAGTAAAACAATTGAAACTGGAGAGGCGATAGAAAAGAATTTATCTCAGGACGGAGATGAACTCACATCTTTCAAGCTTTGATAGTTCGGCAAATCAAGAGGATTCCAAATCCTTTTCATTGCTTGATGAACGTATCCGTCGGTGGGTATGGGAACAACAATGGACAGAACTAAGAGATGTACAAGAAAAAGCTATCCAGCCTATCCTATCTGGTGATACCGATGTAATCATCTCGTCTCCAACAGCTAGTGGAAAAACGGAAGCAGCTTTCCTACCGATTCTTACACGCGTTCTCCAATCCCCAGCAGTTGATAGTATTGATGTCGTATATATAAGTCCTCTAAAGGCATTAATAAACGACCAATTTGATCGACTCGACCTGCTTTGTGAGCATCTTAATGTATCAGTATCACGATGGCATGGTGATGTAAGCCAGAGCAAGAAGAGATTTTTATTAGAAGATCCCAAGGGAATACTTTTAATTACTCCTGAATCTTTGGAATCCCTCTTTGTAAATCATGGGACAGCAATTCCCCAATTATTTTCTGGGATTAAATGCATAGTAATTGATGAACTACATTCATTTATCGGATCCGAAAGGGGTCGTCAACTTCAATCTCTTCTTCGTAGACTCGATTTATCAATAAATAGAAGTGTTCCTAGAATTGCTCTGAGTGCAACACTAGGGGATATGCCTTTAGCAAGTATTTATCTTCGGTCGGATAAGAAATTACCTTGTGCAATAATTCAAAGCGATATGAATCAGCAGGAAATCAAAATACAGATCAGAGGGTATCTATCGAAACCGATACTGAATGTCAAAAGCCAATTATGTGAAGTCGAAGATAGTAATTATTCAGAGGATGAAGTAGGAGATCGCATTGAAATTGCTACTGATCTTTACAGGACTTTACGTGGCGAATCCAATCTAATATTCGCAAATCGAAGAACAGAAGTGGAAATTTATGCCGATATACTAAGAAGGATGTGCGAAGAAAATTGTGTCCCTAATGAATTTTGGCCACACCATGGAAGTCTATCAAAAGATTTGAGGGAAGATGTTGAAGCAATAATCAAGGATAAATCGCGCCCAGCGACAGTAGTTTGTACAACTACGCTTGAAATGGGTATTGATATTGGTGCAGTTAGTAGCATAGCTCAGGTAGGTTCTCCACCAAGCGTAGCAAGCTTGCGACAGCGACTCGGTCGTTCAGGAAGACGTGGTCAACCAGCGGTTATTAGGATGTATATTCAAGAAGATGAAATTACTGCAGATACGCCACCTCAAGACAGATTACGGAGTGATTTGTTCCAGACAATTGCGATGATAGAATTGTTAACGCAAGGATGGTATGAGCCTCCTATCGATACAAAACTACATCTGTCAACTCTCGTTCAACAAATATTATCACTCATCGCTCAATATGGTGGGATAAGAGCATTAACTGCGTGGGAGATTCTTTGTAATTCAGGACCTTTTAACGCTGTGGACAAATCGACATTTGCGAAATTGTTAAGAAGTCTTGCATCATTCGATATACTTATGCAGGATTCAGAAGGACTCCTACTACCTGGTAAAAAAGGTGAGAGAATTGTAAATCATTATTCGTTCTATACGGCATTCATCACTCCAGAAGAATACCAGCTTGTAACACAAGAAGGAAAGGCAGTTGGCTCACTCCCGATTGATTATCCCTTAGTTCCCGGTGTCTTTTTGATCTTTGCTGGAAAACGATGGGAAGTAGTCGATGTTGAAATAGACCATAAAATTGTAATTTTAAAACCAAGTAAAGGTGGTCGACCTCCAAGGTTTGGTGGATCAGGTAAATCAATTCATGACAAGATACGACAGGAAATGTTCTCAATATACTCATCGACTATTATCCCCCCCTATCTTAGTCCTTGTGCTCGGGATCTACTCACGGAAGGACGTAAATATTTCAAACAAATGGAATTAGATAAGAGACGTATTATCGAATATAGTGGTGGAGCACTTCTTTTTCCTTGGCGTGGAGATCGAGTAATGAATACTCTTGCGATTGGAATGATTGCAGATGGTTTCAAGGTAAGCATGGAAGGTATTGCGTTGAATGTATTAAATGTCAACCGAGATAAGGTAGTGGAATATTTTTTTAACCTTCCTCCAAAAAAAACAAGATCATCATTAGAGCTTGCATCTACCATTACCAACAAAGTTGAAGAAAAATACGATCAATTCTTGACAGAAGATCTTTTAGATATCAATTATGCATCATCGAATCTCTCGGTTATAGATACAGCAGAAATAATTAAGGAGATTGCCTAAAGAGGAAATCATCGAAGTAAATTCTTCACAACTACCCTTAGTCAGAAATTTTATCGTATCATTTTCCTAAAAGTCAAGCAGGCAAATCTGCCTGCTTGTTTCGCCTTCCGCATCCCTTTAATTGTATCCCCATCATTAGTGAATAACATCACTGATTAAGCGGTCGTAAAACTTGTGCTGAGCGCGTCGAAGCAGAGCAAAACCGCCTATGAATAAACGAATAACACTCATTTTTTGAAAACGCTGTTATTCTATAACACTGATTTTTTAAAGTGCTGTTATTGGCGTTTATGCGCTTGAAAATTGCCTTATAGAAGAATTTTTTCTGAGAGGATATCCCGTTGAATCAAAGCCAGCCATCTGAGTCAAGCTTTATTTCGTTGAGTGCATTTGTTCAAACTTTGAAAAAACAGAAGGTCGCAGAGAACTCCATTGAGTCCTATATCAGCGACCTCAAAGGATTCCTTCAAAGTCAGGATATTGCGGTCGATTCAATCGAACCAACCGCAATCACTCGGATTCAACAGCAGCACATCGAATCGTATCTCCAGCACCTTATAGGCAAGAACGTCAAGTATTCAACTATTCGCCGGATACTCGCATCAATCCGCAGATTTTTCTTTTTCTTGGAAGATGAGGGCATCATAAAAATCAACCCCTCACAGGCCATTCTTCTCCGGTCAACACGGAGAAATGCTTTCACGCCCGAAGAGGCTCTTCAGATATTCCGATATCTCAGCAAGCGTCAACGCTCGCAAAGCACAATTGAAGTTCTCCGTTTTTTCCGAGATGAGCTTATCCTTTTGCTAATGGTATTCCACGGATTGCGACAATACCAAATTCCCAAGCTTAAGCTTTCATCAGTCCAGCAATCGAATGGAACTATCATCCTAAATGTGCGGAAAGGTTTTGGTATTAAACTCGAAGGGCTGGTTCTGAATAAGCTGCGAATGTATTTGGTGATGAGGAATTCAAATTCTGAGTCCGTGTTCCTTGAGCCATTCGAATCAAAACCCATCACTGTTTCCGGCTTAATGGCAATGCTCATTGAGCTTCGATACGCTCTTACTCTGGATTGCACTCCAAAGAAGCTTTTCAACACCTATCTCTATTTTCAGGACAATCCGGAAGAGAAGAAGCGGATCCTCGATATCCTCACTTTCGAATCTCCCCGGAATGCAACAGGAGTAATTCCTAATGCATAAAAAGGAAAATGTCATTGCGAGGCTTGTCCCGAACGAAGTGAGGGAACTGACGTGGCAATCTGCTTTACAATGGATTATAGTTCTCATTCTATTAATTCTAAGCTCCTGCAAGCTGCCAACAGCAGCAGACGATCCAAGCATTGTCAGCAATCTCCGTTTCACTCCGAGTGCTTTTGATTCATTTACTAAAAACACAGAAGTCCAATACACGTTGAAGAACCCGGTTGCTGTCAATATCTCGATTATCAAGAAAGATTCTTCAGGACAAGAGTTCCTTGTGAAAACTATTGCAGCAGACATTCACGAAACCAAGGGAACACATCGGCACACTTGGCTTGGTGATACAGAAAAAGGCTTATTCGCTCCGATCGGTACATACATCGGATTGATTCAGATCGAATCCCAGCGGTTCGAAGCTACAGTTTTGGTCTATCACTTCTAGGGAAACTATGATTCAGTTTAGGAAGAAAATAATTGGGGGATCATATCAT
>PLMS01000042.1 GCA_003142575.1 Ignavibacteriota bacterium
CCTCCTGACGCTGATAAGCATGATTTTTGAAAAACTGACAGTCCAGTATCAGAACGAAAGTTCTGGCACTATAACTATGATTTCTCAAAAACTGACAATACAACTATAATCTTTTCTTCAGCCCCCGAAATCGACAACTGTGGACAATGCCTGGGCAAGGTCATTCCTATTCGATCCTGTATCGGTATCTCAAACGGAATTCCTTTCCAATCCGTAATCATACTTCATCCTTGGGGTAACACTTTTCGATTTCAGCCGGAGGCCTGTAACTGTACCTTGCGATAGCAAGATACTATTCATATTTCTATCTGTCCATCTTTCTGCTTGTCCTCCCCTTTTTACAAGGGGAGGTGTCCCGAGGAATGATAATTCTTCGGGACAGAGGGGTCGCTTTGCGCTCAAAGAAAGCGACAAACATTCCTAAGACTATGAAATACTTTCCCTGTTACTCAACATACACACGAGTCTAGTATTCTGGATGCTCGTCCGACTTTGTCGAGATCTCGTTCCGATTCCCTAATCGAAACGGACTAAAAATCCTCAGGCATAGCAAACTATGATGAATTTTATTTATTCTGTGCCCAGAGAATCAATCCCTCGCGGAACGGGTTGTCAATATCCGGATGCTTGGGCAGTACGCGTACTGTATGTCCTATCCGTCCGCTGGCTTCGAGTATAATTGTTCCGGTAAATTCATGCGATCCGTTCTCCGCTTGCTTGAGGTACTGCATGGGTGATGTTTTTGGAGATTCGATATCGCCATTTGCGTTTAACGGTCCGTAGAATATTTCAACCGAAATATCGTCCGATGTACACTTACCGAGGTCAAGCCACGCGTGGATAACGCATGGATCGCCGACTTTAAAACCATCGTGCTTTTCATTTTTCACTTCGAGAATTTTGAGCGTGCTCCAATTGGCGCGCAGATTTTGTTTCCACGCGGCAAGCTGCTTTGCGTGCTCCAAATTGTTTTTGGAAAGAATTTCAGCGCGTTGAAGTGCCGGCAAATACATCTCTTCTGCATATTGGCGCACCATCCGGTTCGTATTGTACTCCGGTCCAATGGCGCGCATGGCGCTTTTCATTTTAGCGATCCACGGACGCGGAAGGTCGTCTGTTGTGCGGTTGTAGAACAATGGAATGATTTCCTTTTCGAGGAGATCGAAGAGCGCGTTTGACTCCACTTCATTCTGATACTCTTCGTCTCGATATTCTTCGCCGCGGCCGATAGCCCAGCCGGTGTTCGAGTTGCATGCTTCAGCCCACCAGCCGTCCAGGATGCTTACATTGATAGCGCCGTTCAGTGTTGCCTTCATGCCGCTCGTGCCGCTGGCTTCCATCGGGCGGAGCGGAGTGTTCAGCCAAACATCGACGCCTTGCACAAGGTAACGGGCAACGACGATGTCGTAATCTTCGATGAATACCATCCGCCTGCGTGCTTCTGGACGGCGTTCGAAATGTATGATTTGACGAATCAACTCTTTGCCCGGATTATCATTCGGATGTGCTTTGCCGGCAAAGATGAATTGAACGGGCCGTTCTTTATCCGTGAGAATTTTTATCAAGCGTTCGGGATTGCGCAAAAGGAGAGTAGCGCGCTTATAGGTCGCAAAGCGCCGTGAGAAGCCGATCGTGAGCGCCTCCGGTTTGAGTATCTCGTTCGCTTGTACCACTTCCGAAGGAGTAGCACCACGAGCTTCAAGCTGAGTTCGGAGACGATTGCGCGCGAAGGCAACAAGTCGCTCGCGACGGCGTTCATGAGTACGCCAAAGTTCTTCATCCGGAATTTGATGCACCCTGCCCCAGAGCCAATATTGTTGGCCCGCGTCATCACGCCACCCGGGACCAAGGTACCGATCTAATAGTCCTGCCATATCGCGGCTGATCCATGATGGTGCATGCACACCATTGGTGATGGAGATAATGGGAACATCTTGTACCGGAACTCCGGGCCACACGTTCTTCCACATCTCTCGCGATACTTTTCCGTGCAGCTTGCTCACGCCATTGCTGTGCCAAGACATCTTAAACGCGAGAATGGTCATACAAAAACTTTCACCAGCGTTGTTTGGATTTTCACGTCCAAGTCCATGAAATTCTATCGCGGAGAGCCCTAGTTCTTTGTAGTAAGGGACAAAGTACTTCTCCATCAGCTGCGGGTCAAAGTAATCATTACCGGCCGGTACAGGTGTGTGTGTGGTAAAGACAGTGCTTGCAATCGTCTGTTCACGCGCTTCTGCAAAGGTGATGTGATACTCATGCATGAGATCTCGGCAATGTTCTAATGTCAGGAAGGAAGAATGACCTTCGTTTAAATGATAGACAGCGGGTTTCAGTCCGAGTGCCTTGAGCGCGCGGTATCCGCCGATTCCTAAAAGAATTTCTTGTTTCATACGCATCTCTCGGTCACCGCCATACAACTGATCGGTGATATCCTGATCTTCCTGAGAATTCTGAGGAATGTTCGTATCGAGAAGATTGAGGGTTACTCGTCCAACCTGCACTTGCCAAATTTGAGCGATAATCTGACGGCCCGGAAAATCCACAGAGATGGTTTTTGGTTTTCCTTCAGAGTCGAGCGCCGGTTTTAGCGGAAGCCCGTAGAAATCGTTTTCCGGATACCGTTCTTGCTGCCATCCATCGGCGTTGAGATACTGACGGAAAAATCCTTGTTGATAGAGTAAGCCCACACCGACAAGGGGCAATCCCAAGTCGCTCGCAGCTTTCAGATGGTCGCCGGAAAGAATTCCTAAACCGCCGGAATAATTTTGCAGACACTCGGTTAATCCAAACTCCGCAGAGAAATAGGCAAAACAATCACTCTTTGCCGCATGATGAGTTTTGTGGAACCAGCTTGAACCGGCATCCTGATAATCTGAAAAACGCCGGCTTGCGCGTTCAACCTGTACGAGGAAAGCATCGTCCCCCACCAGCGTATTCAGCCGTTCCTGTTTGATCATTCCCAACATTTGCACAGGGTTATGGTTGGTTTGTTCCCATAAGTCCAAATCAATTCTCATGAAGAGTTCCATCAGTTCATGGTCCCATACCCAAAGTAAATTATATGCAATGGCTTGGAGGCACTGGAGCTCTTGAGGGATGGAAGGGGCGACGGTATAGGATAGAATCGGTCGAGTCATAAGCGTATCACTTTCTGATGCTGAACCACTATAATAAACGCTCAACAATTGAGACGGAGAAAAAAAGTCAACTCGCAATTTTTTTTCAGTGCTATCATAGTAAACATTCAGCAGAAAAACCACCAAAGGACTGGGAATTCCATTGCTTTCGCTGGTATTATGTATTATATTTAAATCTATTATGAGCGATGCCGCCTCAATCAGCGGCAACTTCCGCGCACAGTAAGTTCATCAAATTGGCAAAAAAACCTCATATTTTCGGTATTTTCTTCGCATTCCTCACACTCTCAGCTGTTATGGTTCTCAGCACGACAGTATGTGGTATGCCGCTCGTTCTTCCTAACGGCCAACCAACACTAGAAGGGCTGGACGCAGGAATTCACCTCGATTCGCCCACTCAAAAAAAAATCGATTTATCGGGGACGTGGAACTTGTCCATTGAAGGTGAAACATGGATAGAAAAGTTGTTTGGAACGAATATTCAAAAAGAGGTGAAAGTCCCCAGTTCGATCGATTATGAAGGACGGATGACGTTCCGTCGCACATTTACACTTGATGAGGAACTTCTCAATAATTTTGTGTTCAAATTTGTTGCGCTTGGAATTAATTATGAGTGTGAAGTCTATATCAATGAAGTGTATGTGGGAAAGCACGTTGGTGGGTATACGAGTTTTGAGTTTGAGATTCCGGAAGATGCGCTTCAAATTGGAAAGGAAAACACCATCAAAGTAATGGTGAGCAATCGGCTCAATGCGTATAGTACATTGCCGGTTCGCAAACAAGTATGGGGATGGAAGAATTACGGCGGCATTTTGCGCGACGTCTATTTGCTGGCAACACCGCGGCTCTGGGTGGATCGTATGCATGTGCAGACCCGCATGAACCAGCAGATGCAGCAAGCAATAGTGCATCTCGACGGTGTTCTGAACAACAGACGGTTCGACGGTTTAAATCGCGATTCACTTTCGGCAAAACCGAAACAAGTATCCTACTTTTTAAATGCAGAGCTGTATGAGCGGTTTTCGGATCTCCTTGTGGCGCAAGGAATGTCGGCACCGTTTCTGGTAGAATCAAACAAGAATACAAACGTTCAGCTTGAGTTCACGGTGAACGGACCAAAATTGTGGAGTCCGGAAAGTCCCGAGCTCTACATCCTGAAGACAAATATTATTTCCGTAGACGGGAAACAGAAGACCACCATAGACCAATACAATCTGAATATCGGTTTTGCATCCATGCGCGTTGAAAATAACACGTTGGTGCTGAACGGGAACAAGACGATACTTAAAGGCGTTGTATGGCATGAAGATTCACCGAAATACGGAGCGTCTCTTTCATACGAGCAAATGGAAAAAGATGTCGTCCTCATCAAATCGCTTGGCGCGAACTCGGTCAGATTTGCATTCCATCCGCCGCATCCTTATATGCTCGACCTGTGCAGTCGGTACGGATTAGCCGTATTGGAGGAGATACCGGTCTGGAATGTTCCGGCTGATATTTTGAATGAAGAAGCGTTTCAATCCTTAGCCGAAACTCAAATGCGAGAAATGATAGAACGAGACAGCCATTTTCCGTGCGTGCTTGCGTGGGGTATGGGTGATCAGTTTGATTCTGCGGATGAAGAAGCCGCGGGGTTCGTTCAGAAAATGAGCGGCGTCACGCGCCAGATAGATGGTCGTCCTGTGTATTACGGCTCTCGCATGTTGAAGAATGATGTCTGCGCATCGTACGTTGATTTTGTCGGTATTGTTTTGCCGTCCTCCGATCTCAAGGAGTATAGACGGTCGTTGTCGGAATGGAAAAAGAAACACCCTGAACAACCCTTGATTATTCTAAGTTACGGGAGGGAAGTGGATCAAGAGAATCGGAACGGGTATAGCGACCCATCATCGCAGGAGTCACAGGCTCGATTCTATCTCCAATACTATGCAGCAATCAAGGAAGCAAATGGAGCGGGCAGTTTTGCAGCGGCTCTCACGGATTGGCGCGGTGATCGTCCTCTTCTCAGCTTCCCGTTTGGTGATCACTCTCTTCATCCAGTAGGTCTGCTCAACCAGACAAGGGAAAAACGGCTCGCGTACGAGGTCGTTCGCGCTCTCTATAATGAAGAGCGGATTGCCGCCATTCCTGCCGGTAACTACCGTGTAAGTTTTCCCTGGGCTCATGTACTCATTGGATTGTTTGTGATTATTCTCATCGGTTACGAATCCACGAACCGCCGATTTGGCGAAAGTCTCAAGCGCTCTTTGACCCGTTCCTATAATTTTTTTGTTGACTTGCGCGATCTGCATGCGGTTTCCATCGCGCACACGCTTATTCTTTCGAGTGCAATTTCCATGACGTTTGCATGTTTGCTCTCCGGTGTTATGTATCATTATCGCGGAGATAAATTCGCCGATTACATCCTCACATATCTGTTTGTATGGGATCCGCTGAAAGTGCAATTTATTCATGCAACATGGCGTCCGTTTGCTGGTATCGCGGTGCTTACTGGGTTGTTCTTTTTCTTCGGGATGCTCCTTGCTTTGCTGATAAAAGTAATTGCTTGGTTTGTGAGGGCGCATGTTTCATGGTTTCACGTGTACTCGATTTCCGTGTGGAGTGCGGCGCCTGTTATTTTCTTGAGTCCACTTGCGATGAGTCTGTTCAAAATCATGGAGAATCCTTCTTATGTACTTCCATCGCTTGTGCTTATGCTCCTCTTTTTCTTCTGGACATTCTTGCGGGTGCTGAAGGGGATTTCTGTGATTTACGATCTGGTTCTGGTGAAAACCTATGTCGGTGGAATATTTGTATGTATTCTTCTTCTGGGTGGGCTGTTCTTCTATTACGATTCGGTCTATGCTCTGAGTTCGTATGTGAAATTCATACTCCATCTCGCGCAGAATCTCGGATAATGTATTTATCTAAACTAGAAATATTTGGATTCAAGTCATTTGCCCAAAAAGTGAATCTCACGTTTGACGAAGGTCTGACTGCAATTGTGGGCCCGAACGGCTGCGGGAAGACGAACGTCGTTGATGCTATTCGATGGGCATTAGGCGAACAGCGTCCGACGACGCTTCGTTCAGATAAAATGGAAGATGTTATTTTCAACGGTACGAAATCACGTAAACCGCTGAATGTTGCCGAAGTCTCCATTACCATCGAAAATACCAAAGGCATCCTTCCCACCGAATATTCTGAAGTGACCATCACGCGCCGCGTATTCCGTTCCGGTGAAAGTGAATATTATTTGAATAAAACGCTTTGCCGATTGAAGGACATTCGCGATTTATTCATGGATACCGGCATGGGTTCGGATGCTTACTCTGTGATCGAATTGAAAATGGTGGAAAGTATTCTCAGCGATAATTCCGACGAGCGTCGCCGTTTGTTTGAAGAATCCGCCGGTGTCACGAAATATAAATATCGACGGAAAGAAGCAACTCGTCGTTTAGAAGTTGTGCGGCAAGACCTTACGCGCGTGAACGATATCATCCGCGGTGTAGAGAAAGCGGTGAATTCTCTGGAACGTCAGGCGCAGAAAGCGGAAAAGTACAACGAACTCGTTAAACAATTGCAGGCATTGGAAATAGAACTGCTCAATCGAGAGTATTCCAATGTTGTGCTGAAGATCGAACCGCTTGCACAGCAGCTCTCCGTTGCCGTGGACGAAAAGAATCGTCTTGAAGTGGAAGTGAACCAAGAAGAAGCATTGCTCGATGTGCTGCGGCAGGAATCGGAAGAATTGGAGCGGCAGCTTGCAGTCACGCAGGAAGACCTTGTCTCGCGCCAGTTGGCTATTCATGAGTTGGAACAGCATCGTGCAACGACACAGGAGCGCCGGCGTTCACTTCTCTCGAATATTGAGCGCTTTGAACGAGAGAAAATAGATCTCAGTCAGCAGCGTGTGGAACTGGAACAGAAGCAATCCGAATTGGCACAATCGTTGGAACAGCTCCAGACGAAAACAAGCGCGGCAGAAGCAATATATCTTCAGAAGAAAACTCAGCTCGACGAATTTGAAATACAACTGAATGCCAAACGTGCCGAACTGAAAGCCAATCAGGATCAAGTCATTGCATTGATGCGTGAACTGGCAGAATTGCGCAACCGCGAAAATCAAGTGAAGGCACGCATAGAGAACATCCGCGGTCGTGTTGGGTACACGAAAGAAGAGAATGCAACATATCGTCTGGACATAGAAAAGAACGCTGAGTTGATTGCCAGATTAACAGCGGAGAACAAACAGCTGCGTCTTGCATTTGCCGAAGCTGAAGTTCGCACGCACCAGATGGAAGACTATAAGCAGCAATTGCAGGATGCGGTTGAGCAATTACGCCGACAAGATCACGAAGTGCTTGGCGACGTGGAGCGGAAACAAGCACGCATTGATTTTCTGAAAGGACTGGTGGAAAGCTTCGACGGGTATTCCGAAGGTGCGAAGTATCTCATCACGAGCACTGAATGGAGTGCGAAAATTCAGACGACGGTAGGTGAGGCCGTACAAACCGAACCACAATATCGCATCGCTATCGAGACAGCGCTCGGCGAATCGGCGGGATATGTCGTCGTCGAAAATGTGCAAGAAGCGTATGCCGCCATCGATTTTTTAAAAAAGAATAAAAAAGGAAAGGCAACATTTATTTGTCTTGACCGGTTGCCAAGTATTTCCAATCATCGTGTTTCGATTCAAAACGCCGGTGTTATCGGATGGGCAAGTACTCTGGTGCAGTTTGACAACAATCACGAGCGGTTGTTCAACTTTCTCTTCGATGAGACGCTGCTCGTGAATGATGTTTCTTCGGCGCTTGCTGTTGTGAATGATTATCCAAGTATTCGCTGTATTACGCTCGATGGAGAGATTGTGACGGGCAAGGGCGTCGTCCGCGGCGGCAGTGTGCGGCAGGATGAAGGCGGGCACATCAGCAAAAAATCACAGCTGGAAGAATTTACCGCTGATGTTCACAAGCTGCGAGAACGACACGAACGCATTGAACGCGATCTTCAGAAAAAATCCGAAGAATTGGAAACTGTCAATCTGAAAAAACTTTCGGAAGAAGCACGGACGATCGAACAACAGAAGACTTCGGTGGAAATTCGCATTGCGCAATTAGAGTTTGAAAAGAAGCGTGCGCAGGACAACATCGAACGCAACGAAACGGAAACGGAAAAGCTGAAACAGGAAATCGAACTGCTCAACGCAGAGCTTCGGACACTTACACCATCCATAACGGCATTAGAACGGCAGCAAGCAGAAGCTGAACAGCAAGTCGGCGCGGCAGCGAGTGAAGTTGAAACAATGGATGCGCTCTGGAATGAATATTCCCGCGTGGCAAATGAGGCGAACCTGAGTGTTCTTACGCTGCAAAGCGAAGAGCGCAGCATTGTGCAGGCGAAAGACTATGCAGCATCGACGATGCAGTCGATTTCGGTCACATTCGATCAGCGCACAGAAGAAATCTTCAAAGCAAAAGAAGATAGTGCATCGCTCGACGCTGATCTGGAAGCTATTGCAGTGAGTCTCACGGAAGCGCACCAGGAATATAACGATGTGATGGAACAGAAAAAATCGTTTGATCAGGAATTTAGCGCCAAACGTAGCCAGATTCATGGAATTGAAATGAAGTTAAAAGATGAGCGGTTACGTCAGGAAGGTTCCTTGAAAGCGGCACACGATTTGGAGATCAAGATTCAGGAACTGTCGATGAAAGCAGAAAACCTCAAGATACGTGCAAAAGAGGATTTCGATTTCGACATACAACCGCAGGAGTTTTTGGATGCCGATCAGTATAATTTTGCTGTTGTACGTGAAGAAGCGCACAAGCTCAAGGAAAAAGTTCATGCATTGGGTGCCGTGAACTTTGCCGCATTCGATGAGTACAAGAGTGAAAAAGAAAGGCTCGATTTTATGTCTGCCCAGCGGGACGATCTGGAGCAGTCAGAAAAAACCGTGATGGAAACGATCGACGAGATCAACACAACGGCGCAGAAACAATTCATAGAAACCTTTGAACTCATTCGCGAAAATTTTATTACAACGTTCAAGGGATTGTTCGACGAAGGGGATGAATGCGATTTGCGTTTGGATGAAGAACAGCCTGATCCGTTGGAAGCGAGAATTGAAATCATTGCGAAGCCGCGCGGCAAACGTCCGACATCCATCGACTTGCTCTCCGGCGGAGAAAAAACACTGACGGCAATTGCATTGTTGTTTGCCATCTATCTCGTCAAACCGAGTCCATTTTGTATTCTTGACGAAGTGGATGCGCCGCTCGATGATTCAAACATTGACCGGTTCGCGCGTATTCTCCGAAAATTTTCCGATAACACACAGTTTGTTATCGTGACTCACAACAAACGGACCATGGAAGCCGCGAATGCTATGTATGGTGTTACGATGGAAGAAGAAGGTATATCAAAGCTCGTATCGGTACGTTTTAACGAAGTAGAGAAGAATTAAGAATGGAAATCTCTAAAAACTCCAAATCACAAATCACAAATAACAAACAAATTCCAATGATAAAAAACCAAACATACAAAAATCGTTTTTTTGGTCATTTTATATTTGGATTTGGTCATTGTTTGAAATTTGATGTTTGTCCCAAAGGGACTCCTTTGGAGGAACTTGAGATTTTAAAGATGTTTATATGATCCGTGTTTTTTGTGATTTTGATGGAACCGTGTGCTTGCAAGATGTGGGCGAGCAGTTCTTTCGGGAATTTACCGGTGAGAAAGCAGAAGCGTGTGTTCGGCGTTTGCTCAGCGGTGAAATCACCATGCAAATGTGGTTAACGGAATTGTGCGAAGCGATTCCTTCTATCAATCAAAATAAGTTTATGAGCTTCGTGGATCAATTTGTTGTCGATCCGCACTTTGCCGGCTTTGTCAGTTTCTGTAAGGAGCGGGATATCCCTCTTACAGTTCTGAGCGATGGTTTAGATGCGTATGTTGAACGTATTCTTTCAAATACAGGATTGGTGCAGGTACCGTTCTTTGCGAATCACGCGGAGTTTGTCGGAGGGAGACTGAAGGTCTCCTTTCCGTACACGGATGCGGAATGCAACTTATGTGGCAACTGCAAGCGGAATCATATGCTGAATACATCAGCGGATGAGGATGTCATCATGTATATCGGTGATGGATATTCCGATCGATGCCCGGTTCGGTACGCGGATTTCGTGTTTGCAAAGCGGCAATTGATAAAACATTGCCAGCAACAGAATATTACATTTTTTGAATTTAATCATTTTGGAAATGTGCAGGTGAAGCTGGAGGAAATTCTTCAGCGTAAACGCATTCGTTGCCGGCAAGAAGCCGCAATGGCACGCCGCGAAGTATTTGCACAGGGATAAGGTATGAAGCTGCTCAGACAACAATTGTTTACGCTCCGCAGCTATACGCCGATCCCATTTTTATTGGTGATGATTGTATTCGCTCAACCGACAATGATGACGATGGCGGTCGGAGTTGTTTTGGTGGTGTTCGGCGAATCGATGAGGTTTTGGGGTGTTGCATATGCCGGAAGTCTTACCCGCGTAACGGGCAATGTCGGTGCACCGGAAGTTATTGTGTCAGGACCGTTTGCGTATGTACGCAATCCGTTATATGTAGGGAATATGCTTACGTACATCGGTGTTGGCGTCATGTCGAATGCGCTGTTTCCATGGTTAGTGAGCGCGGCGGCGGTGTACTTTGCATTTCAATATTTTCAGATTGTTCTTGCAGAAGAGGAATTTCTTGTCAACGAGTTTGGTGTGGGATATGTTGAATATAAAAAGAATGTTCCGCGTTTTATTCCGCGCGTCGTTCCGTACGCACATTCTTCGCAGGCGCATCAACAAGCCCGTTGGCAAGAGGCAGTGCGGTCCGAGCGGCGGACGTTTCAAGCATTGGGTTTGGTGTTGTTGGTTCTTCTTGTTCTTTGGTATATGAGGTAATCCGTGGTCAAACGCGTGATGATTATCGCTGGAGAAGCGTCGGGCGATTTGCATGGCTCCGGTGTTGTGCGAGAGCTGAAACGTCTCTCTCCCGGTATCGACGTGTATGGTGTCGGCGGCGATAAAATGAAGCGCGAAGGGATGGAGAATATCTATCACATCAACGAACTTGGTTTTATGGGATTTATGGAAGTGATTAAGCATCTCCCATTTATCAAAACGATGGAACAT
The DNA here is from genome assembly GCA_003142575.1 of Ignavibacteriota bacterium. GTDB lineage: Bacteria > Bacteroidota > Ignavibacteria > UBA10030 > UBA10030 > Fen-1298. Next base: position 11,294 of record PLMS01000042.1, read on the forward strand.
ACGCTTGAGCAGATCGTCAAGTTCAAAAGGCCCGATGTTCTGGTTCTGATCGATTATCCGGGATTTAATCTCCGGTTTGCACGCATCGCGAAACGTTATGATGTCAAGATCGTCTATTATATCAGTCCGCAAGTGTGGGCATGGCATAAATCGCGAGTAAAAAAAATGCGGTCGCTGGTAGATAAAATGCTCGTCATCTTTCCATTTGAAGTGGATATTTATCGGGCAGAAGGAATTGATACGGAGTTCGTCGGCCATCCGTTGTTGGAAGCGTTGGAATCAAAGCTTGATCGAAAGAATTTCTGTAAACGGTTTGAACTCAATGGGCAAAAGAAAATTCTTGCTTTACTGCCGGGAAGCCGAAAACAAGAAATTGAGCAGATATTTCCGGACATGCTGAGTGCCGCACGAAGAATCGCTGCAGAGAAGGAAATGGAAATCGTTGTTGGTGTTGCACCAACACTCGAAGAGCAGTATTTCCGGACACTCTACAATCTAGAAGGTGTTCGTTTGATCACAGGATTAACATATGAAGTAATGGCAAATGCAGATTTTGCTTTTGTTACATCCGGCACGGCAACATTAGAAACCGCATGCTTCGGAACACCGATGTTTGTCGTATATAAAACATCATGGCTTACCTATTGTATCGGTCGGCTGCTGGTACGACTGAAAAATATCGGACTTGTCAATATTGTGGCAGGAAAAACAATCGCACCGGAGTTTATACAACATCGGGCGAACACGAAGACATTGGTAAAAGAAGCACTGAAATTGTTGAGTGATGAGAAACAATTAAAAGAAATGAAAACGGAGCTTTCCAAGGTAAAAGGAATGCTTGGCAATGCAGGCGCATCGCAGAAAGTTGCCGAACGAATATTACAGATGAGTAGATGAAGCGCGCTAGACTTTTTCTGCTGCCATGCTCTTTGTTGTATTGGTTTGCAGTTGTCCTGCGCAACTGGTTCTTTGACATAGGAATTTTGAAAACGACGAAAGTGAGTGTACCGGTGATCTCGGTTGGTAATATTTCAACAGGAGGAGTTGGAAAAACACCAATCGTTGAAATGCTGATCGAGAGACTGGGAAACAACCGTAGGTTGTCGGTCGTCAGTCGCGGGTATGGAAGAAAATCAGTTGGAACAATAGTCGTAAGTGATGGATGCGGCAATTTTGCCTCAGTCGAAGATGCAGGAGATGAGCCAAGTCAACTTGCGAGAAAATTTTCTAATCTCATCGTTGTCGTCGATGAGAAACGTGCCCGTGGCGCTCAGAAAGCTGTCGAACTTGGCGCAGAGATAATATTGCTGGATGATGGATTTCAACATCGATATCTCCATCGTGACCTGAATCTTGTGGTGATGACGGCAGAAGAAATATTAAACGGCGATTGGCTGCTGCCGGTAGGAAACAGGCGTGAGCCGATGACCTCGCTGAAACGAGCTGATTTGATTATTGCTTCTCGTTGTGCGGACAATGCTGAGTTTGAGCAGGCGAAGAGAATAATTGAACCGCGATTCAAAACAAGACCTCACCCTAACCCTCTCCTAAGAGGAGAGGGAATCGTTGGCGTGCAAATAAAATTGAAATCTCTCAAACTGATATCATCGAACGAAATAGTAGAAGCTGGACAATTCGTTGGCAAAAAAATTATTGCTGTTTCCGGAATCGGAAGCCCGAAAACGTTCGAGTCGCTTCTTGAAGATACAGGAATGATCGTTGTGAAGTATTTTATGTTCTCCGATCACCACTGGTTTTCTGATGAAGACATTCAGACGATCGTCAAAGCAAGAAAAGCATTAAGCGTTGATTTTATCGTCACGACAGAAAAAGATTTTATGCGGCTGAGAAAGCGATTTGTGGAATTTTTGAAGACTGAGCCGGTGATCGTTGCAGAAATTCAGCAAGCGTTTGTTGCTGGAAAAGATACGTTGGATGCATTGATAAAACATGTGATAAGCTCATGCGGATTGGAATTACAGATACTTTGAAAGAAGACAAGTACGAGCAGTATGTGCGCTGGATTCGTTCAGTCGATGGATCTGTGGATATTCAAAAACTGTCGTACGAACTTGATAACGCAAGAGAAATTGAAAATCTTGATGGTCTTCTCCTTTCCGGAGGCGGTGATGTCCATTCGCGGTATTATGGAAAGGAAAATCAACTTGGTAAAACGAATGGAGTCAACGAGCAGCGGGACGAGTTTGAATTTGCCGTTAT
>PLMS01000060.1 GCA_003142575.1 Ignavibacteriota bacterium
GTCTAATGGAGCGCCTGGTTAGGGCGCAAACTAATTGTATATACCATTTGTAGGTCAAGGATTCGAAGTAAATTGTGTCTCTGTTTTAGATGCAACATCAATCATCGAGAATACACCATTGTTCATTGTCCAATCGGTTGATTTATATCGTGTGTAAATAATTTTATTCCCTGTTGGTGACCAGCTAAAGGGAAGTCCAAAATCTACATCAACTCCTTGTTTCGTAAGTTGCTGTAAATTTCTTCCCGTTGTGTCCATTAACCAAAGATTACCGCTTGACCAGAAAGCGATCTTTGTCCCATCAGGCGAGTAGTGGGGTTGACGGTTGTCATTGCCGACAATAGCCGATAGAGTGTCAAGAGCTTTCTGTTGCGGGAGATCATATTGCACAAATCTTGTCCAAATACTTGTGGAACTTGTTCCTATGACACCTATTAGTTTGTCTCCGCTTGGATGCCAAGCAGGAAAAGCTCCACCAAAAATTGCTTTCCTTTCTGTTCCATCGGTTCTCATTATCCAAACACCAGCAGAACCACTTCCATCGGCGAGTGATCTATCATACACAATCCATTGTCCATCGGGACTCCATGCCGGAAAATAACTATTCCCCGACGTCGTTAATTGAATTAATGTTGTCGTGTCAAATACGGTTCCAGTGAACCGCATCTTAAGTATCTGTGCACCAGAAACAAACGCAATCCATTCACCATCAGGTGACCAGGTTGGGTTCTGCAATGTGTAAGGGAAAATCCTTCGCATGTTTGTTCCATCGGAATTGATCAACCAAAAACCGGTTGAATCAGCCGCAAATTCCTGTTCTGGATTACAGGGATTGGGATAAATAATATTTCGTAAAGGTGTATGGTTGAATCCGATAAACTGTCCGTTAGGATGCCAGACAGGACTGTTGTATGGTGGTTCGGGAATAATGCTGGGATCGATTCCACTGCAAGGTGGATTGCTACTTGTTGTATTGTCTTTGCAGCCTAAAACGACTAAAAAAAGAATGAAGACAACCTTCGTAGTCATATTTGCTCTTATTGAATGATTCCGATAACGTTGTACATAATTTGCGGCCTAACGGATGGGCGCTAAGCTGCCGCGTGACCAATTTTAATGACGCACAAAACGAAACGAGTTACAAGATGAATATTTTCAATCAATACGAAACCTCTAAGCGCAATGTTAATTTGCACCAAGCTCATTTGGTCAGCTTGAGCGCCTGGTTATGCCAAACAACTTGAAAGACCCGCAAATGGTATTAGTAATTCACAGAACTTTAAAAATAATCAACCGCTCATTACTTGTTGCACGGGCGACGAAAACGGTAATTTGTAATTTAGCGTCTTTTGCACATTCTATTCTTTTGCGTTTTGCGGCACAGTCTTTTGTTGTTGGTTTGGATTTGTTCATATTATATCAAAAACTTAAAATTCTTTTCTTTGCTAAGATATGAGATCACACGGTCATCAATTTTATATTGTATTTTTCCATTTTCTAAATCTTTAAGGGGAATTAATATTTTGGCATTTACTAAACAATTAGCATCAACTTCATTTTTGTATGCTTCGACTGTTCTATGCACTTTTTTACCATCAAGCCAAGCATCAAAACTTGGAGTCATAAGTAGATGTTTTTCGCCTTCTGTAAGATTTTTCAAGTACTCTAAAAGTATCTCTTTTTCGCCAACAGATAATTTGGTTAAATGCTTCTTTTGTTCCTTGGAGGGGTTATGCTTGCAATAAAAAATAAAAGCTGTGTAAAAACAAATAACAGAAATAAGGGCAAGAGCAAATTTTGTCACTTCACAAATCGTTTCCGTATTTTTACAATGCAAAAAAACAAGAACAACGGTAAAAAGTCCGCCAAAAATAATTCCGAGATAATTCCATTTCATATGGTCTCTCATAGTGACTTCCTATTTCTTGTACCGAATGGTTTGGAGATGGGATTTATATTCGGCATTCTATTTGGCTATTTAGTGTTTAGCAAATAAACTATTATTAAAGGCGTTGCCCGTTCAATTTGACAACAATTGGGTTGGGTTTGTTGGATACGTTATGATAAATAGAAAACGAACCTTTAACGGGTTTATTGTTAATAATAGGGCTATAGAATCCTATAATATACTCTACGGACTTTCCGGGAGGCAAGCTAAATGTTGAATCATGAAAACTGTCAAGAGTCAAACAATCAAAATAACCTTGTTTGCTTGAATCGACAAAAACAACACTTCCCGTTAAGGTTTCGGTTGAAGATGATGGATTGGTAATAAAAATAGAATAATCTATTGGATTGGGTTTGTTGGTTATAAACTCCATGTCAGACATATTTTCTACGGTATTTCCGTTAATGGTGGAGACATTAATATCAAGCGAAGGGGAAACTGGATTTTTACAACCAAGGAATAAAATAGCTATGGATACAATAAGAAAGGTTTTCATGATATTATTTCTTCTCTGTGTTGTTCTTTTAACTGTGCCGCAAAACGTTTTAGAAATGTATGTGCTTATATTTTGTTCGCCGCCCGTGCGGCATAACTATGATTAGACTGCATACCGCAGCCTAATATGCGTTTTTTGCGTGTTAGACTGCATATTGCAGCCTAACATGATGATATTGTATGATAGGCTGCAAGGTTTGCAGCCAAGTTTAGCAATGATTAAACGGGTTCTGGCACTATAGTTGTTTAGATTTCCGATGGCTCCCAATAATTCCCCTCTTTCTTCAGATACTTTTACGTTGTATCTTTCCTATACGCGCTGATAATCTATCAATTGCATCATTAAAACGCAAGGGAATAATATGGCAAAACAAAAATTATTGGATCATGTCCGCAACTGCATACGGACCAAACACCTCAGCATTCGCACAGAAGAAGCTTATCTCAATTGGATCAAACGTTACATTCTCTTTCACCACAAAAAACACCCGAGCGTGATGTGCGAACCACACATCGAACAATTTCTTACCTATCTGGCAGTGGAAAAACAGGTCTCTGCCTCCACACAGAATCAAGCACTTAATGCCGTCTTGTTTCTTTATCGCGAAGTGCTTCATATTAAGATCGGGGACTTGCATGATATTATCCGGGCAAAGAGAACACAGCGTATTCCAGTAGTCTTTGCGAAAAAGGAAATTGATTCCATCCTTCTGCATCTCCACGGATCACGATGGCTCATGTGTGCCCTTCTGTACGGCAGCGGCATGCGCCTGCTCGAATGTCACCGGCTGCGTGTAAAAGACATCGACTTTCTCAGAAAACAAATTGTTGTACACGAAGGAAAGGGAGAAAAAGACCGCATCACGCTTCTTCCTGCATCACTTCTTCCACACCTCGAACGTCAGATCGCAAAAGTGAAACTCTTGCATCAAGAAGATAAAGCCGATGGCTATGGCGATGTGTATTTGCCGGATGCCATCCGCAGAAAATTTCCGCGCGCTGCAAAAGAATTTTTATGGCAATATATTTTTCCTGCTTCAAAGCGTTCAATGGATCCGTTATCAGGAGCCATTCAACGGCACCATATCGATGAAAGTGTCGTACAACGGGCTTTCAAAACGGCATTACAAAAATCCGAAGTGAGAAAAGCAGGAACAATTCACTCGCTGCGCCATTCATTTGCTACGCATCTCCTAGAGAGCGGTTATGATATCCGCACGGTTCAGGAATTGTTAGGACATAAAGATGTCAGGACGACACAGATCTATACCCACGTTGTTGACCGGGGCAATCTTAATATCCGCAGCCCGCTGGATACATAAAACCTAATATTTTCTTTTCTTGATCTTTTACTCAGGCTGCGAAATCGACAGCGCTTATTTCTTCTTTTTACCGACCTCAGAAAAATATGAAAATAAACAAGGCGAGCAAAGTGTCCGACCAGAAAATTGTCTGAGTTCGCGTAAGCGAATGAGTTTTTTCTGGTCAACGACGCGAGCCAGCCGGAGGCCTAAAGTTGTTACACGCTATAGCGTGTAACTATATTATGTCTCCGACTCCATATTTTTCATCAGTCTTGACTTTTTCTTTGGTTCTTTCATGGCGCCTGTCCCGATGTTTCTTTATCGGGATGTCAAGACAAAAGAAAGAACAACTACATGTATATTTTTCATTTTCTTCCTTCTTACACTTTCTTGCTATTTTATCAGCAAAAGTTTCTTTGTGTCAACGAAATGACCGGCTTGAAGCCGATAGAAATACATTCCGCTTGAGAAATGTGAGGCTTCCCATCTCACCGAATATGTTCCTGCAGGTTTTATTTCATCCACCAAAATTGCCGCTTCTCGCCCAAGAATGTCATACACTTTCAAATTGATGTGACCGGCTGATGGTACCTGGTAACTGATGTTCGTTATTGGATTGAATGGATTCGGATAATTTTGTGAAAGCTCATAGCGTGCCGGCATATTGCTCTTCTGCTCTCCTACACTTGTAATGGTACCCGAACCACCGCTTTCTTTGTAGCGCTCGCTGAATTCCTGCACATACTGTCTCGCGATAATGCCGGAATGAATGATGAGTGTGTTCTCGTCGTTGTCAACTTCAGCCGCCGTGGACCAGTTATGGCTTCCGGTAATCACCAACGGATCGCTTGCATCGCTGAACGGATCAACAATGCCGTACTTGTGATGAAAAAGTCCGGTAACTACCGAATGTCCCGCTTGCATCGCATCGATACCGGCAGATTGCAGCGTGCCCAATTCGCTCGGCTGCTGATCGATCATCCCTCTCACAACAACACCAGCATTTTTGCTCGCAATAAGCTGCTCGCGTATATCATCACGCGTAAAAGCGAGCACACCAAAAAAGATATTCGAGTTTGCGGTGGAAAGCGCTTGAACAATTCGCGAAGTCGTTTGATCGGATGGACTGAAGTACACTTCCACTCTCGTTCCGTGAATGATTGTATAGTGCGGTGTGTTATCCTGCTTTGTGGGTCCGAACCGCGCCAGACCCGGATTGGCTGTCTCGCCTGAGCTTCCGAACATTTCTTCGAACTCTAACGTATAGATGCGCGCGAGAGATTGATCTTGAATGAAGACAGCATTTTGTGCGTCAAGATATGTCCCGATGTCCGTCACATTCCATGAGCCGCTGAGAACCCAGTCGTCCGTTGCACTGGTTGTATCGCGTCCGTCAAAAATAAAAAACTTGTTATGCATAATACCGTTATCGTTCATCAGGTTTCTTTTTTGTACTGAAATTCCGGCAGTGATCAATTTTGCTAACGGTGAAGAAGTCTGCTTGTCGTCAAACACCATCCGTACTGCAACGCCGCGATTCTTCGCTGCAATCAATGAGTCTGCAACGCGGTTTGCAACGACCTCCACTGAACTGTTGAAATCATCAAATGAATATAATGCAAGATCGATCGACTTGGCTGCATGTGAAATCCGCTCCAGCAGTTTCGCCTGGAGATCAACGTTCCCATTCGCTGCCGGTTGCAATCCTAATGTTCCATCAACGGAGTAATTAAAATAGACATCCATTTGTCCGGAACTCTGAGACGAAGTCGTTACCACAGGATAGGTTGCAGAATAACTCGTGCCTGGATCATTCGTCGATGCCGCTCGGAAATAATAAAGCCGTCCCGCCTTTCTTCCCGGTACAGTGATTACATGAGATGTGACCAATGCGGAAATCGGAGTAGCAATGGAATCATCGAATACTCGTGTCGTCCCGAATGAAATATGGGAATGTCCGGGCGCTAATGTCGTCCAACTTACAGTGAAGCTTGTATCGGTAAGTGTCGTAATCACCGGAAGAGAAGCAAAAGCAGGGCCGGGTAATTGTTCGATGTCGCTTTGTGCACGCGGCATAAGCTGGTACTTCGCATCGTATTGACCAAGTATTCCGGAAAGATTGATTGCACCCACAGGAAGAGCAGTTCCTTCCAAGGAAGTACCGTATGGCACTCGAACATCCAATTGCGTTGCACCATTAGTCACGTGGTATGTCATCCCTGTTGTCCCTCCGGTAAAATTTCCCGTCTCGACAAATTGAACAGCCATGATACGCACGAGTTGACTCTCATAGATCTCCGATGCTTGCGAGACATTCAAATCTTTTGCTGCCGGCAACGGAACACCACGCGCAAGAAGTGTCACAGAATCTATCGGATTGATTTCTTGCAGATTCTGATAATTGACGAGCACTCCCTTCACTTCTATAGAATCTCCCACCATAAGCGTATCGGTTTTCGGATGGTATGCTGCTATTCCGCCTGTTCGATCCTGAAAAAAAACTGTGCGTGCTAAAGTCGATGAGGGCTGAACAAATGTTACGACCCCGCGGACTTTCACAACTGAATTATCCGGCAAGCCGCGTGCTGAAAAAATATCCATCCACGATTGTTCCGGCGGCGGATCGATAATGCCGATATCGTTAATACTGCGAGGCTGCAATTGGTACGCGCCTTTATAATCCGTCAAGACACCGACGATGTTCACAGAATCGGCGGGAATCGGGCTGATGGGAATATTTGAGTCTTTATCTACTCGAACCGTCATACTACCGAACGCATCGCCGGCAGAATAGCTGCTGTCACCGGCGCCAAAACTGCTTGTTGCAACAAACTTCACCTTGTTGATACGAACAAGCTGCGCTTCCAATGCTTCGTTCAGATCTGTGGACTTGACTACTTTTGGCCACGGAAGTGGATTACCGGAACTGAGTCGCACTGTATCGGTAATCGGATCGATCTCCAAGAGTCCGTTGAAATCTTTCAGCACACCCGCGACCTCCCAGAGATCTCCAACGCGCGCTGAACTACTGAAGCTTGAACCGTATACCGCAACACCGGCAGTCGTATCTTGAACAAATGACGGAGATTTGAATTCATTAGCAACCGTTACGACACCGCGCACTCGGACAGTGACACCTGATCCAGCCGCTCGAGCTTGAGCCACAGTAAGAACTCCAACTGTAAAGGAAAAGGTCGCCGGTGTTGTCATCACATTTCCAGTAGTATCTTTTATATTTTGAACAGTGAGTGTATAAAAATCATTGTCCATGTGTGTTATGGTTAAGAGAACCCATGTCATATTTGCGCTGTCACGATGAGCTTGTGTAACAATGAGCGCTTTATTGATTGCATAATTTGTAGCTGTCGATGAAGAAAGTACATCAACTGCTTCGCTAAACAGTACTTCCAATTGAGTATCGGAGAGAACTTTTATCGCTACAACCGATGGCGGAGTAACATCGCCGCCCGCTAAAGCAGGTTCAGCAGGACTCGACGAGTTTTGCGGTTGTGGTGTTCGGGTAAAGAAATCAGCGGCGTTATTGTTGGAATCGTAACCATTTCCTGCAAATTCCTCTGAACCACCAACACCCATCGTTGATGCAGTCGATGTTGCAGATGCTTTACGTTCTACGCTCGCTGTATTCGATGGTGCTGGTGCAGGGCCGCTTCCTTCATAATAAGTTGCAGTTCCAAATCCAACTAAATCAATAATAGCAGAACTTGTCGGACTTGCACCAACAAGTGCGGTCGTTGTATTACATAAGGCAACTTTTGCCGTCGTTGCTGACATCAGAATAGACCCGGTTGCATCAGGAGTCGGCAGGTTCGTTGTTCCTCCTGCTCCTTGAGCTTCTTGAACAAGATAAAATCCATGAGGTGAAATTGAACCTGTAATATTTGTGACCTGCCACGATGATCCGGTTGCAGAGGCATATTGCACTGACCATCCGGTAATCGAAATAACAGAATTTGTGGGATTGTACAATTCGATAAAATCATTTTTTAATGTTGCACCGGAATTTCCACCTCCTCCATAAACTTCGCTGATAACAACTTGCGCAAAAATTTGTTGTGTGAATGTTATGGAATATATTGTCATTACGAATAATAGACTTCGAAGAGTACGCATAGGTTTTTCCTTTTTGAAAAGTTGGCGCTTGCATCAATATAGTCTTTTTCTCTCTTTTCTCAAGTTAATTTACAATAAGTAAGAGGAAGAGAACCATTGGAATTCCATTAGTGTTTCAATATATTCAATCCCATACAGAAGGATGAAATGACAGAGGTAGCAGTCGGCATACTCCGAAAAAACGGGAAGATACTTATCTGCCAACGAAAGAAAGGCGGCAGATATGAATTAAAATGGGAATTCCCCGGCGGAAAGCTTGAAAACGGAGAAACCACCGAACAATGCTTGCGCCGTGAACTGCGCGAAGAACTTACCATCGAAATTCATTCCATCGAACGCATCCAAACACAAGCTGCGTATTATGAAGACGGCGGAATATTCAACGTGGCATACTGTTTCCTCTCCGGCTTCGAGGGAGAACCGCAGAACAATGTCTTTGAACAGATTCGCTGGGTAACCGTAGATGAATTAAAATACATGGATTTACTCGACGGCAATAAACCTTTCATAGCACATTTTATTTACTAACTGATGTTATGTAGAATGATGGATAGAATACTATGCCGCCCCTCCGGGGCTTATGAATTTGTTCTTTGTAGGTCTATNNATATTAAGCTCCTATCGGAGCTTCTCTCGATTCGACAAATTTTCAATTATGTTTTTTAGTCCCGTAGGGACGAAATAGTTATAGATATCATTAGAAAGTAACAAAGCCCCGTCAGGGGCGATATAAAGATGTTTGCATAGCATCAGTAAATAACAAATACACAAGATTCACTTCTGCAAATCACAAAAAACAAAATTCCCCATTGAACATCGGCAATCGAAAATCATCAATTACGAAATCGCTCTTGCATTGGTATAAGCAGAAGGCTCGTCCACTTCCCTGGCGAAAGACACGGAACCCTTATCGCATCCTTGTCTCCGAAGTGATGCTTCAGCAGACTCAGGTAAGCCGCGTATTGCAAAAGTATCCGGAGTTCCTGCGCCTCTTCCCGAACTTCTCGTCGCTTGCTCATGCTCGAACTGCCGATGTGATTCGCGCTTGGTCAGGTATGGGGTATAACAACCGTGCTGTACGCCTGCAGCAGGTTGCCAAAGAGATTATGAATGATAACAACGGTCGTCTACCCTCCGATATTCATATTCTCCAAAAACTTCCCGGTATCGGACGTTACACGGCTCATGCTGTCGCTTGCTTTTCATTCGAACAACAAACAGCTGTCGTCGATACAAACGTGCGCCGGATTCTTGCTCGCTTGTTCCCCAACCGAGCCCGTTCCATGGATGAATGGGAACTTGCTGAATCGGTGCTCCCCAAAAGAAAAGCATACGAATGGAATCAGGCACTCATGGAACTTGGCAGTACTTTTTGTACAGCAGCTCATCCGCGCTGTGTTGACTGTCCGCTCAAACAATATTGTCCAAGCGCATTTCAAATCCGTAAACCGAAGAAATCTTATAAGAGAAAGAATCATCGTGCCATGATTCCGAATAGAATTTATCGCGGACGAATTGTTGCACTGCTGCGAACCATGAGTCGCCGTCAATCGATCGAATCAAATCGGTTGTTACACATGATACGGCCGGAAGCAAGAGGTCAAAATCAAAAATGGTTTTCGCTGGTATTAACCGGACTTCAACGCGATGGATTGATTCAAATACACTCCCAAAAAGCGAAAAACTTTATTTCACTGCCAAAATGAAAACGGCTCCCTCCGATAGAATAAAACTACTCGATGAATTAGAACATCACTATCTGACACACAAGGAAGCAATCCGAGTTCGATTATCGGAATTTCAATCTGTACCACCTTCAGAATATTTCTATGAACTTACCTATTGCCTTCTCACACCCCAATCAAGCGCAGCACACGCTGAACAGGCTGTCGCTCAGCTTCGTGATGCCGGATTCCGTTCTCAATATATAGATCCTGAACCTATCCTTCGGCGTAAAGAACATTATATCCGCTTTCATAAAACAAAAACGCGGCATCTCTTACAAATGAAGGAACAATTCTCTGTCATTGCACAAAAACTATCGGAACCAGCTTCAGCATTCGATCTGCGAGAGTGGCTTGTGACGCACATCATCGGTTTAGGTTATAAAGAGGCTACACATTTTCTACGTAACATAGGTAAAAACGACGGACTCGCTATCCTAGATCGGCACATCTTACGCACGTTGGAACGATTGGGAATCGTTGATTCAATCCCGAATTCGATAAATAAAAAACAATATCTTGAAATCGAGCAGCAATTTAAAATATTTGCCAACAACATTGGCATAGTATTGGATGAATTAGATTTGGTATTTTGGAGTATGGGCACGGGAGAAATCCGTAAATGAGATACATTCCACTTACGCTCCGACCATTGTCCTGATTGATTTTTGTCGCAAAAGTAATAATAGTAAGCAATAATAACGAACCAGAGCGAAATTCGACAGTTTTTTTATGAGAAGTGAGATGTGGACTGCAGGAGTTTTTCGAACATGGATAGTACTCAATCGCAGAATTTTAACGATAGAGCGAATTGATAAAGAATAATGTGAGTTTCAATCGATAATTCATAAAATGGAGAGGATATGGGACCGAAGCAATTGTTGTTGATTTTTCTTATTATGGTGTCAGTGGGTATCGTTATGACAGTAGCAATAACGATATCTCAAGCAAAAGCGGTTGAAGCAAACCGCAATGCTATCACGAATGACCTACTCTATTATGTTGCTAAGGCACGTGAGTTCTATTGGAGACCATCAACGCTTGGTGGTGGTAATAGAAGTTTTTCCGGGGTAACACTTCCAATGCTTTCTATGGTGTCCTCAAATGCAAATGGGCGATTCTTTATTGTAGGATCTCCAACAAAAGATGAAATTGTAATCAGGGGTATTGGAACGGTTACTGTAGGGAAAGACACAACACAGGTACAAGTGATAGTCAACGAACGAAATAACACCTTCCAGATCATTCATTAACACCATGGCACAGCAAAACTCTTTCGATATTGTGTCCGAAGTAAATCTTCAGGAAGTTGATAATGCGGTCAATCAGGCACACAAAGAAATCATCCAGCGGTATGATTTCAAAGGAATCCATACGACAGTTGAACTTGACCAAAAAGAGAAAAAGCTCGTTGTTACCACTGGAGATGAATTTCATTTAAAAAGTGTCATCGATATTTTACAATCAAAGTTGATCAAACGCAGCGTTCCTCTGAAGGCGCTCAAATACGGAGATATTGAACCTGCTGCCTCCAGTGCGGTACGACAAATCATTACTCTGCAGGTTGGTATTGCGAAAGATGATGCAAAAAAAATTACAAAACTCGTGAAAGATTCAAAATTGAAAGTGCAAGCACAAATCATGGAAGACCAGGTACGCGTAAGTGGAAAGGATAAGGATGACCTGCAAGCTGTTATCAGTCTGCTTCGCGGTCAGGATTTTTCATTTGCACTGCAATTCGTGAATTATCGTTAGATGAACCACCCATGCTTTTGGAAATTCTTATTTCTCTCTGTCCTTTCTTTTTCCTTGTGTCATTCTCAAGAGACCGATCAAGAAACTCCGATCACATTTCGTCTGGCAAACGGTGATACTGCACTCGTCCATACTCTCGACAGCGCTGAAGTTCTCTACCTCTCTCTCAATGATTTTTTGAAACCGCTGAAACTTCCCGGCATTCTTAATGACAGCACCGGAAAAATCGAATGTCTCATTGCTTCGCAACTCGTTCGATTTACGAATCAGAATCCTTTCGTTGTCATTACAGAACGTTTATCGAACACCGCTACAGTATATCAAATGCCGGCACAGGTGATTCGCAAACACGGAGAGTTCTTCGTACCGGTTTTCACGTTCGTGACGCTCTTTGAACGCATCGCCGATAAACCATTATTATTCGATGCACATCGCATGATGCTCGAGTTACGTTCATCCACATCACCCTATGATATTGCAGGGATTGAAATTGAAAAGAAACTGAACGGGTCTCTCATCACCATTCTTGCCAATAAGAAACTCGGCGACATCGAAACCTGGCTGAAACCTGATGGGTGGTTGTTTGTAACCATTACCGGAATCACAGCTGATACAGCTGCATTGAATAAAATCAAACCCTCCGAAGTGGTGAAAAAAGTCCTCGCATTTCAATCACCTGCTTCCGTCCAATTAACGTTTCGCGTTACTCCCGATGTTGTGCAAGCAGAAGCAGCAAACGATCCGGCATCGAACAACCTTTTCATCTCGTTGAGGATCCGTACTAAAGCCGAAAGAAAAGAGATAGAAAAAAAGCGACAAGAAGCCGCCAGGCAGAACCGTGAACACAAACGCGATCGCTGGAACCTTGATGTCATCGTTATCGATGCAGGACATGGCGGTAAAGATCCGGGAACCGTTGGTGTTGTGGGCACCTACGAAAAAGATATTACTCTGAGTGTCGCACTCAAGCTCGGACAGCTTCTTGAAAAGAACTTAAAAGACGTTCGGGTTGTTTACACACGCACAACAGACCGATTTGTCGAACTGTACCGACGCACACAAATCGCCAACGAAGCCGCCGGAAAATTATTTGTCAGCCTTCATTGTAATGCATTGCCGCATAAACCATCGAGCATGAATGGCTTTGAGATCTACTTGCTTCGCCCCAACCGCTCGGAGGAAGCGGTTTCAATCGCCTCACGAGAGAATGCTGTCATTCAACTGGAAGAAGGATACGAAAAGCGATATCAAAAATTGACGGAAGAGGAATTCATCCTCGTAACGATGGCGCAAAGTTCTTATATGAAATACAGCGAGCAATTTGCCGAATGTGCTATCGGATCAATGGCGAAAAACCTGCGGATCAAGAACAGCGGTGTGAAACAAGCCGGATTCTATGTCCTTGTCGGTGCATCCATGCCCAATGTCCTCGTAGAGCTTGGATATCTCTCCAATAGAAAAGAAGAGCAGTTGCTTCGTAGTCAAGATGGCCAAAGAAAAATTGCTGAGGCACTTTTCAAAGGGATCAAAGATTATAAAATGAAGTATGAACAAGCATTACAGGAAGGAGGAGACATCGAGTCACCGTAACTTCATCGACTTTTCCCTGAAATGAAGAAAAATGAAGTTCCCATTTCCCTTTTCTACTCAAACCAAACATTTCTCACTGAACAACAAGCACAGGAATCTTCAATTCGTGACGCACTTTTGAAATTGATGTGCCAAAGACAATATCTTTGAAGCCTCTATGGCCATGCCCGCCCATAACGAGCAGATCAATCTTGTACTCTTTTGCAATGCGGACAATTTCTTTGGGCACTCGGCCATAGCCAAGCACTGCCTGGACTTCCAATCCACTATCCCGGAGTTGTTTCGCATGTTTTTCTAAATGTCCTTGATCATCCCGTGCTTCATCGTCATATGCCTGCGTCCCGAAGAGTTGCCCGCCTACTCCTTCAACAATATGCATAAGAATAAGATGCGCGCCATTTTGCTGCGCAAGCGATTGTGCATGTGAAAGCACTTTCGTATCGAGAGAGCCTAAATCAAGCGCGACTCCAATACGAGTATATGGATGCGGTACAAATTCGAGTTGTTCAATTTCTAGAGGCATTGCGGGTTCTCTCCTGCGCCAAGTTTTCGGTAATGAAATATAAATGAGAAGAAAATAAATAGCGGCGACAACAGGGACAACGGTTATCCATAACCACAGAGCATTTTCTCCGGCAGACTCTATCCATCCCTCGAGTGTTTGGTAGACGAGCCAGGCATTCAATCCTACAATAATCGCGGCAGTTGACCATGCAAGAACTTTCACCCATACTTTATTTGCAAACGATCCCATCCGTGATTTATCATTGGTGAATTGGATCAGCGGAATGACTGCGAACGGAAGTTGCAAACTCAAAATCACTTGACTAAGAATAAGTAATGCATACGACGCACCTTCTCCTTTGATGGCGATGACAATGACTGCGGGAACGATTGCAAGAAATCTTGTAATAAGTCTGCGGACCCAGGGACGAATACGGATGCGCAAAAATCCTTCCATCACAATTTGTCCGGCTAAGGTTCCGGTAAGGGTTGAACTTTGCCCTGAAGCGATCAGTGCAACGGCAAAGAGCGTGCTCGCCATTGCTGTTCCCAAAAGCGGCGCCAGCAATTGGTGTGCTTGTTGAATCTCGGTAACAATGATTCCCCGGCTGAAAAATACCGATGCGGATAAAATCAATATTGCAGCGTTTACAAGAAATGCAGCGTTTAAAGCAATACTGGTATCCCACAGGTTATATTTGCATGCCTGTTTTTTCCCATCTTCCGTTTCAGCCACGGTACGTGTTTGGACGAGGGCAGAATGCATATAGAGATTATGGGGCATGACCGTTGCACCAAGAATGCCGATGGCAATATAAAGACTGTTCGAATGAAGAATAGGAAGGAATCCTTTTGCCGCTTCAATCCAATCCGGTTTTGCGAAGATCATTTCAATACCGAAGCATATACCCATCGTCGCTATGAGTGTGAGGATAAATGCTTCTATTTTACGGATGCCAAAGCTCTGGATCATGAGAAATAAAAGTGTATCTGCGCCGGTGATAATAACACCATACAAAAGCGGAACATGAAAAAGTAGATTTATGCCGATTGCAGTTCCAAGGACTTCAGCAAGATCACAAGCAGCAATCGCAATCTCGCAAAGCACCCAGAGGGCATGAGCGACTGTACGCGGATAATTTTTTCGACAGGCTTGGGCTAAGTCCTGGCCGGTAACGATACCGAATCTTGCTGAAAGAGTTTGCAGCAGAACCGCCATAGCGTTGGACATTAAAATAACCCAAATCAGTTTATAGCCGAAGCGCGCACCCCCTTCAAGATCCGTTGCCCAATTTCCCGGATCCATGTAACCAACGCTCACGAGATATGCAGGGCCGGCGAATGCCAACAACCGTCTGAAAAATCCCGTTCCTCGAGGAATGGGAACGCTGTGATGAACTTCAGATAATGAAACAGATTTGTCATCTATTGCCATAATCTTTTTCTAAGCTTTCCAATTTCGGATCATAGATGAGAGATCCGTCTTTCCTTCATTTCAACCGCTACCTTATTGCTGGGAACCGATAACTATCAACTGACTACTTTTTCTTCTCCTCAAAAACAGAATCATCAATACCTGCATTCACTTTATAATTTGAATACAGAATAGTCACCGAGCCATTTCTTGGCACTCCGCGCTGCATTTGATCGAATTGCTCGGAAGGCTGGGATATCGAATCATTGGCAACCTTCTCCCCTTCCATTGTCGATCCAAAAGTAACGATCATCTTTGACGGCAGNNACCGATCCGAAAATAACAATCATCTTTGACGGCAGCCAAAACTTCTCCTGCAAAAATTCATAGTCAAAAACCGTGGAGAGCGTCCTGCCTTCATACGGAATTGTTTCTATCTTTGCTATCGTCCAGTGCACAGGATCAATCCATGCATACATTTGCCGTAGTTTTGTTTTCTTTGCTTTTGCGGCAAGCTGAAGCTTAAAAAGCTTTAGCCCCTCTATTGTATCTGTTCCGATAAAGGATGCATCATAACGTTGTGATAAAACCGCGGGATTCATTGTCACGCCGTCGCGCGGTACAAACAAAAAACCCTGCGATGTAAAATGAACTTTATCCGGTCTCTTAAAATCCATCGTTGCATGCATCTTGGGAACTTGTACACGATCCATCTTAACTTCTGCATCGATAGTTGCTACAAAGTCATGGACCTCCGCGAATCCTTTCACGACTCTCGCAAGAATAGTGTCGGCATTCAGCGCTTCCGACGGCTTTTGTGCAAATGTTGTATTCAATACCAGGCTGCTCAGTAATACTATTCTTACAATTTTCATTTTCACCTCTTTACTATTTCATAGGACAGGACGGCACCCTATCCCACACTTGCTATGAACATACTTTAAGTTGTTCCTGTTTCTTGAACATGTACAAATTTATTATAGAGAATCATCAACAACGTGCCAAGTGCGCCAATGCCTATGAGAGCAAACCACACCATTTCTGGTTTGCCATTTGCTTTGGATGTTTGATAGAGCCATCCGCCAAGGGGATCGCCGACAAATCTTGCTACAGCAATGGGCAGAAATGCGTACCCCTGATACAATCCTTGCTGTCCGGGTGGAGCAATTTCTGAAATATATTCATAGTACCGAGGCGCTTGGATCATTTCACCAATTGCAAATGCAACAATGCCCGCCGCAATGGTTGGTATACTGGGGTATATTCCGATGATCAACCAGATCAGACTCGAGATTGCAAAGCCAATGACGATAGCGGTTCGCGTTGGAATATTCTTCGTGAGACGATTGAGTGGAATCTGAAAGAGAATGATCGCCCCGGCTCCAGCCCATGATTGAAGAATTTCATACGGCGCGCCAGCATTAATGTAATCAGTGACGTAATATGGGACGATGATGAATTCCTGCCAAAAGATAATCCAGTAGAGAGAATAGATGAGCAGAAAGATCATGAATTTGAAATTCGCCAGTACCACAAACAGATTGGTGATCTTTTTTCCAAGAGATTCGATGACTTCCGTGCGTGCGCTCTTCACTTCCTTGTAGAGAATCAAATTGACAATGAGCATTGCAAGGCAACTGATCGACGAAACCACATAGACAAATTCATTTCCAAATCTGTCGCGCACAAAATAGGCGATCGTCGGCCCAAGCAGCGCTCCGACATTGACCAACCAGTAGTACACCGCAAATCCCAGCGACTTTGTTTCTTCTTTCGATGTCACTGCAACCGTTCCAAGTACAGACGGTTTGATGAACGAACCGCCGATTGCCGTGAGCACTAAGAAGATCACGAGCAACCAGTACAAATTAAAATTGCTATAGACACCTGCAAAGGCATCCATACCGACAGAACCAATCAGAAAGTATCCAAGCGCGAGGATCGAAAAAGCAATATTGAACGCTCGGCGAAATCCCCACTTATCTGCGAGTGTGCCTCCGAGGATCGGCAGCATATAAATCAATCCACCGAAGATTCCAGAGAGTTGTCCGGCTTCCGTCTCTGTGAATCCAAGTTTATTACGAAGGTAAATCATGAAAACGATTTGCTGTCCGTAATATGCCAGCCGCTCGAACAACTCCATTCCGTTGGCTACCCAGAATGTCGGATGAAAACCATTGCGGATCTCTTGTATTCTCATTTGAATATTCAAATGTAATCCTTCCTGCAATGAGTTCTCATCGTTCAGCGTCTCAAGAAGAATAATTTCCGGTAGCTCAATGTGAGGTATCCATGTGTATCAGATTGCACCTAATCCTGCTTCTTTGACAATGACCGGTGTTATGCTTTCCCACATAACAGGCATGATATGGATGCCCCGTACCCCTTTTATCTTTTGGAGCGCTTGAATCATTTCAATCGCAATCTTTACTCCTTCTTCTTTTGGGTCGGAAGCGTTTTCCAAGCGATTGATATACTCGTCGTTTATTTTTACACCGGGAACTTCCTTCTTCATATGATGCAAAGCTTTTACAGATTTCACCGGCATAACGCCGGCAAGAATTGCGCATTTCTCATGCAGTCCCATCTCGACAACTTTTTCCATCCAGCGGGTAAAAATATCCATGTCAAATACCGGCTGAGTCTGGATGAAACGTGCCCCTGCTTTTACTTTTTTATGTAAACGGATAAGTCGCATTTCAAACGGCTCGGCAAATGGATTTGCTGCAGCACCAATGAAAAAATCTGGAACCTTTTTCATTTCTTGTTCGGAAAGTAATAAGCCGCTGTTCATCTTAGCGGCTGTAGCAATGAGTTGTACCGAATCTAAATCAAACACCCCTTTGGCTTCAGGCTGGTCGCCGAATTTCTGATAATCGCCTGTTAAACAGAGTACGTTGTGAATACCAAGTGCGGCAGCCCCCAACAAATCGCTCTGTATAGCAATCCTGTTACGGTCGCGGCACGTCATCTGCATAATCGGTTCAACACCTACCTCCAACAATATTTTTGCTGAAGCTATGCTTGATAATCGAACGATTGCAGTCTGATTATCCGTTATATTAACCGCGTCTACAACGCCTTTGAAGTACTTGGATTTTTCCCTGATGACATCCCCGTCGCAGCTTTTTGGCGGACCTATCTCGCCGCAAACGATAAACGTACCTGATTCAATTTTTTCTTTGAATGTCATCGGACAGCATTTCCTTCACTTTTTTCTTATCATTGCGAACAAACCAAATCGGTGCATCAATTCGTTTCATGAATACGTTGAGCCAGGCGGATGTGCCCTCTAAATTCCAGTTATGGATCTTATTTATTTTATACAACAAGTTTAAGCGATTCAGCATTTTTGAGCGATAATAGATTCTATACCAAACACATTTTCGTTCGGGATATACTTCGCACGATCCTCCTGCCCCGGTTCCTCCACACGGCCCATTGCGCATCCGTTTGGGGCATCTCTGACTGCAGATGAAAGCTGTAGAGGATAGTATGCATTCGCCGCAGTGCTGACAACCGAAGACTGGTACTTTTGCAACGTCTTCAAAGAAAAGCAGGAAGCGTGAGAATTTCTTTTCCCGCGGCGATATCGGGGGTTTCCCGGATGTAACAAACTCGAATGACATTTATTTGAACTCTTTTCTATTTTTTCTAAGAATTTTGATCCGAACCTTCTGTAATATGGAGGATCGAAATAAATGGCTGCTTTTTATAAATATCGAACATTTGCAGCCGCGCCTGAAAGATTGAATTTATGATCGGCTTTCGTTTCCCTGCATGTTCAGGTTTGTAGGCTTCCAGCCCTGCGGCGGCTATTTCAGAAGAACGTAACCCTACATTTACAGTAGGCGGCGCCACTTCCTGCCTGCGATTTTGCAAGTTCAACTATTCCGGCAATAACATTCTTCTCGAATAATGTGTGGGTAGAAGGCACAGAATCATTTATTGATTCGCCTATAATTGTCAGACCTGCAATGCTCATAGAGATTTCTTTTTTTTGAGTATATTTTTGCTATGAATAGAAAAATAGGAAAATTTAGTATGATATGCATTCAAAATTCCAATTGGCACGGTAAAAAATAACAGGTGACCACGCACTATTCGGCTGATTGATATTTCGGCAAGCTATAAGTAACCATTAAGATTATGATAAAATATCTTTCCTCACAAACACGGCCCACGCGCTCAATACGAATGCAAGTGTCCACGTCCCCATGAAGAGAATGCCTGTCTTAATCTCATTCCAAGGAACCGGATCCTGAAACATTTTCTGCCACATATTGAGATATTTTGTGAAGAGAAATCTTTTCGGGATTTCAAATAATTCCACAGGAATGACACTGATGACAGCAAACACAATCAGCACTCCCATTGTTGCAACGATAGGTCCAATGGCATTTTCGACGAACGACGAAAAGAAGAATGAGAGTGATGCAATCGTGATCATCGTCCATGTGGCAAGAAGATATGCGATCAAAAAGCGCCATGCAACCTCCGCCTCCGGCAGAATGAGAATGCCGCGAAGAATAACAATCAGATCGCCGCGCCCAAGAAGAATCACTGCTAATCCGATACTTAAGCCTGCCAGAAAAAAAACAAAGACAACTGTATAAATAAGAGTTGTTATGTACTTGGCAATAAAAATGTGAGTACGTGATACAGGCCGGATAAGAATCAGACGGTATGTGCCCGCCGTAGCTTCTCCGGCAAGCTGATCTCCTGCAACAAACGAGATGAGGAGCGGAATGTGAAGCCAAAGACTGTTCATAATTTGGTGAGCAACGAACCATCCGTTAAATAGATTTCCAAAGAAAAGAAAGTCTTGCGATAATCCACGCATTGCGATCGTCAAGAATCGTCCGCCTTCTAGCTTCATCGCTACCTCTACTAACGGCACGATCAGAAGAACAATTCCAAAGCCAATGTAGGTCCGCTTCTTGAGGAAAAGCTTTATGAGTTCGTAATATACTAATCGAATCATGTGCAGTCCTATGTTGTACGTTCCGTCATCGACAGAAAGAGATCTTCCAGCGAACGCCGCGGGATCAACGCTCTCACGTGAACACCGGCACCGACAAGAGCTTTGTTCAATTCAGGAATGAGTTCAAAATCCATTGTCACTTCAAATCTTCCTTCTTTCTCAGAAAACTTTTTCAGGATTCTTTTTTGACGCTTCAGAACAGAGAGAACCTTTTGCCGCGGCTCCGCATGAATANNTGTATTGACATCACCCTGAACGACCAGTTCTCCGTTATGAATAATCGCCATACGGTTGGCGATCATTTCTATTTCGTTCAGCAAATGCGAAGAAAGAATAATTGTTTTCTTCTGATCACGGGAGAGATGCACAATGAGATCACGCACTTCCTTCATTCCCTGTGGATCAAGTCCGTTGGTAGGCTCATCAAGAATGACAAGTTCAGGATCGGAAATTAATGCCTGCGCAATACCAAGTCGTTGTTTCATTCCGTGCGAATATGTTTTAACCCTGTCAGTCGCCCGGTCGCTCAAGCCAACAAGATCAAGCACATCGAAGATTCTTTTACGTTTCACATCACCGGAAAGCGCGCCGACAATTTCAAGATTTTTATATGCAGAGAGATATTGATAGAAATCCGGTTTCTCGACAATTCCTCCAACACGACGTAGCGCCTCCGACCGATGAGATTTGAGGGAATGGCCGAAAATTTCCGTCGCACCTTCCGTTGGCTTGACGAGGGAGAGAATCATTCGAATAGTTGTACTTTTTCCTGCTCCATTCGGTCCGAGAAAACCAAAGACATCACTGCGGAAAACTTCAAGGTTCAGGTTCTTGACGGCCCAGCGCTTCCCATAGCGTTTCCCGAGTTGCCGCGTTTGCAGTATCGTTTCATTCATACCAGATGTTCGTCCATGATTCTTCTGTCAATATACCAATGCCTTCATTCTTGTTCAACTGAAAACAATCAGCATCTCATGAAAGAATTTATTTGGAGAAAAGCATTGGAATCTGTATCTTAGAACAAAGTAAAGTATTGTTCAACGTACGCATAAAGCAAAAATAATGAAGAAATTGTATACAGTCGCAGTGGCAGGTGCAACCGGCTTAGTTGGCCGAACTATGATCACCGTTCTGGAAGAACTAAATTTTCCCGTTGAGCAGCTTGTTCCGCTCGCTTCCGCACGTTCCGCCGGAATGGAAATGCCATTTAAAGGTACACACGTAAAAGTCAGAACACTCACTGCTGAAAGCTTTGCCGGCGTGGATTTCGCACTTTTCTCGGCGGGCGCAAGCGTGAGCAAAGAATTTGGACCGAAAGCGGTATTACAAGGCGCTATTGTCATCGATAACAGCAGTGCATTCCGAATGGATCCGGATGTTCCACTTGTTGTGCCAGAGGTGAATCCAAAAGATGCTTTCAAGCATCACGGCATCATTGCTAACCCGAATTGCTCCACGATCCAAATGGTGGTGGTATTGAAACCGCTGCACGATGCATTCGGCATCAAACGCGTTGTGGTCTCCACGTACCAATCAGTCACGGGTGCAGGCAAGAAAGGTGTCAACCAACTCGAAGATGAAATCGCCAAACAGCCACTGCGTGAAAAGAAATTTCCGCATCCGATCGCGTACAACGTACTGCCGCATATCGATGTTTTCCTTCCGGATGGTTACACGAAGGAAGAACAAAAAATGACGGATGAAACAAAAAAAATTATGGGCGCAGATATTCCGGTCACTGCCACAACAGTGCGCGTGCCGGTTATCGGCGGGCACAGTGAAGCAGTGAACATCGAGTTCGACCGGCCTTGTCCGGTTGAAGACGTGCGTGCAATTCTGAAACGCGCTCCCGGTATTATTGTCCAGGACGATCCCGCAACAAATCTGTATCCGCTTCCCATTCACGCGTATGGAAAGAATGATGTATTCGTCGGTAGAATCCGAAAAGATTTCAGCATTCGTAATGGAATCAATCTCTGGATCGTCTCGGACAATGTTCGCAAAGGCGCAGCAACAAATGCAGTGCAAATTGCGCAGCTGCTCATTTCACAAAAACAGTAAACAGTTAGATAAATCTCAAATAACAATATTCAAAAAACAAACAGTATCAAATGACTAAATTCCAATAACATAAATTCTGTTTTTAGATATTGTAATTTGTTTGATAATTGTATTTTCTGAATAGGCTGAAAAAGGTTAAAAAATGATTGTTATGAAATTCGGCGGCACCTCCGTTGAAGATGCCAAATCCATGCAAACCGTTATCAAAATTGTTCGAAAAGAGCAAGCCCGGCAACCTGTTGTTGTTCTCTCCGCCATTTCCGGTACAACCAACACGCTCCTCAAAGTCGCGCGCATTGCTCAAGAAGGCAAACTTAATGATGCTATTCTGCTTCTGAATGGTTTGCTCGATCGTCATGTAACAGTGATGGAGAACTTGATCGACGACCGCTCAACCATCCAGCGGCTTATTGCATCATTCAAACCACGATTCGAAGAACTGCAGAATCTCTGCCAGGGCATTGCTATTCTTGGAGAGTTGACGAATCGTTCACTCGACGCAATTGCATCGGTCGGTGAACTCCTTTCATCACAGATTCTGAGCGAAGCGATGTGTATTCAGGGTCTTCCGGCAAAATGGGTCGATGCTCGAACTTTCATTATAACGGACAATCAATTCGTGTCTGCAGTGCCGCAATTCGATCAGATCAATGTGAAATCAAAAGAGATTCTTTCTCCTTTACTGGCATCAAAGACGATCATCGTTACACAGGGCTTCATCGGATCGAATTCTAAAGGAATTACGACTACTCTGGGCCGAGGAGGTTCCGACTACTCCGCTTCCATTATAGGCGCCGCCCTGGATGCTGAAGAAATTCAGATCTGGACAGACGTCGACGGTGTACTCACGGCAGATCCGCGCATTGCACCTGCGGCACAGAAGCTGCGCATCATTTCATTCCGGGAAGCTGCAGAACTGGCATATTTCGGAGCGAAAGTACTTCACCCGAGCACCATCTTCCCTGCCGTGAAGAAAGATATTCCAGTTGTCGTGCTGAATTCAAAACGCCCGGAGAATACCGGCACACGCATCGTTTCACGTCCACCGAAAACAAATGTTCCGGTAAAATCTATCGCCTGCAAACGCGGCATTACCGTCGTCAATGTTCAATCGCTGCGGATGTTGATGGCGTATGGCTTTCTAGAGTCGATCTTTTCTGTATTCAATAAATATGAGACATCTGTCGATCTTGTGAGCACTTCGGAAGTTGCTGTTTCGTTGACAATCGACAATACCTCAACACTTGATAAGATTGTCGCAGAACTTTCGACATTCGCAGAGGTCTCCATCCTTGAGAAACAAGGAATTCTTTGTATCGTAGGCGATCAAATGCGATCAACTGCCGGAGTTGCCAATCAGATCTTCCACGCATTGCGGGAAATCAACTTAGTCATGATTTCTCAGGGAGCATCAGAAATCAATATGAGTATCGTCATCGAAGAATCACAAGTTGATGAAGCGGTACGTCGGCTCCACAAACAATTCTTCGAGCCTATTCCTGCCATAGATTTATTCGAATTAGTCGGAGGAAAATAGCCTTTATGCGGATTGCTCTATTAGGGTATGGAAAGATGGGAAAAGAGATCGAACGTCTCGCTTTTGAACGAGGCTGGAGTGTCGATCTTCGCGTCGATATTGATACGCCCCCCATTACATCTGCACAGCAAATAAATATTGATGTTGTTATCCATTATGCTAACGCCGTCAATATAATCGCTGATCTTACACCGTGGGCGGAAGCCCACAAACCGATCGTTGTCGGGACAACCGGCTGGCACGAACAAATGCCGAAAGTAGGAGCACTTGTGAAGAAAAATAATATTGGGTTGATTTACGCCTCCAACTTTTCATTGGGTGTCAATATCTTCTTTCATCTCATTCGGACTGCAGCTCAAACGATAGATCGATTTTCAGACTATGATGCGTACATTCAAGAGATCCATCATAAGAATAAACTCGATAGTCCCAGCGGAACAGCATTGACGATGGGACAAATCGTTTTGAATCACTTTCGCCGAAAAAAAGAATTGCTCAACGAGACATCTCATGGAAAAATTCGTCCAGAGCAGCTTCATATTTCTTCAACTCGCAGCGGTTCGGTTGTTGGCACACACATTCTCGCATTCGACTCGGCAGCGGACACAATCGAGTTGAAACACACAGCGAAAGACCGTTCTGGCTTTGCACTCGGTACATTGCTTGCAGCGGAATGGATCATCGGAAAAAAAGGACTTTTTACCATGGACGATGTGTTTCAAGATCTCTTCAAACAAGGAGACCGATAGGTCATGACAGCACAGAAAAAATTTCAAGGGACAGCAACAGCAATCGTCACACCGTTTAAAAAAGACGGATCGATAGATGAAGCAGCATTAAGACGCTTCGTAGATTTTCAGATCAGCGGGGGTGTCGAAGCATTGGTACCCGTTGGGACGACAGGCGAGAATCCAACACTGAATGCCGACGAGCAAAAACGAGTCATAGAGATTGTCATAGAGCAAGCCAACAAACGAGTAAAAATATTTGCGGGCGCCGGCAGCAATAACACTGCTGAAGTGATTGAAAAAACGCGCTTTGCCAAAAAAGCAGGAGCTGATGCAGCATTGGTTGTCGGGCCTTACTACAACAGACCAACACAAAATGGATACTTCCAACACTTTAGCGCTGTTGCCAATGCCGTGGATATTCCACTGATCATTTATAATGTACCAGGGCGAACGGGCGGCAACATCGAAGCCGCAACGATGTTACGGATGGCAGAAGAAATTCCTAATGTGGTGATGGTAAAAGAAGCATCGGGCAACTTGACACAAATCATGGAAATCGCCCGCAACATGCCGAAGCATTTCTCACTCCTCTCCGGAGACGATTCACTTGCGTACTCTATCATAGCCCTCGGAGGCGATGGATGTATTTCTGTGGTATCGAATGAAGTGCCAAAAGAATATTCGAATTTGCTGCGGCTTTGCCTCAAAGGCAATTGGACAGAAGCACTTCAACTTCACTATCGCCTTCTGCCGTTGATGAATATCAACTTCATCGAATCCAGTCCCACTCCTGTTAAAACCGCTCTTGCCATGATGAGAATGATGGAGGAAACCCTCCGCTTGCCATTGGTGCCATTAACAGAGCCAAGTCGTGTAAAATTGAAGAATGTATTGGCTGAACTGAAGCTTGTTTGAAAAATCTGAACAGCAAATATCTCTTCCAATATCAGTCGTTCGATCCATTTTCTGGGTGCTGTTTATCAATTACAATTTATGTTGGTCTTTATTACACTCTCTAAAAATTTATTGGCGTAGCTCCAGCATAGACCTGGCATTGCAAACTTCGTCAATGTATTTCTAACAATCCAAATTCAATGATCTAGCGCTAGAGAAGAAAGGTAACCACCCACTTGCTTCATAGTACGATTAATGCTACACACAAGACAATACAACAAGGAGGATAAAATGGCAAAGCGATCAGTTTATTTTATCATCTTCATTTCACTTTTATTATTTGTGAATGAGTCGATGAGTAAGAAGTTAGAACAACCACGACAAAGAATGATGAAGACTGCTGCAGGACAGCCATATCTTCTTATGAATGCCAATAACGTTACGTCATGGGTACACCCTGATGGACTCTTTAATTGGTTAATAATTCAATCGTGGAACGGTGAATTCCCCAGAGGATCTGGAGTGGGCACCATCTATTCTGAAGGCATTGTCTTTGGCGGATTAGTCAATGACGGTAAGTATTCACAGACGCTCCGTGTNNGTATGCAGGCTGGAGCAATGCATGCCGATGGGACTATAGATGCTCCAAGTGATCCAATGTCTAGGGCTTTCGGCGTTCGCCTGGATATGCCTTATTCAATTCAGAGTAATTCAAGCCTTTGGCCAGATTTAACAATTGATGCTGCAACTTTTTTCCAAAAACATCAGTCCAGTGTAACAGATACTGACAAAGCACAAATTGCTGCACAATATTTTACAGACTGGTTACAATGGCCGGCTTCCAAAGGCGCT
>PLMS01000122.1 GCA_003142575.1 Ignavibacteriota bacterium
TCATAGAGTGAAGTATCTTGCAAGCGAAAGTCGCCGCCAAGATCGATCACTCGTTTTCCTGCCGCAAGCATGCCAGGGACAAGATTCATTGCCTCGCCCGACGGCAAAGCAATAAAAATCAGATCGCTCTTGGCGATAGAATCAACAGAGTACGATTCAAGTACGATATCCAGCGTTTTGTTGAACGACGGTATGATATCGGCAAGCTTCTTCCCTGCAGACGTATGCGCGAAGAGCTTGTCGATCCGCACACCGGGATGCTTAACGAGAAGTTTTATAAGTTCAGCGCCGGAGTATCCTGACGCACCAACCACGGAAACGGAAATCATCGTTTGAGTGTTTTCCCTTTTCAATTTCTTGCTCTTGTTATTTGTATGAATATACAATAATGTGGATAATTATGCAAGTAAATAATTCACATAATTATTGACCGATTCGCTACATTCTGCTTCTTGCAGAAAAATGTAGGAGAGTTATCTTTTAGAATGGCCTGCTAAACCTGAGAAGAAATTGTACCGGGGCTGGCCGGTCTGTTCGCCATGCAAATCCAATCCTGTAGGAGCCGGTCCGGCTCCCTAGTGCTACACCAAAGTCGTGTTGAAATTCGTTCAACTTTATTCCGCCGAATCCCTCAGTCGCAGCAGCACCCGTAAGAACGGAACGTGTGAATCCGGCATCCGAGGTAAGGATGATATTCACATACTGAAAAATCCATGTCGGCCAAAAGTTCAAATCATCCATAATACTGCCGCTTAAAATGAATTCCATGTTCACAAGCATCATCCGGTTGCCAATGTCTGACTTGAATGGAAATGCATTCATTGTCCCCAATCCGCCTAACTCGTACTCTTTCTGCGGTGGGAGCAAACCGCCTGCAGAGCCTACACGTACACGCACATTAAAATTTTCGTATCGTCCCAGCGGTTGGAAACGCCGCACATCGAAGATATATTGATCGAATTCAAATTCGCTGCCCAAGCTTTTTTTAGCAAACTCGGCAGATCCAAACAAACACCATCCTTCTTGTGCCCGGCTTGTTTTTGTCACGGTACTGATGTCGCCGCTCAGCATTATGCTTCGCATCTTGCCCGGGTCAATGGCAGGATTTGCACGAAACTTTTTACTACCGCCAAATAACGCCCAATCGACTTTGTTTGTAAGAGAATCGTAAGAATCCGCCAGATATGCCAGCGTCAATTCACCCTT
The DNA here is from genome assembly GCA_003142575.1 of Ignavibacteriota bacterium. Taxonomy (GTDB): domain Bacteria; phylum Bacteroidota; class Ignavibacteria; order UBA10030; family UBA10030; genus Fen-1298. The sequence continues at coordinate 1,207 of PLMS01000122.1, forward strand.
CCAATAATCATGTTTCAAATAATATGCTGTATGGATCGTGAAACCTTTGCGCTCAAAGTAATTACGAAAATCTTCATGAATCAGTAATGCCGATGCTGTATTTTCGTTTTGTGAAATAATCCATTGGTCTTTCGTGTCGGTGAGAGTATATCCTTCTGCTCCAAGTTCAATAATTCCCGCTCCTTCATCGGAAAGAAGTGCAAACTGCCGCACTAATCCCAAATTGCTGCGCCACGTATGCGATTTAAATCCCCAACCGATGCTGCCGTACGCATTCCAGACTTTTTCACCATCCCAATAATATTTCTTTTCCATCCCGAGGCCGAGGAAAACACTTTCCACGCGGTTATACCGAAAAATAAAATTATCCCAATTGGTTTGCTCACTTCGCCATGGTACATCAAATGTTCGACTTGATTGCGAAAAATTCTTACGTGTTTCCCGGTAACTTTTTGTTTCTGTTAGTATTGTATCTTCATATCCTGCAATACCACTCACGTTGAGTGTATCCGAATCTTGGACATTCTTATCACGAGAAAAAACGGGTGCATTTCTGTCAATGCTGTTAGCAGTATTCTCCGGCATTTTTTGCGATCGGGATAGCGTCGTATCTTCTTTGACAGCATGTGCATCTGCAAAGAGAAAAGGCGCAAGTACAAGAGTCGCGGAAAGAAATACAATAAAATTTTTCATGAAGTCACCTTTAGTTCTTGAAATGACCTCAAACACCATAGACAGCATTTGAAGTCTTAACGTCATACAACATACCACACTGGAAGATAATCTGAGATCATCTGAAATTCAAATCTTGTTTTACATAATCATCTCAGCGAAACAGAATATCTTCTCGAAATTAGACCTGGATTCGGAACAACGGGAGTTCCTGACTTTTTTGGGGTACCTGCAGGCGCTTTTGTTTTGGTATGCCGATTTTAAAATGTGCTTTCAACCGTTGTACATCGTAGCCGAAAGGAAGGAGAAGCGTTTCCACTGCCCGCAAGGCAAGCTCGGTATACTGTGTAATATCGTAGCCGTCTTCGAAGGCATAGAGTGCGATAGGCTTAGCTTTTTCAGGTTTTTTCTTGCCGGATTGATCGAGAATAATGAACTCGATCGACTCGCCTGCCGAGAGGTGTACTCCCATTTCTTCTACCATCTTGGAGACAACCGCACTGATGCTGTTATTGAGATATTCATCAGCCTCGCGCGTGATATGGCGTTTGAGAACAAGCTCCATCGGGTTTGCGCGGCCGCTTTGAAGGATTGCAATGAAGTCGCGTGCGATCTCCAACACCTCAGACACGAGTGCCGATACTTCCTCGACATTCTTTGCGGCGGACATTTTATCCAGCATTGCTTTCTGCATATTCTTGATAAACTCCGGTGTATCGCGCCGCCGTGCTTCGATGCCGCGCATTTTGATGTCGCCATGCCGGTACCATCCTACATAGTGATTTGCGGTAGTAATCTGCGGATCCGTCTTTGATGCGGGAAAAAGAATCCAGTTGTACATGCCTTCCAGAGAAATATCGATACCGACACGTGTGGAGATTTCACGCGCGAGTTCTTCGTAATCGTTCTGTGTCGCGCCCGGCTTTTTCAGCCACACACAATCGATGATGGCATGGAGAAGCTTGTAGCCGCGGCTCTCGGCAATTTCTTTTGCAGTGAGAATGGCGTCCCGCGAAAAGGCATTGACTGATTCGTGTGCCTCGATGCGTCCGAAGCGCGCATTCTTGTAGCCGAGATATCCGAAACAGCTCACCAGCATCCACTTGAGAGCGCTTTGCCGGCAATCGTACCGCTTAAAGAGCGCTTCGTTGTTTCCCTTGAATTCTTTTTTCATTCGCTTGTAATATGCACGCTTGGCGACAACACCGCGAAGCGTTTCCGGTACAACGCCTTTTCGTTTTTCACAGATTGTGTAATCGAGTTCTGGAACAGCTTCATTTTTACAGCATCGACAGTTGATTGTTTCCGGCGAGACATTATTGTTGACCATAATGCTTGGATACATCGAAACAAAATCGAGTTCTGCAACATCCTCGTGGTACCCAAGCGGAGGGTTAAAAATAAGTCCGCCGCGGTCGGCAAGCAATAACGTTGCAGCCGATTTGAATTCCTCCGGTTCGCGCTTCTTCGATGGAATAAGAACATTGTTGCGATAAGCCCACGAAAGCTGCATCGACGACATCGACGTGCCGATGCTTGCGCGTCCCTGCCGCTGTCCGCACATTTGTGTCAGACGCGTCATCTCGAAGAGACCGTCAAGATCGGCTTCGCTCACGGTGAAGGAATTGTTCGCATCCACATGCCAGCGCCCGGCAAGCGTGAACGCGCCGTCTTTGTGGACAATCTTTCCGTACTGAAAGAAACTTGATTCCTTCGTTGTGCGGTGCTGTGCCTCGGTGTCTCGATTGAGAAGCAAAGGAATGTTGAACTGTTTGGAAAGCTGCAAAATTTTCGGAAGAAGAACTGCATCGCCGTAATCGGTGACGAGCAAGTCGGGATCGCAATGATGCAGATGCCAGTTGAACGCTTCGAGCAGTTCGCGCGGCGAATCCTGTTCTAAAGAATACGTCCGGTTGTCGTAACTGATTTCTAATTGCAGAAACTTCTGGTACTTCGGCGGCACGAAATCGTTACTGTTGCGAAGCTGCATAATGGAAAACGGCGGCAGCTCATATTCCGGCGCTTCGCGGTTGTCATTGAGATGCCAGGAGAGAAGTTCACTTTCCTTGCTGATCTCATACTCGCCAAGTGCCAGCGGAAACAGCTGTGTTTCATACAGAAATTGCTGTTCTACGGAAACATCAGAATTGAAAAACGCAAAGTGTGGAAAGAATTTCTCGAAGTACCATACAACTTCTTTGAACCGTATCGGATCATGAACAAAGACTTGCAGCACGTCGATGGGATCACCGGAATAAATTTCTGTGCGTGTGGTTGTGGCAAGCGATACGGGAACCGGACACTGATTGGCAAGAACCGCCGCACGCTTGGCATCGAAATCATTCAGGTGAAGAAAGAACGACGGCGTGAATTTTCGGAAGCAGCGCAGCCGTGCGCCGCTCAGGTCGATGAACCAGAGTGTGACGCCGCGTTCAGATGGATACACGTCGAATAACCATGCGGAAATTGAAGATGTTCTATTTGCGATTTCAGATTTTAGTTTGATTTTCATAATACTTCATACTCAACTACTCATAGACTTACAGACTCATCGGCTTATCGGCTCAATGGCTCAACTGTTTTACTGCTTCTTCCAATCTTCGTATCGCCTTCTGCTGTTCCATCACGATCGACATCATCATGCTTTCGAACGGAACAGCACGCATCGCATAAAAATTTTCCGCCAGGTGCAGTTTCGCAGCGCGGAATATTTCGTCAAAAACTTCCTGATCGTCTTTACGCAGTCCGCGGCGGAACTTTGACCAGCTTGCCAGTTCCGCATCGATCAGGTTGGTGAAGGTTGGTACGGTTCGTCCCATAATTCAATGCTCCTTTTATTTGTTCGTTCACGGGCTGTTGAGATTCTAAGTAGAGCTGAAGCGATCCGCGTTCATTGGTATCGAGTTTATACACACGATCCACGCCGTTTTTGAGTGTCGTAAATAACTGATTGCGTTCCTTCGGTGCGACGGTCCTTTCTAAACATACCAGCAGGAGCGAGACTCCTTTCGATTTCATTTCCTGAAACGAACCGAGCAGTCTCTGGAGAATCTGCCGCACCTCACGCAGAGATGCCTGTTCGTCGTAAAAGGTATCGAGCAGTCCAAAGACCAGCGCAGTGTTCGAATGAATGGTAGCAAGAAACGCCGGCAGCTTGTGTGCAATGGCTTGTTCCATTTGATAACACGTGAAGCCGCGCGAGATAAAAATATGACTGAGAAATTTGTTCGGGTCGATCTTCCGCGTTCGGGCGAATCGTGAAAGCGCGTGCACATCGAAACGGTTGCAGCCGTCCACGACGGCAATAGGATTTCCATGAACCATCGCGTGCGCTGCCATCTGAAGCGACAGTTGAAAAATAGCCCGCTCGCCGTACAGCAGAAATACTTTGCCGGGCTTGTCTGCAAATGCATGAATCATCCGCTCAGAGCGAATGGGAACCGCACCATCATGAATATTCACCATTGGCTGCGGAGCGGGGTACCGGCGGTGATGCTGGGCGGGAGATATGGGTTTCATTTTGCTCATGACTCTAAAAAAGAATACGACATTTTTGTCGTCTTGTCAAGAAGTGATTCCGATGCGGTCCGACGCCGTTTAATGCTCTATCATAAAGCTATTGACAATGTGGGATAAAAAGCATTATTTTGGTTATGACATTTATGTCGTGTAGACCTAAGCTGCTGATAAAGGAAAGACACTATGTCGATTGTCTTTAATAGCAAAGCATATACGGCACGACGTAAAGCATTACGTCGATCACTTTCGAAGTCGGAAGCGGTTATGTGGATACATCTTTCACGAAAACAAATAAATGGATTCAAATTTCGCCGGCAATACAGTGTGAATCAGTATGTAATAGATTTTTATTGTCCGGAACTCAAACTCGCCATCGAAATTAATGGAGATAGTCACTATGGTTATCTCTCGCAGAAATATGACAATGAACGGCAAAAGTATATTGAGTCTTTCGGTATGCATTTTATACGCTTTACCAACAATGATGTTTGTCATAATATAGATGGTGTCCTTCAAATGATTTACGAATGGACAACAAGATATAACGAGAAAAGTACTCCTCCCCATGTCCCCTCCTCTGTGAGGAGGGGATAGAGGGGTGGTGAAGAACATAATAGATTAATAAAATCTTTATGGAATAAACGATACACCTCAAAAGTGAACAACAAGATGAAATCTACAATTGCACAACGTATACGGGAAGCGCGGTTGTTAAAACAATTTGATCAAGCCGACCTTGCCGCGAAGATCGATATCGCCACGCGCACTGTCCAACGCTGGGAAAAAGGCGAACAGGTACCCGACAGTAATTATCTCATGCGCATTGCCAAAGCAACCGGCGTAACGGCCCACTGGCTGTTGAACGGTGAAGGAGAGATGATTTCAACGGAACAGCACAAATCCAAAGTCATACCATTGCCGACCAGCCGTTATAAAAAAGTGGAACTTGTTTCGCTTCCCTTGCTTGCATCGGTGCCGGCCGGTGCATTGAGCCAGCGGTTTCATTCCGATCAAGCCGACCGATACATCACGGTGGACGATGTGCGCGACCCGAACGCTTTCGCACTCGAAGTGAAGGGAAACAGCATGGCACCCCGCATCGAGAACGGCGACATTATCGTGGTAACGCCAAAATTAGAAGTGAGAAGCGGCGATATCTGCGTGGTGCGCGTGGATGAGGAAGACACCGTGAAGCGGATTAAAATTGACGAACAATTTGTACACCTCATTCCGCTCAATCCCGAATACGAACCGATGGTCGTGCGCAAGAAGGACGTGACTTTCATGTGGCGCGTGATCAAAGTAATCAAAAGTGTGTGAGGAGGGATGTATAAGAGGTTTGTATCTCTCCTGCCTTTTATGTAGTTTTACAAGCAACAAGCCAAACTATTCACAAACAAGGAATCTTTTACTCAAGAACTCATAACTCAAATACTTATTTAATAGCGTAGCTTCGGCTGCTGTCTTGATCTGAAAACGTGGAAATTTTCTGCCAATGAGATAGAGCCAGTGCTGCGCCCCGAAAGGGGCGTGGGCTGGTGTATCCTTTGTTGGCGGGCATCCACGTGCCTCAGATCAGAGGGTTATCGGTTTCACGCCCTTTGTATTTTCTGAGTCACTTTTGCTTTTGCCCGTCATATAAAAGACAGCCGAAAAAGAGGTTGTTTTATTTTATTTCTTGTCATTCCCGCGAAAGCGGGAATCCAGAACCAAGCTTTCCTCGACTCTGGATTCCCGATAGAAACATTCGGGAATGACAAACGGAAGTAAAACTCTCCGAAGCTCTGGAACCACAAACGGAGCTTTCATGCAAAATCTACTTAACGAATTGAAGCAACTCCTACTGCAAGACGAACGATGTGTGGCGGAAGGTCAATTACTAAAAAACAAGGTCGTTGAATTGGCCCTTTCTATTGATGCGCAACTGATCAAACTCCTTCTCAAGAATAAAAGCATTAAGAAACATTTCTTTACTGACATAGACGGTGTACTGGTATTTGATAAGATTAAATTTCAGCACTTTATTTCCAACAAAGAATTTCTACCGGATAGTTATACTGCTTTTAAAAATAAGATAGGCCTTGCAAATGAAAATAGTGATTACCTCTCTGAAAGCCGTGAGGTTGTAATTGCATGGCCTTACAAAGATTGTGTGCTTGAAGGTGGACAAACAAAAGAAGACCAAAAGCGTGATGAAATATTTTGGAACGAAACACTTGCTCCGGATGAAATAGATCGACTCCTTGCGCCAAAAGTATTTACAAGCTTTAAGAAATACGACAATAGGGGTGAACATTTATTAAAGGGAAATGAAAAGATTGATTTCACAACAGAGAATCTTATTATTCGTGGCAACAACTTGCTAGCATTACATTCACTAGTTGAACGATTCCCTAGTGGTGTAAAACTGATTTACATTGATCCGCCCTATAATACTGGTAACGATGAATTTAGATATAATGACAATTTCAATCATTCCACATGGTTGTCATTTATGAAAAACAGGTTAGAAGTAGCGAGAAGGATGCTGAAAAGTGATGGAGTTATTGTTATTCAGATCGATGAAAGAGAATTGGCGTATGTTAAAATCTGCGCGGATGAAGTATTTGGAAGAGATCATTTCCTCATTCAGGTAAATTGGCAACGGACAACTCAACGAAGTGTATTGGGACAAGGTGCCACACCAATTATCAATATCATGGAATACCTCCTTTTTTATGTGAAAGATATTTCATACAAAGATAAAGCATTGGTAAAGACACAGAAACTAATTCCCTCTTCCGATAAAATGTACAATCAATACAATTTACAGTTAGTAAGTGAAGGAACAAGAAAGCTACATAAGACGATTGAGCATAACGGGCAAGATATTAAAATATATAAGCATAAAGATTTCATCCTAAAATCAATTCCCTCTAAGGAGAGAACAGAAAATAGATACATAGAACTGTTCGAAACAATTGTAAGAAAAGACAGCCAACAACAAGAAAGCTCCCTTGAACAGGTTGTTATTAATAGCATAGAGAAAAATGACACTCTGTCCTCTGTGGAAAGGGTGTTAAAGCAAGGGAAACATAAAGGTGAACTTAAAAAATCTCTTTATATGAATGATAATGTGATCTATTATTTGAAAGAATACGGACAAGTAGTAGATGGCAAGATACTTCGGACAGTAGACATGAATAATATTTGGCTTGACAACGAAATATCAAGTGCGGGGATTGCAGACGAAGGCGGAGTAAAACTTAAAAGAGGGAAAAAACCAGAAGAATTAATAAAACGAATAATTGAAGTATCTGGTTGCTCTAAGAATGATTTGATCTTGGATTTTCATTTAGGCAGTGGAACAACTGCATCCGTTGCACATAAATTAGGTATAAGATATATTGGCGTTGAACAACTTGATTATGGAAATAATGATAGTATCGCACGAATAAAAAATGTCATTAAAGGTGATTCATCGGGAATATCAAAAGCTGTAAATTGGCAAGGTGGTGGTTCCTTTGTCCACTGCGAGTTAATGGAATGGAATGAGTTATACGTTTCCCAAATCAAGAAAGCAAAAACCTCAAAAGAGCTGCTTGTTCTCTGGGATGAAATGCAGTCAAAGGCATTTATCAGCTATAAAGTTAATCCCCAGATTATCAATGACAATATCACAGATTTTAAAGATCTTTCTCTCGCAGATCAAAAAAAATTCCTCATTGAGGTATTAGATAAAAACCAACTCTATGTGAATTATAGCGAGATAAACGATAAAGAATACGGTGTCTCTGAGACAGATAAGAAACTCAATCGCCAATTTTACGGTGAGGCATAACAATGCCTTTAACCCTTGAGCAGATAATCAGTGCTAATCTTGCGGCTGGTATTCCTTTTCCAGAAGTTCCGCTATATATAAAAAACAATCTCAATCCTTCCTTCGAGTTACGTCCATATCAAATCGAGGCATTTGGACGTTTCCTTTATTATTTAGGCAATAAAAAGCTGAGACAAATGCCTGCGCAAATTCTGTTTCACATGGCAACGGGCAGCGGAAAAACGCTCATCATGGCAGGGAGTATTCTTCATCTATACCAACAGGGATATAGGAACTTCCTTTTCTTTGTGAACAGCACCAATATCATTAATAAGACACGCGAGAACTTTCTCAATCCGCGTTCTTCAAAATACCTTTTTTCCAATGTGATCTCTTATGACGACAAAAAAGCTGTGGTGCGAGAGGTCGATAATTTTCAGGCAGGTAACAAAGACGAGATAAGTGTTGTTTTCTCCACTATTCAAGGTTTGCACAGCCGCTTAAACACACCCAAAGAAAACTCATTGACGTATGATGATTTTACGGATAAGAAGACCGTGTTAATCTCGGATGAAGCCCATCATATCAATGTTGATACAAAAAAAGGAAACCTTTCAAAAGAAGAACAAGAAGAAGCAGTTTCGTGGGAAAATACGGTCAATAGGATATTCCGCTCCAATAATGAAAATATTCTCCTCGAATTTACCGCAACAATAGACTTATCCAATCCTGATATAGCGGCGAAATATTCCGACAAGATTATATTTGATTATCCCTTGAAACAGTTTCGCATCGATGGATACTCCAAAGAAGTCAAAGTTCTGCAATCGGATGTTCTTTTAATGCAAAGAGCATTGCAGGCAGTCATTTTAAGCCAATACAGGCGAAAGGTTTTTGAGAAAAACAAGAAAGCCATAAAACCGGTAGTATTATTCAAATCAAAACTTATTGCAGAGAGTAAATCGTTTTTTACTGAGTTTACAGAGAGGATCCGAAATCTGAAAATATCAGATTTACGTCCACTTGAAAACAATCAGGATCCAATTCTTCAAAAATGTTTTGCTTATTTTTCTACGAACGGGGTCTCAATCGAAAACCTCATTGACGAGTTGAAAAATGATTTTGCGGCAGAGAAATGTATAGAGGTCAACAGCAAAGAGGAAAGCGAAGAGAAACAAATTGCAGTCAACACATTGGAAGATTCTCACAATGAATATCGAGCAGTATTTGCTGTGGACAAGCTGAATGAAGGCTGGGATGTGTTAAATCTCTTTGATATCGTCCGCTTATATGATACAAGAGATGCTAAACAAGGAAAGCCGGGAAACACGACTATTTCGGAAGCCCAATTGATTGGCCGTGGGGCGCGGTATTGTCCATTTCAATTGACAGAAACACAACCCAAATACCAAAGAAAATACGATCAAGAACTTGTTCATGAAATGAGGATTTGCGAGGAATTGTATTATCATAGCGCATCAAATCCCCGTTATATCGACGAATTGCGAACTGCATTACAGGAAACAGGGATACTAGGAAAGGTTGCCAGAGAAATTCAGCTCGATCTCAAGTTAGATTTTAAGGAATCTGATTTCTATAAAAAAGGACATATATTCAAAAACGATTGGAAAAAATATAACCGTTCGGATATTGTTGCGCTTCCCAATACTATTACAGAACATCGGTACCATGTAAACCTTCGGACTGGATTTACTCAATCTTCCACCATATTTGAAGGAACAACAAAAGACGAAGTCAATAAGAAACAAAGAGATGTGAATCTTATTGATTTCGGTATTCCAATAATTCGAAAAGCGTTATCGAGATTGGAATTCTATCGGTTCGATAATCTTAGATCATTTCTTCCTAACATCATGAGTATAAAAGAATTTATTACATCAAAGAATTGGCTTGGAAAGATCAAGATCGAAGTCGAAGGTGCCGAGGAAAGCATTAATAACCTGACGCGTGAAGAAAAACTCAATGCCGCAATTCAGGTGCTTCAATCCATTAGCGAAAGATTACAATCCGACAAAATTGAATATAAAGGCACAGAAGAGTTTATCGGTTATGAAATATCATCGATTTTTAAAGACAACAAGAAACTGAATATAGTCGTAAGCGATAGCGGCGATCAGGAATACGGTGTTCCACAAAGCCAAGCAAGAAACCAAGCATTACGAATAGACTTAAGCAAAAAGGATTGGTATGCTTTTACTGACAACTATGGGACATCCGAAGAAAAGTATTTTGTCAAGTTCATAGATAAGGTATACGACACACTTAAAAAGCAATATTCGGAAATTTATCTTGTTCGTAACGAAAAGTATTTTCAGCTGTACAACTTTGACGATGGCAAACCGATAGAGCCGGATTTTGTTTTATTCCTCAAGAAAAAAGAATCAGAAAATACACTCCATTATCAAGTCTTTATCGAACCCAAAGGGACGCACCTCCTAGAAAAAGATGCTTGGAAAGAAACCTTTTTAAAATCCTTGAAGAAACGGCACAAGATTAATGTTCTCTGGAAGTCAAAGAAATATACAATCTGGGGAATGCCATTTTACAACGAAGAACTACGAAAAGCTGAATTTGAAAATGCATTTAGTGAAATTATTGAGTAATGGAATACATCGAGTTTTTTTATTAGGAAATATCTCATCTCTGTTTGAGTTTGTATAAATGTCCCAACTCTCCTCAATCGAATGGACCGAATCCACCTGGAACCCGGTAACCGGCTGCAGCAAAATCAGTCCGGGCTGCAAGAACTGCTATACCGAGCGAATGGCTACGCGGTTGCAAGCAATGGGATCGCCGCGCTATCGGAATGGATTTAAAGTGACATTGCAGGAAGACACCGTCGAATTGCCGCTCGAATGGAAACAACCGCGCGTTATTTTTGTGAACTCGATGAGCGATTTATTGCATAAAGATGTTCCCTGCGATTTCATTGTAAAAGTCTTTGATACTATGAGGCGTGCGCATTGGCATACGTTCCAGATACTCACAAAGAGATCAGATCGGTTAGTACAAATTGCGCCGTATCTTCCGTGGCCGGAAAATGTCTGGATGGGCGTGAGTGTCGAATCTCAAAAATATACAGACCGGATCCATGAACTGGTCAAAGTACCTGCCGCTGTACGATTTCTTTCCTTGGAACCGCTGCTTGGTCCTATCTCAAGACTTCCGCTGAGAGGAATTGATTGGGTCATTGTCGGCGGCGAATCAGGTTCAAAAGCGCGGCCAATGGAAAGGGAATGGGTTGTTCAGATCAAGCGGCGTTGCCGGGAAATGAATGTCCCATTCTTTTTCAAACAGTGGGGCGGTGTCCGCAAGAAAGCAGCCGGCCGTGAACTCTCCGGAAGAACCTTCGATGAGATGCCGAGAGCACAATTGAGGCAAAAGAATGTACCTCGCATTCGTGAACCGGGTGTAATCTGTAGGTGATAATCAAAAATAAATCGTAGGGATGTCTCATTGAATATCCCTACGAGATGGTAAAATCTTCATTTTGTCAAAATATTGATCAGATCAACATCCGGAGCGAGCGAGATTAACTTCTTGAAATCAAACTCATATATTCCGAAATCGCCCTTGTACTCCCAATTGCAATACGCCATACCGTTTTCTCTGAAGATTGCCACTATATCTTTATAGTATTGTAATCGTTCAGCACGGTCGACATGAGGCAGACAACCGAACTCGCCGCAGTACAGCAGGAGATTCAATTCTTTCGCTTTCTTTATTGCGGGCATGAGTTCTTCGACAAGTTTCTGTTTGTTAAAGATCCCCTTCGAGCTTTCCATTACCTTCGCGAAGGGCGAATCCGGCTTTCCGGTATATTTTTCATAATCGGCATCTGAGACAACCTGTCCGGGATAATGCACAGGTCCTGTATAGTCTTTGAATGGCACCCAATTGGCTAAGTGATGCGTGAAGAAAAGCGGTGAATAGGTATGTGTGCTCAAAATAATGTTTTTATCCTTAGGTGGTACTTTTAAATCGGGAAAGGTACCCGGTGTTTGCCACATATTGGATCCAATGATGAAAACACGATCTGGTTCAAGTCCACGGAGAGTTTTCACCGCTCTTTCAATCAGCTTATTCCAATCACCGGGATTTTGTGCTACAGGCTCGTTCAGCAACTCATAGGCAACCATATTCACCGGATATTTTTTCAGGCGATGTGATATTTCAATCCAGAGTTTTAAGAACGTGTTTTGTGCATTCGTATCTGTCCACAATGTATTCGTACCACCCTCATTCGCGGCATTGAAATAGTGTGATCGGATAATATGCAGATCAACGATCGTTCTCAATTTATATTTTGCACTCCAATCGAGGCATTGCGTGAGATAGTTAAATGACTCTTCGATTGGTTTACCACTTTTGTCCCACATCTCTTGTTCATCGATTGGTATGCGTACATGGTCGTATCCGATACTATCAATAAACCTGATGTCTTTCTCAGTGATAAAGGTTGCTTTAGGCGACCAGCCGAAGTTCTGGGATAACCAATGACTGAGGTTTACTCCTTTTTTGATTTCAAATCCAGCGGGATTTTGAACACTGCGCTGACTTAATCCGTATGTTGTCATAAATAATATCGTTAAGACAATGAATATTTGGTTTTTAGCAAGATACGATAATTTCATTCTTGATTCTTTCTTATTGGTGAATTCTCGTAGAGAGAAGGTGTTTTTAAAATATTCTATATAAATATACGAAAAATGTATTCTCAAGTTTTCTCTCCTTTATTCCTGTTGCAACCCCGAATATAATTTCTTTCAAGCTTTTACAAAATTGAGAAATGTTGTTTTCTTTCAGCAGGTATAACAAGAAATTTTGACATTCCATCAAATTCACAGTAGATTAACACAATACCTCATGCAAAAAGTCCTCTTCATCACATATTTCTGGCCTCCGTCCGGCAAGGCGACCCTGCACTGGCCGTTAAAGATAATCCAGCATTTGCCGGGTTTTGGATGGCAGCCGCTTGTTCTCACGGCAGATGAAGACACATTTTCTTCTCAAGATGAATCCCTACTCAAGGAAGTTGCTCCCGATTTGAAAGTTTTCAAAGCACGGGCACTCGAACCATTCGGCCTCTACCGCCGCTTGTTAGGAAAAGAAAAGAACGCGCCGTTGACGGCATCGGAAACAATATCGACGACCAATCGCGGGTTTCGGCATCGGCTTGCAATCTGGATACGGATGAATCTCTTTGTCCCGGATGCGCGCATTGGCTGGTACTGGAATGCCGTCCGCAAAGGAAAACAAATTCTTCGTTCTGAAAACATTCAGGCAATTGTCTCCATTGGCCCGCCGCATACGACATTGTTGGTTGGGAAAAAGCTGAGCAAAGAATTTGGAATTCCGCATATTCCTGTCTTCATCGATCCGTGGGTTGATATCACATATTATCGTGACTTCAAGCGAAGCGTACTTACACTTGCGCTTGATCGTCACTTAGAACGATCTGTCATAGAAGAAGCTTCGCACATAGTGTTTGTTACGGAAAGCATGAGAGAAGATTATGCACGGCGATACCCTGCTGTCCAAAATAAATCACACGTTCTGTATTGGGGATACAATGAAGAAGCGTTTCATGAGTATATTCCAAAGAGCGAACCGGCAACAGAAATTCTTTTGCATGCAGGGAATATTTTCGATTATCAAAATCCAAAAGCACTCTGGGCAACTCTTCAAAAGGAAATAGACGATGGAAGAAATCTCAAGATTGTTTTTATCGGAACAGTCAGTCCTGGTATTCGGCAATCAATAACGGAAGCAGGACTAAGCGACCGGACAGAATTTAAGGGATTTCTCCCGTATCATAAAATGATTGAAGAATTAAGCGCTGCATCGTATGTCATGGTATGCGCAACGGAAAAACGCCACGTACCCGGAAAACTCTTCGAATATCTTCGTTCCGGCAAACCTATCATTGCGTTCGGAGATGATAATGAAGAAATACGAAAGATTCTTGATGAATCAAAGGCAGGAATGATTTTTCCTTATAGCTCAAATGCCCAAGAGTTTTTTGACCGCGTGCCTACTTTTCAAACCAGCATGAGTGTTGTACGCCGTTTCAACAGAAAGGAAATTGCTGGATCGTTGGCTAAAATTCTTAGCGAATCCTCCCCGTCGTAACATTATTATTCCTATCCAGATTGTTTTTATGAAAGATTTTAAATAGATATAGTACCCATGAAAAAGAATCGGTTTCTTCTGAGTTTTCTCATAGGCAGTTATTTTATATGGATTGAATTCACTTTAAATATGGATTTGAAGGTAGTTGAATAGTAATAAATCCTTTTTCTTTCATTTTTTTTACAATTTCCTCGCTTGGCTGTTCCTTAAATACAACACAGCACAACGAACTGTGGGGAATGATTCCCACCGAGCTTATTATACTCCTCATAGCCAATTTCATTTTTATTTTTCTATACACTTTTTGATTGAGTGGAATATCCGACAAGCCGTCAATGTTCTTATGAGTTGCAAAGATTTCATATCTCTTGAATGCGATATACGGGAGTCCCATGCCCATAGCAATTTTTTCGATTTCTCTCTCAGAAATTTTGAATACGTAGTTGCCGACAGTTTCCCATGAAAAACGGTTCTTCCAGAGTTTATTGATCAATAATGGATTTATCCTATCGCAGATATTTTTAATCAGAACGAGCAGTGACATTTTAGAAAGTATGTCAATTGGTTCAGTGACAAGGATTGTCGCAATCCTGCTCACACGTATCATTTCATAAAGTCCCAAATAAGCTCTTGGGAAGTGGTGAAATGCTTCTTTGCACATAACATAATCAAAAGAGTTGTCCTCATATGTCAGTTCTTCGACATTTTGTTTGCTGAACTCTGTAATGAGTCCCTCCTTCTTTGCTTCTCTGAGCATGGCATCAGAGATATCGGATGCTACAACATTTTGACTCCTCTGCAATAAGTAGTTTGCTTCGAGGCCATTATAATCTGCTACTGTTAACCATGTTTTACTTGAATCGAGCAAAGGTTCTAGATTCTTCAATGGCTCTGCCGTCAACTTATAGGCAGCACAGTTTTGGTTCCTGATGTGAAACAAATTTTGCTCTTTTTCCTTTACTATGTTTTCGATATTAACTTCGTGCGCATGATAATTTATATTGATGAGATTTTTTTTAGAAGTTGCCATAAAGCATTGTAATTCCTTTAGGTGAGTCGTCTTTGGAGATCATATTCGTTCATTTGACAATGTGAGGTCGTATTTTCAGTTAAGTCGCATTTCGACGATTATTCTACTGTTGCATTATATGAACGAATTACTTTTTTATACGTCTCAAGAGTTTTTCGAGCAGTATCATCCCAAGAAAATAATTTTACTCTCTCCAATCCCTTTTTTCTCATGTGCTCGGCTGCATCGTTATTGTTTAATACTTCGGAAAGTGCTGCCACCAGACTTGCCTGATTTTCCGGATCGAAATACTGTGCAGCGTCACCACCTACCTCGGGCAGCGAACTCCTATTGCTTAAAATCGCCGGACAACCGCATGCAAATGCCTCGAGGACAGGAATGCCGAACCCTTCATAGAGCGAAGGATAGACAAATGCCCGTGCTTTGGAATAGAGATAGGCTAAGAGAGTATCGTCGGCATGTATTTGGATGATGCGCTCAGACAAATGCAACCGTTCAATTTCACGGATTTCTTGTTTTGTAAATGTGCCTCCGCCCGCACATACCAAGAAACAGTTTGTATCCGTTTTGAAGAGTACCTTAACTGCCTGCAGGAGGAAAAAAAAATTCTTATATGTATTACGCTTGCCGACATACAGAATGAAATGATTCGGCAAAGGGATAGACGGCGCTTTTGCATCAGTGCATGATAACGTGGTAGCAAGCGGAATGACATCGATCCTCGAAGCAGGTATCTTCAGTAAAGTGATGATGTCGTTTTTAGTATGTTCAGAAATGGCAATAATACGATTCGCTTTAGCCGCCACCTTCTTTTTATGTTCAGCTGTAAAATCAAATTTGCTGAACATATGTGGATAATGCTCATGTGCCATATCATAAATTGTGAGAACAAACGGTATATCGCCGATAATGTCCATGAAATAAGGATGGTAGTACGTTGGATGAAAGATATTTAAATCAAGCTGCCTATGGAAACACTTTTTTATAAATCTTCGATTCAACAATTTTATTATTTCATTCCTCCCTTTAAACCTGTGTGCAGGAAAGAATTGTTTCACATGAACATTATCCAAATTGGTTAGGTACTTATTATTCGAATACTGAATAATGAGTTCAGGTGTAATACCTTCCATGCCTAAAAATGTTTTAAAGAGTTGGTAGTAATACCGTGATATTCCTCCGTAATCTTGAAATGAAAATATTTGTCCGTCGTATAGAATGTTCATGAGCTTAATGACTGTTTTTATCTTTCATCATATTACTTAAGTTACAGATGAACCAAATATTTTGCTTTTCTTTGTTGCGTGTCCCATTATTGCCCTTCAAACTTTTGGGATATCATTTTTTGGGGTAACGCACTATAACTATTCCTGAGCCACCGTTTCCTCCTGTCCGATACCCCTCGATACCTCCTCCTCCAGCAAAACCTCCTGCTCCTCCGCCACCGCCAGTATTAGCTATTCCACTAGTTCCATTAGTAGTTACTCCACCATTTCCACCGCCACCAGAACCACCTGTGCCTGCAGTTCTTCCAGACCCGCTACGTGCACCACCACCACCTCCTCCTGCATAGTAGACACTTGAACCACTAATAGAATAACTTAACCCATTTCCACCATTACCACCTGCTGACAAGTTTCCTGCTCCACCGACTGCGCCAGCTCCCCCCCCACCACCACAAGTGTTATCGTCAGCTAAGCCACCACCTCCATTATTGCCTTGCCCAGCTGTTCTTACTCCGCCAGTTGTTTGACCACGATTGGCACCTCCTCCACTTCCACCTGATCTAGCGTCACCACTTCCTCCACCAATAGCAGTTATTGAACCAAACGATGAGTTATTACCATTTGAACCACTGGTTTCTCCCGCTGCCCCGCCAAGACCACCAGCGCCCACAGTTACAATTATATCACCAGAAGCAAAGTAGGCAGCATTATAAACTATCCCACCCCCTCCACCACCACCTCTAATTGTTCCTCCACCTCCACCCCCACCTGCAACAACAAGGACTTCCACAAGACCACTTTCAATACAAGAAAATGTTCCGCTGCTAATAAATGTGTGTATTGTATAGCCGCCCGCATAAGTTATCGTTCCGCCTGTATTCGGGTTTAATACTTCCTGGAGTGTTTTCGTTCTTTCTTCAGTTAGTTTCGCAAGATAAACATATTGAGAATCCGAAAGTTTATTTATAGAGTCATGTATATCGCTTTCAGGGAATATCATTTTAAATTGTGCATCTCGAAAATTTATCCAGCACCGCTGAGCACTTCTGAGATTTTTGACAACCGTTCCTTTCGCTTTATACTTCTTAAGGATTCGCTGATAGACTTCGTTTAATATTTTATCGACTTCCATGTATGCTTTAGCAGCATCTTGATACATTTCAGGTTGTGTTTGAGAAAATGTTGCTGATGAATTAATTATTGTGATCAGAACCATAATTAATACTTTTCGCATAATTACCTCCCATATTTAAATGTACCTACAAACTGCCTAACGGATGGTTTACACATCAGTTTTGTGGTGGGCGGCTCAGTCATCCTGTTCATAATAAATTTACATGTTTCTAATTTATATTGCACTTTTCATGACGCTATTATTGAGTTCACAGTTCTCTTTAAAACAATTTCTACTTACACTTTTAATAAAATATTCCTCCATACTCCTGAACAGAGAATATTTGTCCGTCGTAGAGGATGTTCATGAGTTTAAGTTATGTTTTTATCTTTCATCACATTACTTAAGTTACTGTTGACTTGACATATCCAGCATTATGACATTGAAGGTAAGAAATTAGATGCGCATACACTACGCCGTGAAAGTTTTATCGATTATCGAATAATCTCTTTTATAAGGATTTCTTTTTGAGATAATACATCAAATACTTTTTTATCAGCAATAAGTTTGATTTGATCATTACCTGAAATGAATGTAAGATGACCGCGAGTATCTCGTGATTCACGAGAAATTCCTTCGACATACCCTTCTTCACATGTGCGTTGAGGGATGTTCTGTGCAACATCATTTCGTACAAAGAAAGCATTTGTACCGGAACTATCTGAACCAGCAAATAGATATCCTTTTTTTTCTGCCAAGAGACACAAGGATCTAAGAGATGTGCCAAAGTACAAATTGGAATAATGTGCTTTTGTCCGATTGAATTCCGCGTCGTATGGAATCGTTACGGCAAGGTCTTTTCCAAACACATTGTTATATTCACAAATAACAATCCTTGGTTGTATGATAGTTATGGCATCCCAAACCCAATAATCATTGCCATCAATATCGATACTTAAAAGTCCAATATCTCCTTCAAAACCATGATCTTTAAATAGATTGTTAATACTGTTTTTTGTTATGAAAGCCTGAATCGCAGTTAAATCGCTCCGCCAGTAAAAGTCATAGGAACGAATTCGAGAAACAAATTTCTTTTCTGAATCTATCACTAAACCTTTCCAATTATTGTGCAATAGAAGAAAGCGGGTATTAGATTCTCTATAATCACCAACACCGAATTCTATAAATATTTTATTCGAGATGGGTACATGAGAAATAAGATATTGAATGATCCCATCTTCACGATTTTGCGAAAATATTTTGAATTCAACATCAGCCAAACTATTAATATGATTGGCGGATTTTACTTGTTGAGAGAGGATCTGGCCAAGTAAGAGACGGTTTTCAATTGCCGGTTTATCGAGCCGATTAAAAAGTGCAACTAAAGAAGATTCAAAAAGGTTGGAGAGTTTTTGTATCATAGAAGTTATAATATTAAAAAGTGGTTAGAAAATATTTTTAGA
Organism: Ignavibacteriota bacterium; assembly: GCA_003142575.1. Classification (GTDB taxonomy): domain Bacteria; phylum Bacteroidota; class Ignavibacteria; order UBA10030; family UBA10030; genus Fen-1298. The sequence goes on from PLMS01000122.1 coordinate 20,183, forward strand.
ATATTTATTTTTCGCATTATAAGATACCATAATTTCTTTACTTTGGGCGGAGAAAAATACTTTCGAAAAGCATAAGAATCTGCATTAAAGTCAGGAATTATCTGAGAAGGGTGTATAATATTATTAATCGCGGAAGTTGGTATGTTGGCGAGAGTATTGAATTTATCAATTGTATGGGTCGCCGTATCATGAAACCCGATATTGGCAACAAGATTCTTATTAGGAATGACAGCCAATCCATTGTTCACACTCATTGCATACTGCCATTGAATATCCCATGTATCAATCTTATTGTTGTAAGCAAGTTCGAATTTCTTCTTCCAGAATTTTTCTATGTGCGAATTTGGGAATAAGTGCGGTAGAATGTTTTGTTTAAGAAGTTCCGGATAGGAAGAAATGGCGATATCATATTTTCCCCACGCACGCTTCCACGTAGCCCAACCCCAAACATGATTGATATTCGAAAAATAATAACTACCATCCCCGCGTGTATTTCCATCTTGAAAATTAGCACCACCGATGTGCATTATTCTCTCGTCGTTTCTATAATACTCAAGGAGAGTTTCACAGAAACGAAAGAAAGAAATATCCGGAAGACAATCATCTTCAAGAATAATTCCTTCGGCTACGTGACGAAAGAACCAGTCGATGCCGGAGCTGACACCTATTCGACATCCTAAGTTTTTTTTCGAAAAGTTTGTCTGGAGTTCACATTTCCAATCTACTTTTTCAACAATCTTTCGTGTCTCGGCACATAGCCGGTCTTCACCCATTTTGTGTTGACGTGGTCCATCTGCTGATACGAAGAGCCGGCGCGGTTGAATATCCCGAATCCTTTGAAACACTTTTTCAGTTGTGTCCGGACGATTAAAGATGAGGAAAAGTACAGGAGTAGTAAATGGTTGAGCTGCCATATTTAATAAACATCCATACTGACGAATAAAATTATATCGGGAAATATCTTCTGGACTGCCTTACATAAAATCCCGGAGAGCAAACCTTACGACTTTTTAAACAAACTCATAAACCGTTTCAAATAAGATCGATAGCGTGTTATAATGACACCGTCGTTAATTCCCCAAAAAACAACCATCGTCTTTGCTGCCTCATAGACATTGGAGACACCAATAATGGACGAATCGGGAATACCGGAATATGCCGCACGCAATGGAAACAATTTAGAGAGTTCAAAGAGATATCTCTGAATTCTTGGCACGATCCTTCTTCCTTGCCGATAAATATGGTTTACATTCAATTTGTTCAGAGCAGCCATTTCCATAACGGCTTGGTCAATCGCCGTGCGAGAGTATTCATTGCGTTCGCTTAATGCTGCAGATAAGAGTGCATTCAAATCAAATTTGTATGAGCTTGTTTTCTCTGGAAACGCATCTCTCAGCTGCAGAAACGATTCAGACGCTATCACACGGTAGGAGGGACAGACCCTAAGCATGGGGTGAAATGGAATTGTATTTTCTTGAAAGAATTTTTTCGATTCTGATTTGTCCTGTTTATGAAAATAGGAAGCACCATTACTGCGTCCCGAGGCACCATGAATTGCAAATGGTCGGTGTGAAAAAGCATACGTGTCAAGTGCAACGGCACAGGCAAACGCCGAATAGGCATCGGGCGTTTGTGATAGGAAAAACACACCATCTTTTTTCATGGAGCCGATCACATCAATATGGACAAAACCGCAATACAGTCCTGGAAGATCGAATGTATACAGCGATCTAAAACTCAGAACGTTCCTCATCCATTCAGAGGAACGCCGAATTTCAACATCATCCCGAATGGACCATGACATTTTATTTCGTGAACGCTCATCGGGATGGTTCGGCCAAACATACTGTGCAATGCCAGAAGTAACTGCGCGCATGCCAGTCTCTTCAACAATCTTGTTTACTCTCTGAATTGCACCAGGAAGTAGTCCGTCATCATCGCCGAGAAATAAGACAAAACCTTCACTGACATGATTCAGACCAAATTCGAAATTCTCCGACATACTCACACGTTTGCCGATGTTGAGATATTGAATCCGAGGGTCTGGAAAAGATGCGACAACCTCTTGTGTGTTGTCCTGACTGAAATTATCGCTTACGATGATAGTAAGGTTGGCATACTCCTGCTCCACGACCGTGCGGAGGGTATAATGCAGCGTCTCAGCTCTTTCTCGCGTTGGAATAATGACAGTGTATTTATTACTCTCGCTCATTGTTTAGTAAGTATGTCTGATGGTTTCCATCGTTATAATTTATAATCGATCATAAAATCCGGCGAAATTTAAATGTATCACGTAACGACGTTGTTACCATAACTGTACCCAACGTTGCCGCTCCAAACACAATCATTAATATCACGAATTTTAGAATATCTTCCAAACCATCCCCCATGATCAATCGCCCTACACCAGTGACAGCCAGAGTAATCGCCAGCGGCTTACCTACATCATTGCGATACCATGACCATTTTTCATGTTTCAATAACCGGAGATGCATGAGCTGAATAACGATAAGGAGATATCCTACATTCAGAACAATCCACATGCTGGCAGCTCCCACAGCACCCCAAGCCATCGTTGCGAAATAGATCGCAGGGGCTAAGAAAATTACGGCAACCAGATTCGTAGAAAAAGAAAGCTTTGTCCATCCATGCGCGAGTTGTAATGCATAGGGCAGATGCATAAAGCCATGCAGAGTATTGCCGATCACCAACAAACTCACCAATAAACTTGCATGGGCAATAACTCCGGGATCCCTTACCCACAAGCTAAGCACTTCTTTAGAAAAGAAAGCGAGAGTAAGCGCTGATGGAAGAATGACAACCGCCATTAATTGGCAGCCTTGATGATACGTTTGCACGAGGCCATTCTGATCATTTTTGGAAACCAACTCAGTCAAACGGGGATAGTACGCTGTGAACACCGGTGCAATGAGTCTGTACAGTACTGCCGCCACCGTTGCAGCGAAGGTATAGTACCCGAAGTCAGAGAGAGAAAGCAGTTTGCTGAGCAAGATTTTATCCGTTTGCATCAGAATCGTTGATACAAGAGAGATACCGGTCATGCCCGCTGCGAACCGCCAGATTTCCTTCAGCACATCTCTGCGAAACATTCCTTTCCGTTCAGAAGAAAGGTTCCGCCACAATGCAATCCTCAACACGATCACTTGAGCCAGCGCCATCAGTGCCTGCCAGAAAAAAAAAGCTTGGATCGTTGGTTGTATCAACCATAGCACCGCAAGTGCGCCCGCTCCTTGCAATGTCGCAAAAATTGCGAGGAGCGAATTCACGAGGACTTGACGCTGTAAACCATTGAGGCCCCCTATATACAACGACACAGGCCAACGCAAGCCCACGACCAGTGCCATAATCCAGAGGACTTCCTGAAGGAAGTCCCGGGATAATTTTTCCGGATTCAACCAATGATAAGCGATGAAATGTGACGCCAATGAGATGACGCCAACGACGACCAAAGCAATTCCCCAATAAATAATTTCCAATGTGCGTGCCGTATCCGCCATGCGGTTTGTGTTTTTCTGATCTACGGAAAGACGTGCCATTTCTCTTGCAAGGGCTTGTGACAAACCAAGATCGAGCACCGCGAACATTGCCTGAAGAGAGGCGAAAATTCCGATAACTCCATAGGACTCTACACCCATCAACCGGATGTAAAGGGGAACAAAGATCACTCCCATCAGGCCGGTCCAGGCACTCCCGGCAAAATTTGCGACGACATTTTTTTTTATTGAAGACATGAAGCGTTATTTCTTCTTCAGCCAGGCGCCCGGCCAATGAGTAATATTGAGCGAAAGTTCGCTTTCATTAAAAGGCCACTGAGGTTGTTCTATAATAAACTCAGGATGGTTGTGCTGGAATTCGGCAGCAGCAGCGGTAGGGTTATTCCATTTCCAATCTGGTTTTCCTCGCGGTACATCAAATAAATCGAGCATGCTGCCATCTGTTGCAACAATATATGAATTGGGAGTGACAAGAGTATAATACGCATTAAGTTCGTCAGCGACATGCTGCTTTGTATGGTTGGAGTCGAGAATCACCAAAACGGTTTCTTCGGGCTTGACCATACTCTTCACTCTCGCAACAATCTCAGGATCGGTTGAACTTCCCTCGACAAGAGTAAGAAATTCAAATAATTCATGTGCTTTAATTGCTTGGGCGTTGTGTGGACGAATTTCGATATCGATTCCAATAACTCTTCCTTTTCCCATCGCTTTGCATAGGCTGGCGTAATAAATCAGGGAGCCGCCATGCGCAATACCAGTCTCAATGATCACATCCGGTTTGATGCGGTAAATCACCTCCTGGATGCGAATCATATCCTCGGGTAATTGAATGATAGGTCGTCCCATCCAACTAAAGGTATATGGATATTTTTGGTTCCAT